>CAMERU010000087.1 GCA_945935925.1 uncultured Clostridia bacterium | reverse complement strand
TCGTGCTCCCTTTCCCCTCTCCCTTTTCCCCCTTTGTCGATTTTTTTGAGCTTTCTCGCATAGCCTATTCTCGCTTCGCGAATTGATTTCGGTTTTTCCCTCGGTAGAATACGGATAGCGCGTCACTTGATTGAACGCACTCGCTCCGTTATAGTCGCTCATTTTGGGGGCGCGCTGCGGTCGCGCGGGGCGGGGGAGTGGGGATTGATGGGTTGCCGCTTGTGTTGGCGGGCGCTCGGTTTGGGGGCGCGTTGCGGCGGCGCGGCGGCGCGGGAGCGCGGGGCGGCAAAGTGGGGCGCTGCGGCGGCGGGGGATTGGTTCCCACAATATTACTTAAAATTACAGATAAATACTTTTTCGGGGGATTGAGTGTATATTTTTTAAAAAACGCTTAACATTTCGGCTCAAGTATGGTATAATATATTCGAGCAGGTTTTTTTCCTGCTGTTCCCATCAGAACTCACGCCGACAAAGGAACGGTGAAGCATGGATAAAAAGAAAAAAATACGATACATCAAAATCAGGGAAGAGGAGCTTAAAAAGCCTTCCAAAAAGCGCAGGAGCGCTGTTATGAAGAACATCGGCAGCGCCCTCACCATTGTGGGCACGACGTTCGCGTCTATGCTGCTCATTTTAGTCATTGCCATCTGCATTGTCGTCACGGTGCTGACGGTTTATGTGCTTGACTTCGCGGACTCGGGCTATGACGTCAACCTCCGCGACGCGGAGATGAAATCCACCAGCATTATTTACGCCTACGACAGCGAGGGCGCGGAGGTGGAGATAAAGCGTCTTGTTGCCAACGAAAACCGCATCTGGGTGAATTACGAGGACATATCTCCGAACGTTATCAACGCGGTCGTTTCCACGGAGGACAAGCGCTTTTACGAGCACGACGGTGTTGACTGGCGCAGAACGGTATTTTCTCTCGGTGCGGACGTGCTCAATCTTGACAGCGCGGGGCAGGGCGGTTCCACGATAACTCAGCAGCTTGTAAAGAATCTGACGGGCGACGACGAGATATCATGGGAGCGAAAGCTGCGCGAGATATTCCGCGCTATGAGCCTTGAAGAAAAATACACCAAGATAGACATTATCGAGAGCTATCTCAACGAGATATGGTTCGGCGGGACGCTCCGCGGCATAGGCGCGGCTGCGAAATACTACTTTGACAAGGAAGCGTCGGAGCTGACGATCGCCGAATCGGCGATACTTGCGGGAATGATAAGGAACCCTGCCAAGATGTCGCCGTATGTTGACCTTGAGCGCTGCAAGGAGCGGCAGAAGTATGCGTTACAGAATATGTACGAGCAGGGTTACATTACCACTGCGGAGTACGAGAGCGCGCTTGTTGAGAAGGTACGCTTTGCGAAGCCGGTATATGGCGACGCGTTCGGGTATATTGACGAGCGGACGCTTGTTTCCGACGACGAGGAAGTTATTGAGGAGGAAGTGACCGACGAGCTTTACGAGGCGTACAAATGGAACGACTACACGATAACTCAGAACTGGTATGTTGACGCGGCGATAGATCAGGTGCTGACCGACTATGCCGAGGAGAAGGGCATAACCTACACGGCGGCGAAGAACGAGATATACAACGGCGGCTACAAGATATATCTCAACATGGACATTGACATACAGAACACGCTGGAGGAGAAATACCGCGACCCGTACACGGTGCTTTCGAAATACGACCCGACGGCGCCTGCGGAGGATCTCATACAATCGGCGTTTGTTATAACGGACTACACGGGCACTGTTGTGGCGCTTGTCGGCGGACTTGGGGACAAGCCTGGCGACGGCGTATTCAACCGCGCGACGCAGGCGGTGAGAGCGCCGGGCTCTACCATGAAGCCTATTTCCACCTATTCCACGGCGGTACAGCGCAATCTTATCACCTATTCGACGATGATACCCGACCTTGGCATAACCGTCCCGACGGTGGACGGAACGGGCATAAGGATATGGCCCGAGAACTACGCGGGCGCGGGCGGCGTCGGAAAGCTTACCCCCGCATGGGAAGCGGTGCGCGAATCAATGAACACGGTAGCTATCCGCGTGAGCCGAATGCTGACGCCGCAGGTATGCTACAATCAGCTGACGCAGAATCTCGGGTTCACGACGATAACGGAGAACGACATTGCATATTCGCCGATAACGCTGGGCGCGCTGACGAAGGGCGTAAGGATAATCGAGCTTGCGGCGGCGTATCAGATATTCGGCAACGGCGGCGTATATTACGAGCCGATGCTTTACAGCAAGGTCGAGGACAACAGGGGCAACGCGGTGTTGGAGCAGGACTTTTTCGGAACGCAGGCTATCGACAGCGACACGGCGTGGGTCACCAACCGAATGCTCCGCACGGTTATCACGACGACGACGGGCACGGGACGATATGCACAGCTTGAAAATGTTGATGTTATCGGCAAGACGGGTACTTCCAACGACGGCAAGAACCTGTTGTTTGTCGGCTGCACGCCCGATTATGTCGGCGCTCTCTGGGTCGGCTACGACGACGGCAGGGAGATAGGGCGCGGCGACGGCTGGAAAGCGGTAGCCTCTGTATGGAACACGGTCATGAAGGACATACAGGACACCTCGCAGATACTGAATTTCACGGCGGACTCCTCTGTTGTGGAGCGCAAATACTGCCTTGAAACGGGTCTGCTTGCCTCGGCGAAATGCACCAAGACGGACACGGGCTATTACCGCCAGAGCAATATTCCCGCCTACTGCACGGGCGATCACAAAGAGATCTGCAAGGAGATAAAGGAGCAGTGGAACGCCATTGATGAAGACGAGGCGCAGAAGGTAATTGACCAGATAGAGGCACGGAACAGGTAAACCGGCAATAAATAAGGCGGCGTCCGCACGTTACGGTGACGGGACGCCGCTTTTGTTTATAGGTGACCTTTATTTATCGACAAGATAGAACGCGGTGACGGAGCGTTGTTCGCCGCTTATTCTGTCCCTGCCTTTAAGGGTTATTCCGTCAAGGCTCATAAGCTCGCCGAGCTTCACCTCGGAGAGCGGGCAGGCGAACACCGTCACGCCCTCGCAGACCAGCTGTATTTCGTTTCCGATTATGTTTATCGCGCCCCTGCCGCCTATACGAATTTCCTTATAGGTATCGGGGTCGCGCAGGGCGGCGTAGCGGAGCTCCTTTTTATCCAGCGCCTTTATTTTATTCAGCGGCATGGTATCCTTTGGGGGCTTTTTTGAGAATATGGACATTTGTTCCTCCCGATAATCGGCGGGGTCAGTCCTCGCCGAGCTTCAGCGCCTTGTTGATGTTTATTCTGCGGATTATTCCGCCGAGGACAGCGAAGCCGCCGAGCAGCATTATCGCAATAATAACATACATCTTTATGTAATCGCCGCCATAGCCGCGGACTATGAACGGGGGCACCTGATCCGCCGCGTCATACATTGTCCTGAACAGCGGCACGAACAGGTCGCTTGCCGCGCCGCCGACAACGAAGCCCGCCGCTATCGAAGCCACGCTTACGAGCAGCTGCTCATAGCCGAGGGTCGCTATTATCTCCTTAAAGGAAACGCCCATTGCGCGCAGGACGCCGAATTGCAGCGTTCGGGAGCGTATTGAGATTATCCAGTAGATAAGGAAGCCGATGACCGTCATCACCATGATAACGACAAAGCCCAGTGTCAGCGCGCCGTTCATGCCCTGAAGCTCGGGGTCGGTCTTTTCCTTTATGAGAAGCTGCGAGGAGTCGGTTATTTTCTGCACCTTGATGTGCTTTTCGGAGATATCGTTGTACAGCTGCTCGCTTGACGCGCCGTCGGCAAGCTTGAGCCATATCTGATAAGGCTGCGTTTCGACGAGTTTTCGGATATAGTTGTAATTCGCGACGAGGAAATCCTTTGTTTCCGTTTCGCCCGTTTTTTCGCTGACTTCGACAGTTTCTGTCGGGTCAAGCGACGGCCAGTAATCCACGAACGCTATTACGGTGAGGTTAATGCTGTCGTTTCCTCCCCACCTTACGGTAACGGTGTCGCCGAGCTGAACGCCCTTTTGCTCAAGAGAGCGGCTCGCCAGCACGCCCGATTTGCAGTCGACAAGCGCGGAGAGGTAATTCCACCAATGAATGGGCAGCAGGTCGTTCCTGAACCACGCGGTCTTGGCGAACTTGCCCGGCTCGACTGCCATAAGACCCGCCTCGGCTTTCTGCCGCTGACCGCCTATGGACAGGTTAACGTCGGTTTTCAGCACCCTTGTCGCGGATTCAACGCCGCTTAACTCCTCAAACTGCGAGAAATCAAGCTCGGCGTAGCCGGAGTCCTCGTCGTTGGATTCCATTCGCCAGAACGCGTCGATAACTATATCGGTGCCGGTTGAATAATAAATGCGGTCGGACTTGCTGTTGTTTATCGCGCGGGCGGTATTCGCGGAGAATATCCCCAGACCGAAGGTAAGCACGAGGAACAGCATAAGGAAGCGCTCCCGCCCGCCCTGCGAGCGTGCAACGGAGGTTATCGCGACATACTGCGAAACGCTCCAGAAGCGCTTTCCGATAAGGTAGACAAGCTTTAACAGGTAGGGGTAAAGCCTGATAAACAGCAGACCCGCGCCCATTATGAACATTGACGAGAAAACGAAATACAGCGGGTTTATCGTCCCGTCGGAAACATAGCTGCCGTCCTCGAAAAGGCGGTTTATCGACCGCACGGCGAAGTAATACCACACAAGCGAGCCGCCCAGCAGCAGTATATCAACGCACAGCTTTTCCCACAGCGACATTTTGACGACGCGCGCCTTGCTCTGCTTGTACTTTACGATAGTCAGCTTTGACGCGGGGATAATAGGCAGCATTGTCGTGACGAAGAACATGACCACGGCGAGAAGCGCGTACAGCACCGCGTTAAGGGACAGCTTTGCGGCAAGCCCCGTGCGGTTGACGAACTCGAGGAAGCCGTTGGACACGCCGAGGAAGCTGCACAGCAGCAGCCCTATAAACGGCGCGAGGATAAGCGTTGCCAGCCCGAGCACGCCCGTTTCCATGGCATATATGGCGAATATCTGCTTTGAGGACGCGCCGCGGCTCTTGAAAACGGCTATCTCGTTCTTTTCCTGCTCAACGTTCAGCTGCGACACCATGAAAAGGTAGAACGCGAGCATGACTATCGCGGGTATCTGGAGCACCCACAGCATCTGCCGCAGGTTTTCGGCGCGGACGGCGTATTCCGTCAGGATATCGTAAACGCCCATTCTGAACGAAAAGCCGTTCGCGGGATATATCTCCATGTCCTGCGCTATGCTTTCGGTAACGGAATCGAGGTCGTTCAGGTCGAGCTTCTGATAATCGAAGCAGCGGCGGCTTATCACCTCGGAGAGCATGGTAACGCCGGTGCTGACGTAATCGGTAAGAAATACGTCGTAGTCAATGAAGAACGCGTTTATGTATTCGTCCATGGTTTCCGACCAGTAGGAGTCGTTTTCGCTTGACTGCTCGAATATTCCCACCACGGTAACGGTGAGCGGCTCGGTCTTGCTGTAAAAGCTGTTCTGTACGGAGTAGCTGCCGCCGCACACCACGTCCAGCGTCTTTGCCGCCTCGGCGTTGCATATGACCTCGAAGCTGCCGTCCGCGGCGCGTTCTCCCGCGTACATTCTGCCCTCGGTAAGGGTTATGTGCTCGGCAAGGTTTGTCATGCCGACGACCTTGGCGCGGGTGTTTTTCGAGCCGCCGAGGATATACTGAAAGTCGTCCCTGACTATCATTTTCTCGTTACTGAACGGCATTTTCAGCCCCGCGGTGCGCTCTGCGGTGAGGGCGGTCATGCTTTCGACAGCGCTCATTCTCTCCTCATGCGAGGCGCGCAGCTGAAGGCTTTTCGACACGTCGTATTCTCCGGGGTACAGCCCCGTGTCCTGCTGATACTGCTGCATATCCTTTATAAGTATGCGCTGCAGCGAGGAGTCCATGTAGATGGGCACGGTGCTCATCATTCCCGCCGCAAGTAAAAATCCGATAAAAAGGCACAATATCATCCAGCGGGTATTGCGCATCTTCCTGAAAAGAAGTGTAAACAAAGCAATACCTCCGTTATCTTACGACTACCTTGTCGCCCGCGTTAAGACCGGATACTATTTCTATCTCGGTAGCGTTCTGTATTCCCGTCACGACGTCGACTTCCTTCTTGTTCTCGTTTTCGTCAAGGATAGTGACATAGGTGCGCTCGCCGTCGGTCTTTACGAGGTTCTTGGAGATAACGACGACGTTCTCATGCACGGCGGATATCGCGGCAATGTCCGCGACGGTGCCGATGGTAAGGAAGCTCGGCAGCCCGTCGGTGAACTCGCAGAAAATGCTTTCGGTGTCCTCGGCGAGGGCGGGGTATTCGTCATAAAGCCCCTCGATAACGTCTGTCGGGGTCTTGGAAACATAGCCCGCGAAATCCTCGCCGCCGACGGTTATTACCACCTCGGCGTTAAGGCGGAAGGCTTTAAGGCTGTTCGAGGTGTATTTTATGAACAGGTTTTCGGGGTCGACTACCTTTACCACCGTTTTATACGCGGTGACGGTCGAGCCGGGCTTGAGGCTCTCGGTGAAGCAGACCTGCCCCGACATACCCGAATAAAGGCGGGAGTTGGCAAGGCGGCGCTCGTACTCCTTGAGCGTGTTCTGCTGCATTTCGTAGTCCAACTGCGCGGACTTGCTTGAATTGGCGGTCAGCGCCGCCTTCTGAACGATAAGCCGCTGCTGCTCGGTCAGGTATTCGAGGTCGCCCGTGTCAAGCTCGGCGAGCAGCTCGCCCTCCTCGACAAACTGCCCCGGCGTGACGTATATTTTCTTTAACGTGCCGCCGCTTTCGGGGAAGGACGCCTCGTATTCATGCTTCGACGTCACATAGCCCGCGGCGGTCACCTTGTCCTCTATCGTTTTTATCCGCGCGGTGTAGGTGGAGTAGGCGACGTCCTCGATGGCAACGGTGGGCGGTTCGAGAAGCTCCTCCTCGGCGGGGAAGAAGTAGCAGCCTGTCAGCGACAGCGCGAGCGCAGCGGCAGCAGCCGCTTTTATCGGTTTGAATTTCATTTTTTACCTCATCTGAATCATATGTATGCGGTGGGATTTTTCGGGGGAATGTTCATTGCGGGCAATATTCATTGCGGGCATATTCCCACATATTAATAATACCACTATCCCGCGGGAATTTCCATAGGAAAACAAGAAATACGGCAAAATCAATAAAAACGATTACATTTTTTGTACGGTTTTACTATGGCTGTTTTGACGGACAAAAAAGCCGCGCGTCGCTTGTCCGTGCGGCAAAGGCTTGCTGTTCAATCCGGAATGACCGAAATGACCTTTTTGTATTCCCGCGCCATGAATATCACCGAAAGAATGCAGGCGGTGATCTCCGCGACGGGGTATGCGAACCAGATATTCTCCGCTCCCGCGGTATTAAGAAGAATAATAAGCACCGGCAGCAGCACCGCCGCCTGTCTTATCACCGAAATAATAAGCGACATGAACCCTTTCCCCAGCGCCTGAAACACCGCGCTGAACAGTATCGCAACGCCCGAGAAAACAAAGCTCGACGCGATTATCCCGAAAGCGCGCGCGGCGGCGTCCGCCGTTTCGGGGGAGGGGTTGAACATTGAGAGCAGCGCGTGCGGGAAAACGCACAGAAGCAGCGTCCCGAGAACCATTATCGCCTCGGCGGTGATGAGCGAGAAGCTTATCGTTTCGGTTATCCGCTTTTTGCGGCGCGCGCCGAAATTGTAGGCGACGATCGGGATAACGCCGTTGTTAAGCCCGAAAACGGGCATACACACGAAGCTCTGTATCTTGAAATACACCCCGAGTATCCACACCGAAAGCTCCGAAACGGGGAGAAGTATCGTGTTGGTGACGCTTAATATGACCGAGTTCAGCGCCTGCATTATTATCGAGGGCAGTCCCACGCGGTAAATGGTGAGTATCATTCTGCCGTGCGGCTTCATCTCGCGCAGGTCTATCCTCACCTCTTTAACGCGGCGGAAAATTATCACCACGGCAAAGGCGGCGGCGACCACCTGCCCCGTTACGGTAGCCACGGCTGCGCCGACAACTCCCATTGCGGGCAGACCGAGCCACCCGAATATAAGTATGGGGTCAAGAATTATGTTTATCACCGCGCCGACAAGCTGCAGTATCATTGACCACAGCGCGTTGCCGGTGCCCTGCATTATGCGCTCGCAGTTTATCTGTATGAATAACCCGAAGCTGAAGCAGGTGACTATCCGCAGGTAGGATATCCCCATATCGGCAAGCTCGGCGTTTTCCGCGGCGGAGGCGAAAAACATCTCCGAGAAGAAAAGCCCGAATATAAGAAAGACGGCGTAGCTGCATACCGCGAGGAAAAAGCCCTGATTTGCGGCGATCTCTGCGTCCTTGAAATTCTTTTCGCCGAGCTTTCGGGACATCAGGCTGGATGTGCCGACGCCCGTGCCGATGGACACGGCAAGCATGAGAAGCTGCACGGGAAAGGCGAGAGAGATCGCCTTTGTCGCGTTTTCGCTTATCTGCGCGACAAATACGCTGTCAACTATATTATAAAGCGCCTGCACAAGATTTGAAATTATCAGCGGGAGCGCCATGGAAACAACAAGCCTTTTTACCGGCATAACGCCGAGCTTGTTTTCCGGCGGCATTGTCTGTCCGTTCATTTTATACTTCCTTTATTGAATAAGTTATTAAACAGGTTATTGCAGCGATATCAGTTTATCACAAATGACGGCGCGGTGTCAATATATAAGGGATAAACGGGTGTTTTTTGTGCAAGTTGCTTATCGGATAACGGGTTATCAACCCGGTTACACATCAAATTGCCGAAGATGAAAAAAATATAAAAAAACTGTTGACAAAGCGCGAAAATAGTGATATAATACAAAAGCTGTCCGATACGAGGGCGGCGGTTATAAAACATCGGAAATTTTGAAAAAAGTCTTGAATGCACTTGACAAAATCGAACCGATGTGATATAATAGATAAGCTTTCCGAGGTCACAGCGCTTTGGCGGCGGGCGGAAAAAAGAAAAATTGAGTTTTTTCAAAAAAACCGCTTGACAAATTCGAAACGATGTGATATAATGGATAGGCTCCCGAAAAGGGGTCACGCAGAGCGGTCAAGAAAAAATCAAAGAAAATTTTGAAAAACCTCTTGACAAACAACGCCGAGTGTGATATAATAAATAAGTCGCCGCGACAAGCGGAGGCTTAACAAGCTCCTTGAAAATTGAACAATACGA
>CAMERU010000086.1 GCA_945935925.1 uncultured Clostridia bacterium | reverse complement strand
ATATGCGGATTTAGCTCATCTGGTAGAGCGCCACCTTGCCAAGGTGGAGGTAGCGAGTTCGAGCCTCGTAATCCGCTCCATTTCTCCCCTGCTTCGGCAGGGGATTTTGTTTTATGCGGATATTTGCGGATAGTTCAGCATATTCCCGCACAAGCGGATAATAAATGCACAAGGCTCCTGCCATTGTTGAAAGGCGGGAGCCTGCGCTTGTGTTGGGTGGATTTTTATTATGAGAGGTTGTCAAGGTTTATGGTGTAGTCACCTATTGTGACCGACACGAGGTCGTCAACATTGATCGGCTTGTCGAGCAGGGCGGAGTGGAATTCGCGATCGCCCAAATATTCCGCGCTTTCCGATATGCCGTAATTCCTGACCTCTGTTCCGTCCTTAAAACGGTAAATAAGCGGGTCGGAATGCATGGGAAGATGTTCAATTCTTTCGCCCGGGCGGGTGTACCATTGGATGGACAGCGGCGTTATCACCACGTCCTCAAGGAAATAGCGGTAGTTGTCGTGGATAATATCAGCATTCGGAGATACCTCAATGCGGTCGGTGTTCATGAAATCAAGCGGAAGCGAGAGCGTTACCGGCTCGTCAAGCTCCAATTCCCAAAAAGAGTTGTTGCCCGAATACATGGAGAAGGTGTCAAATGTTATATTAAGAACCCTGTCCTTGTTGAGAAATCCGTCAGGATAGTAAGAAATGTTGGTCCTCGAACAGCCCGTTCTGTTTTCGCCGACAGTACCGCTCGGTATTGACAGAGGATAGCCGTAATCCTCCGTGATGATACTGTTCGGTTTTGATATGTCAAGGCTGAGGTTTAGCCACGGTTCCTTTCCGTCAGCGCTGTGCTTGCTGTAATACTCCCGAAGGGTGTCATCGCTGACACAGAGGTCAAACATCAGCATAACAACATTGCTGTCGGCGACAGCGCCTTTAAATGTCACTGTTCCGTAGCCGAAATCGACGGTCTTGTCAAGGTCAACTCCCATTTCGGACAGGTCTGCCGTTAATACCTGACGGTCAATACCCGTATCGACATACCACGGATAATCATTCAGTACATCCGAATAGAACCCCTCAAACAGTCTTGTGAAATCCCACCCGTTAGAAGCTCCGACAGTGGTAATTCCCACCGAAGCTGTAACTGCTGCCGCTGCCGCTATCATGACCGCGCGCGACGGGCGCTTTTTCGGCGAAGCCTTTGACATAATTACGGCGTCATTTTTTCGGGAAATCACCTCGCGCAGCAGCTCGTCGTCGGTTTTCGGCGGGGTTATTTTATCGAAAAGCTCTTTGTATTTCATGTTCGATCCTCCTCGGTAAGCAGTTGTTTCAGCCGCCTGCGCCCTCGTGACAGCCTTGATGTTACGGCGGTTACGCTTATTTCAAGTATCCTTGCTATTTCCTTTGCCGAATAGCCCTCGTAATAATACAGGTGTATTACAGCTCCGTATTCGGGCGGCAGGGCTTTTATCAGCGACAGCAGCTCGCTTTCGGCTGTTATTTCGGAGGGATACTCCGCGCTTTCGGCGGATATTTCAATCGGCTCGCCATGGGTGCGGCGGTATTTCAGGAGATTTTTCGAGAGATTGACAGCGACCCGTATCAGCCAGCGCTTGCAGTCCTCGTCCGTGGGAAACTCTCCGTTATAGCCTATCAGCCGCAGGAACGTATCCTGACACACGTCCTCGGCATCTGCAGCGCTGCGAAGATAGCTGAACGTGACCCGGTACAGCATTGCGTGGTACAGGCGGACATATTTTTCAATGTCACGGTCGGTCATACTCTCCCTCCTTTTTGCGGTCTTGAAGGACGTCTTTCGTATATATAACAACTCCGAACGCCGATTTGTCACCACGAAGAATGATTATTCCGAAAAATTATTCCCGAAATGCATAAAAACGCAGCAAACCGCCCGAGAAAAATCCCGGGCGGTCGTGTGTATTAAGGCACTGTGTTAACCGACAGCCTCGTCGTTCCAATAGCTTTCGATGTCATAGTTCTCTGTGAAATAATCCATGTTGTATTTCGGGTCAATGCTAAGCTCCCAGAATACCGCCGTGTCGTCTGTGATACAGTCGAAGCACTCGCGTATGCAGGCGCAGAGGTATGCAGCCTTGAGCTGCATATTTACTCCCTTGAAATATTCGGGGAGCGTTTCAGGAGAGCAGGTCGCGATATTCTCAAATATCCGCGCTCTGTCCTCGTTCGGGTAAGTCATTGAATAACCGTCGACAAAATATATCGTGTCAATATCCATGCCGCAGCCATCGTAGTACATACTACCCACGTTGTCGGCGTTGTAGCCCATGGTATTGCCGTATTCGTCGGTGTAGCTGTAATAATACTCGAAATCGTCGGGGTTGAGCATATTCCAGCGCTGGAACATTTCCAGATCTCGCCATGCGTCGCTGTTATAAGCTATGTCGTACATTGCGTCCTCGATTATGTGCATAAATTCGTGTGCGACAGTTTTTTTCAGCCCCCATGTCTGTGTTATGTCAATGACCATTATCTGCTCGTTGCTTTCGTTGAAAACAAATGCCATAGCGTCGTTTATCGACTGGCTTTCGTTATGGTCGGGAATGATCTTTCCGGTGAAATAAACCGATATCTTGTCATAGCTTGTCGATTTTTCGGAAAGCTCGCTGAAAAAGCCCTCGGGGAATTTCCCGAAAAATCCGTCAAACGTCATAAGCGCGTTGTTTATGTTTTCCTCGTTTGTTTCGGCAACGGCGGCGTAACCGTTGAAGAACCGAACTCCGTCCTTCCCGTAATAAATGTCAACGCCGTATTTCTCCTTGATTTTTTTCGCAAGGTTATTATTCTCGGAATCAAGATCCTTTCCCGCTATGGCGTTATAGCCCGGCTCAATGGGGAGCGCCTGCGGCTCCCATACGATAAGCTTGTTGGCACCTCCGTCGGGAACAATCAAAAAGATCTTGCCGTCGCCCTCCGCGGCACAGTAGACCATTCCGTAATCGGTGTTCATCTCTGCCTCGGTGGCAGAGATGACCGTGCCGTTTTCAATGTCATAGCAGCTGAGGGAAAGCTTGGTGTATTCCTCCTCGTAATACGGGCTGATATAAAAGAGAATGTGCTTGCTGCCGTACGCATAGGCGGGCGAATAGGTGTAGTCGGGGGTGCTGATTGTTTTCACAAGCTCGGGGAAATCGGGGTCGAAAACCTTTATGTAGTCGCTGTCGAGGTCTTTGAAAATGATTTTCCCATCAAATGCTATGGCATATTCGGAGTCGGGGCAGCGGAGCATTTCATAGCTGTCGTCCGCCGGTCTGTAAATGAAATACCTGAAATAACCCGTGTCGTAATCGACAAAGCTGACAAGGTGCTCGCCCTCGCGTATCTGTCCCCGATAGTCGATAGGCTGATAGTTGCCGTTGTTAAGTATCTTCTGTTCAACGGAAACGCTGCCGTCCGCGCTTACTGTCCCGATGATAAGGCTTTTTTCCTCATAGCAGCAGCCGATGAAGGTGTTTTCGTCCGCTTGCACGCAGTTTTCTATCGCCTTTTCAAAGCTTGCCGAGCCGATACGCTTCAGCGCGTTGTCATACACGTTTACCGTGCCATTTGCGCGGTCAACGATAACGGGTCTGCCGTCAAGAATGAATGCGGTGTTGGAGTATGCGTCACAGGTGTTTATCCCGTCGCATTCGGCGCTAAACGAGCTTCCGTCCGCAACGTCGACAAGCGCCGCCATTACCTTGCCGGAGCTGTCGCAGCCGACTGTCAGCAGCTGTCCGCCCGAAACGCCGGAGGTTGTCGTCGGTTCGAATGCAAGTCCGCTTACATACTCAAGGTCGCTTCCGTCTATTTTTTCGTAGCCGCCTGTTCTGACAGGATTATCGTTTTCTGTGACAACGGACGCTTCGTCGTCCGTGCCGCCGAGCGATATATCGGCTGAGTTCTCCGTGACCGTGGAAATCGAGGAAGCGTCCGACGGCGCGGAGGTCGAGCCGTTTTCATTGCCGCCGCAGCCCGAAAGTAATATTGCCGCGCTTATCAAAAGCGCACATGAGCCGATTTTAAGCTTCATATTTACCTCCGTATCGTATAAAAGTTTTATATCCTGATAATACCATATATATGTTTATATGTCAATAATAAGCTGTTGATTTGGGTAATAATTCGTTAATGAAAATGAGCCGCCCCAAAAGGCGGCTCGCGAAAATCAGTCGATCAATCCGAGCATCTGACGCCGTATTCTCTGAAACGGCAGTTGTTCTTCATGTTGCAATCCTCGCAGTTGCGGCGCTTCTTGTCAAGCTCTCCGCGCGAAAGACCCACCACGCCGATTATTGTCTTGCGCGGCGTGAGCATATTGGTTGCGGTGCAGCATACGCCGATCTTGCGCACTGCGTCGACAGAGGCGATAAGCAGCGGCGCAGCCTCTATCGGGAAATCGCCGTACCCCGCTCCGTAGCACCATGTCGTGGAGTAGCCGGGCATATTGTTGATGACATCTTTTCGCGCTTCCTCGGACACCTGCTCTACCATTGCGTTTGCGAGTGCGTCGGTGATGAGCGCCTTCATGCTGTCGCTGACGTCGAGCTTTTTAAGATACCTGTCCGTGTCGGAGGAGAGCGTCGAGCATATCACAGCCGCCTTATCACAGCCGCGCAGGTGCTCCGCTATATCGCTGCCCTCGAGCTCAAAATCACATTCCGAAAGGGTCAGGCTCTTTCCGATCCTCTGGAGATTGAAAACCCGCCATACATACTGCGGGCGTGCCGCCTTGAGAAGCTCCCTTTCGCATTCGGAGATAAGCTCCATAATGCGCTCGTCGGGCTTTTCCTTGTACCCCATGTAGCGCAGCGCTTCTGTTTTGTTGATAGAACTAACTTCACTTATCATAGCTTTAACACCTTTTCAACGCTTTCGCTTATTTTTCTGGCAACATAGGGGTTGTTCATTGTGTACAGATGTATGCCGTCCACGCCGTTGGCAGCGAGGTCTATTATCTGGTCGACCGCGTAGGCGATACCCGCGTCGCGCATTGCCTCGTCGTTGTTTTCGTAGCGCTGTATCATCTTGGTGAACTTGACCGGCAGGCTCGCTCCGCACATTGAAACCATGCGCTGTATCTGCCGCGCGTTGGTGCAGGGCATTATCCCCGCCTCTATGGGGACGTTTATGCCCGCGATCCTCGCCCTGTCGCGAAATTCGTAGAAATGGGAGTTGTCAAAGAAAAGCTGGGAGATAAGGTGTTGCGCGCCCGCGTCGACTTTTTTCTTAAGGTTAAGGATATCTTCTATCATATTTGCGGAGTCCTGATGACCCTCGGGGTAGCACGCGCCCGAAAAGCTCAGGCTGCTGCGCGATTTCATGTAGGTTATGAGATCGCTCGCATGGGCGAAGTCGTGCTTCGGGGGGATATCGGGGTTGATATCGCCCCGAAGTGCGAGCACGTTTTCAATGCCGCGCTCCTCAAAATCGCGTATTTTCTCATCTATTTCCGCAAAGGTTGAATTAACGCAGGTGAGGTGCGCGATGCTCTCGGTATGGTATTTCTCCTTGATAATGGCAGCTATTTCCCCTGTGGAGCAGCCCGCCGCCGTTCCTCCCGCGCCGTAGGTGACGCTTATGAAGTCGGGGTGCAGATCGGTCAGCGCGTCCAGCGTCTTATAAACCGTGTCTATCGAGCCGTCCTTTTTCGGCGGGAATATCTCGAACGAAAAGACTGTCTTCCCCTTTCCGAAGAGTGATGGAATTTTCATTTTCTATCTCCTGCTCCTGTTCATTCTTTTGGCAATATATGTTTATTTGTTCACACTTTTTGTCCATTCGTCCGCGACTGCCTTGGCAACAGCGTCTGCGACGGACTTGTCGAGCGCGCTCGGGATAATGTAGTCGACGGAGAGCTTGTCGTCAGTGACAAGCCCCGCGATAGCGTAAGCCGCCGCAAGCTTCATTTCTTCGGTTATCTGCTTTGCGCGGACGGAAAGCGCCCCCTTGAACACACCGGGGAAAACCAGCACGTTATTGATCTGATTGGGGTAGTCGCTTCTGCCGGTGCCGACGATGTACGCGCCGCTTTCCTTTGCGAGCTCGTAGGTTATCTCGGGGTTGGGGTTAGCCATCGGGAAGAGCACGGGCTTTTCCGCCATGGATTTCACCATTTCGGGAGTAACGAGGTTCGGCTTGGAAACGCCGACGAACACGTCCGCGCCGCGCATTGCGTCCGCAAGACCGCCCTTAATATTGTCCTTGTTGGTGAGCTTTGACATTTCCGCGTGTGCGGGGTTGTCATAGTGCTCGTCGCGGTTGATTATTCCGCCGATATCCACCATGATAAGGTTTCCTATACCGAGCTTTAGCAGGAACTTTCCGATAGCAACGCCCGCCGAGCCTGCGCCGTTGATGACAACGGTGATGTCGCTCATTTTCTTGCCCGCGAGCTTGACTGCGTTCATCATTGCCGCGCCGACAACGATAGCCGTTCCGTGCTGGTCATCATGGAAAACGGGTATATCAAGGCGCTCCTTCAGCTTTGCCTCTATTTCAAAGCAGCGGGGCGCGGAAATGTCCTCAAGGTTTATTCCTCCGAAGCTGTCGGAGATAAGCTCTATCGTGCGGACGATCTCGTCGGGGTCCTTGCTCTTTATGCACAGGGGGAATGCGTCGACGCCGCCGAACTCCTTGAACAGGCAGCACTTGCCCTCCATAACGGGCATACCCGCTGCGCCGCCGATGTCGCCCAGACCCAGCACGGCGGTGCCGTCGGTGATGACAGCGACGAGGTTGCTCCTGCGGGTGAGCTTGTAGGAAAGCTCGGGGTCAGCCGCGATTTCAAGGCAGGGCTGAGCCACTCCGGGCGTATATGCGAGGGAAAGATCCTCTCTTGTTTCAATGGGGGCGCGGGAGATGACTTCGATCTTTCCGCCCCATTCATAGTGCTTCTGTAATGCTTTTTCCTTGATATCCATTTTGTTGTCTGACTTCCTTTGTGTTATATTACAGGGCTTTGCCCTTGAAATTCAGGATTTTGTTAAGGCTTTTCTCGGGGGTCAGGTTGCTGCCTATCTGTATGGGGTAGTGGTTATAGAACCCGTGGAAATCCGAGCCGCCCGTAGTGATGAGGTTATATTGCCCGCAAAGCTCAACAAGCTCGCCGCGGTATCTTTCGTCGGCGCTGCTGTGCCATACCTCCGCGCCGTCGATAAGCCCATCTTTCGCGAGTTCTTCGAGCAGGTCGATGCTGTCGTAAACCTTCGGGTGGGACATTATCGAAATTCCGCCCGACGCCTTGATAAGCTTGGTGACGAATTTGACCTCGGGGTAAAAATCCGCCTCGGAGCGCACCTCGTCGGCGCACAGTCCGTCCGCCGCGTCGAATATCTCATCGTAAACGCTGCCGTAAAGGTCGGTAGTATAGCCGTAGTCCATAAGCGCGTGCATTATGTGGCATTTATAGATAGCCTTGCTCCCTGCGGAATAGCGGAGAATGCTTTCAAGGGTTATCGGGTATTTATCCAGCACCTTCATCGCCATGCTCTTGCCGAGCTTCATGCGTCCCTCGGAGGTGCGCAGGCAGAGCCCCTCGAGCCTGTCGGGCTTTTGTGGCATATAGCAGAGGATATGTACCTTTCTTCCTCTTTCGGGGTCAAATGCGGAGAACTCTGCGGCAGGTATAACCGTAACGTTGTAGCGCTTCCCGAGCACCGCCGCGCGGGAAAGCGACGCAAGGCTGTCGTGGTCGGTTATTGCGAGATAGCGGACATTGTCCCTGTCAGCCTGTCTTATTACGTCGGAAATACCGAGAGAGCCGTCGGAAATGGTGGTGTGGCAGTGGAGATCAGCTTTCATAAGTCACCTCAAAATAGATAAATGTATTACCGAGGACAGAGATGCCCGTCCCATAATAATCTATAAAATATAGCTGTTAAATATTCCAATCGGGGCAGACCCACACGATACACAACTGTCACTTCCGAACCGCTTACGACATTCTCCCCCTGAGCCTCAGTCTGGATAAACACATCTCTTTTCATTATAGCATACTTTATTTGATATTTCAAGACTTTTTTTGGAAATACCTTTTGTTAACTTTTCTCACAATACCGCTCAACTGCATATAATAATGTAACGGGCTTATGAACTGTTTTTTTAAGTCCGGCGTTTAGGAGGCGCTTTTTTTGTCGCGGTGACAATTGGCGGCGCCTCAACACATAAGGGAGTTGACATTTGATATGAGAACAATGAATGTATATATAAGATCGTTCACCCTCGCGGAGAAAGCGCGGGGGTATCTGGCGCGCCGCGGGATACGCTCGATGATCGAGCGGACGTCGGGCGGCGGCAGGGGCTGCGGCTTTAACCTTAAAATATGGCTTAGCGGCACTGATGCGGCGGCGGAGGTTTGCGCTCTGCTGGGGCAGATCGGGATAGACTGTGATATACCTCGATAACGCGGCGACGACCTATCCGAAACCGCGTTCGGTATATCGGCTCTGGCAGCAGGCAATGAGCGCATACGGCGCAAACCCGGGGCGCTCCGGCCATCGTTTTTCGGCTGACACCGCGCAGGCGGTGTACAGGAGCAGGGAGCAGTGCGCGCGGCTTTTCGGGGCGGAGCCCGAGAACACCGTGTTCACGCTGAACTGCACACACGCGCTTAATTTTGCCATAAAAGGCATAGCGCATAACGGCTGCCATTTTGTGACGAGCGACATGGAGCACAACGCGTCGATACGCCCGATATATGCCGCGGCGGAGCGTTTCGGCGGCACCCTGACGCTGTTTGAGGCGCTTGAGGATCATGAGCAGACGCTGCGCAACGCCGAGCGCGCGATACGCAGCGACACCTGCGCGCTGGTATGCACCGCGGCGAGCAATGTTATCGGGCTGCGCACGCCGATAAAGGAGCTTGCGGAGCTCTGCCGCAGGAAGAATATCTGCTTTATCGTTGACGCGGCGCAGGGCGCGGGCATACTTGACCTGAAAATGTCCGACGGTATAAATATTCTCTGTGCGGCGGGGCATAAGGGGCTTTACGGACCGATGGGCACGGGGCTGATGATAACGGACGGGAAATATCCGCTTTCGACGATTATCGAGGGCGGAACGGGCAGCGCGTCAGAAAGCCTTGTTCAGCCCGACTTCATGCCCGACAGATTTGAAAGCGGGACGATAAACACAGCGGGGGTGATAGCCCTCGGAGCGGGCGCGGAGTTTGTCCGCAAACGGGGACAGGAAGCGATACTGTCGCATGAGCTTGATCTGTGCGAGAGGTTCTGCGCGGGCGCGCGCAGGAACGGAAAGATACGGCTGTACAATGATATAACGCATGATAACGCGGGGAAATATGCGCCCGTTGTTTCATTCAATATCGAGGGGGAAAGCTCCT
>CAMERU010000085.1 GCA_945935925.1 uncultured Clostridia bacterium | reverse complement strand
CGAGGGCGCAACAAAGCGCCGCATTATGGACATGGGTATCACAAAGGGCGTTGAAATTTACGTCCGCAAGGTTGCGCCGCTCGGCGACCCCATTGAGATCACCGTTCGCGGCTATGAGCTTTCTCTGCGGAAAGCTGACGCGGAAATGATTGAAACTGTCTAAGTTTTTGTGGACATAAGTTAGTTTTATCTAACACAAGAAAGGATTATTTGCTATGGGAATAAAAATCGCGCTTGCGGGAAATCCGAACGCAGGCAAGACCACACTGTTCAACGCGCTTACCGGCTCCAATCAGTTTGTCGGCAACTGGCCCGGCGTTACCGTTGAGAAGAAAGAGGGCAGGCTGAAAGGTCACAAGGACGTGACGATAACCGACCTGCCCGGTATCTACTCGCTGTCGCCCTACACCCTTGAAGAAGTGGTGGCGCGTAACTACCTTATCGGCGAGCGCCCCGACGCGATCCTGAACATAATCGACGGCACGAACCTTGAGCGCAACCTATATCTCACAACCCAGCTTGTGGAGCTGGGAATACCCGTTGTCTGCGCCGTGAATATGATGGACGTTGTACGCAAAAACGGCGACAAAATAAACTTTGAGCAGCTTTCCGCGGAACTCGGCTGCAAGGTCGTTGAGATATCCGCATTGAAAGGCACGGGCGTTACAGAAGCTGCCGAAGCCGCTGTTGAAGCCGCAAAATCCAAAGTTCCCGCAGTCCCTCAGCATAAATTCTGCGGCTGCGTTGAACACGCAATCGCACATATCGAGGAAGCGGTGCTGCATGATTCCCCCGAAGAACAGCAGCGCTGGTACGCAATAAAGCTGTTCGAGCGCGACGAAAAGGTGTACGAAGCGCTGAACCTCTCCGAGGAGAAAAAGGCGCATATCGAAGCCGATATTGCCGCCGCAGAAAAGGAAATGGACGACGACAGCGAGAGCATAATCACCAACGAGCGCTACATTTACATAGCCGGAATTATCAAGGACTGCCTCAAAAAGAAGCACAAGGGCTTGACGGTTTCGGACAAAATCGATAAGGTTGTAACCAACCGAATTCTGGCGCTGCCGATTTTCGCGGTAATAATGTTTGTCGTTTATTTTGTTTCGGTCACGACCGTGGGAACATGGGTCACCGACTGGACGAACGACGGGCTTTTCGGCGACGGTTTCCACCTGTTCGGCATAGGCTCAACCGAGTATGACGAAGCGACCTCGGCTTATGCGGAGGAGAACATATTCACGGACGAAGTTCTTGCGCTTGCACAGTCCGCTGTTGACGCGGAAGTGATCGGCGCGGAGGATGTCCTCGGCGCGATCGAGGAAGCGGACTTCGGCGCGTTTGACGAGGCGCTCGGCTCCTACGGCGACAGCCTTGCGGAAGCCGGATTTGACGTTGCGGCGCTTGTGGAAGAGCCTATGGAGGAGCTGCCTGCGCCGGAGGATCACGGCGTGTGGGTTCCGGGTATTCCGGTACTGCTCGGCAACGCTCTTGAAGCAGTTGATTGCGCGGAGTGGCTGGAAAGCCTTATCCTTGACGGCATTGTTGCGGGCGTGGGTGCAGTCCTAGGATTTGTGCCGCAGATGCTGGTGCTGTTTATTTTCCTCGCGTTCCTTGAAGCCTGCGGTTATATGGCAAGAATTGCCTTCGTAATGGACAGAATTTTCCGCAAATTCGGTCTTTCGGGCAAATCCTTTATACCTATGCTTATCGGTACGGGCTGCGGCGTTCCCGGCGTTATGGCGAGCCGCACGATCGAAAACGAGCGTGACCGCCGCATGACTATCATGACCACGACATTTATTCCCTGCGGAGCAAAAATGCCGATAATCGCGCTTATTGCGGGCGCGCTGTTCGGCAACGCGTGGTGGGTAGCGCCGAGCGCGTATTTTATCGGCGTTGCGGCTATAATCATTTCGGGAATTATCCTCAAGAAAACAAAGATGTTCGCGGGCGAACCTGCGCCGTTCGTTATGGAATTACCTGCGTACCACCTGCCGACTGTGGGCAACATTCTCCGCTCAATGTGGGAGCGCGGCTGGTCGTTCATCAAGAAAGCGGGTACTATTATCCTGCTGTCCTCGGTAATTATCTGGGCGGGTTCTGTGTTCGGAAATCTTCCCGATGGAGGATTTGGTTTCAGCACGGAGCTTGAACTCGGCGACAGCGTTCTCGGCATTATCGGCGGGGCTATCTGCTGGATATTCGCGCCGCTTGGCTTCGGCGAACCGACCGCCGCAATCGCGACTATCATGGGACTTGTCGCAAAGGAAGAGGTTGTCGGTGTATTCGGTGTACTCGATTTTATGGGAATGTCGGCACTTGCGGGGTATTCCTTCCTCGTATTCAACCTGCTTTGTGCGCCCTGCTTCGCGGCTATCGGCGCTATCAGGCGCGAGATGAACAATGCAAAGTGGACGGCGTTCGCGATAGGATATCAGTGCGTATTCGCGTATGCTGTGTCGCTTATGATTTATCAGTTCGGGCTGCTGTTCACGGGGGCTGTAAATGTGGTAGGGCTTATTTTTGCGGTGCTTGTCCTTGCGTTCATGATTTTCATGCTGGTAAGACCGTATAAGGAAAGCACGAAGCTCACTGAAAAAGTCAAGGTATAAGATAATCCGCCGCGCCTGTTATGCGGGCGCGGCGGTTCTTCTGAAAGGCGGTTTATATGTCTACAATAATTATTGGCTTGATAGTTGCCCTGCTTTTATTCCTTGCGGGAAGAAAAATATACAAGGACAAACGGGCGGGAAGATCCCTCTGCGGCGGGAAATGCTCGGGCTGCCCGAACTGCTGCGCCTGCCATAAGGAGCGCGCGAAATGAGCGAGCAGATACAACTCACTTATGCACAGAAAAAATACCTGTTCGCAATATATAAACTTGGTCGGGACGGCGGCGAGGTGAAGTCCTCGGACGTTGCAAAGCTCGTTGGCGTAACCAAAGCCAGCACCGCGATAATGACCGAAAGGCTGTCCGAAAGCGGTTTCATTGAAAAGGAGCATTACGGCAGAATAGAACTCACCGAAAGCGGAATCAAGGCGGCGACCCCGATATTTACCAACTGCGTGATTATACGCGATTTTCTCGAAAGCACCCTCGGTCTGGACAAAAGCACCGCAGATGAGGACGCGGTGCAGATATCCGTTCACGCTTCGGAGAAAACCTTAACTCTCCTTTCGGAATACATTCTTGGGAGATGATCACTTGACGACGGGAATAATCATTTCAGCGCTTGTCGTACTGTGCCTTATCGCTGTCAGAACCTATGTCAAAAAGCTGTCACATGGCTGCTGCGGTGCGGGCGGCGATAAGGAAAAGAAGGTCGCCAAAACCGTCGATCTGGCGGAATACAAGTACCGCTATTCCGTAAAAATCGGTGGAATGACCTGCAAAAATTGTGCGGCAAGAATTGAAAACGCATTCAATCGGCAGGAGGGCATTTTTGCGCGGGTGAACTTCAAAAGCGGCACTGCCGAGGTTTCCGCAAAAGAGCCGCTGTCCGAGTTTGTAATTCGTCAAACGGTTGTCGGGCTTGGTTATTCGGTGGAGGAGATAATACAAAATGAGCTGTGAATGTGAACTGAATTACGAATACCACGAGTTTGTGGACTGCATAACCTCCGCGCTGGACGCCCGTGACCCCTACACCGGAAATCATTCCCGACGGGTGAGCGATATGGCGTGCTTTCTGTGCATGAAGCTGGGGCTGTCCGACCGTGAAACGCAGGAAATACATATTGCGGGACACCTCCATGACATCGGGAAGATAGGCGTTCCCGACAGGGTACTGCTGAAGCCGGACAAGCTGAACGACGAGGAGTGGGAGCTGATGAAGCGGCACCCGCAGATAGGCGCGGATATCCTCTCAAAATCGCAGCAGTTCGCCCGAATTGCGGCGATAATCCTCCACCACCACGAGCGGTGGGACGGAAAGGGCTATCCCTACGGCGCAAAGGGCGAGGAAATACCGCCGGGCGCACGGATAATCGCGGTGTGCGATTCGATAGACGCTATGGCGTCGGCAAGAGCGTATAGAAAAGCGCTTCCTCTTGAGGTGTGCCGTGCGGAGATCGAACGTAATATAGGGCTTATGTATCAACCCGAAATTGCAAAGGCGGCACTTGAAAATTGGGCGGAGCTTACCGCAGATTACTGATAAAAAACTGACCCACACAAATAATAACTTTTGGTCGAAATGTCCTTTGACAGATTATTTCCGAAATGATATAATAAATGCGATGTGTAGCTTTAAGCGTAAGTCCAATCAAAAGCTGCACAGCCCTCATTACAAAGCGGCGCGCAGCCTGATGACTGCGCGCATTTTTGTTAAGTGAGGTATAAATATGGAAAACGCAAAACACAACCGAATGGCTGAAACACCCGTTAAAAAGCTGATGCTTTCAATGGGAATACCAATGATAATTTCAATGGTTTTACAGGCTGTCTATAACATTGTTGACAGCGCCTTTGTGTCCAATATGGCTGTTGGCGGAGAGAACGCTCTGAACGCCCTTACGCTTGCATTCCCCTTGCAGATACTTATGGTTGCGGTGGGAATAGGTACGGGGGTGGGCGCTAATGTTCTTACAGCGCAAAAGCTTGGTATGGGGGACAGAGAGGGCGCAAACAAAGCCGCAGGAAACGCTTCATTTCTTGCGCTTATAATATATATTCTTTTTCTGATTTTTGGTTTTTTGGGTGCAGGAGCATATATTTACTCACAGACATCAAACCCCGAAATAGCGGAAATGGGAACGGAATATCTTCGGATATGCTGTATATTCTCTTTCGGAATGAGCTTTTTCTCCGTATATGAAAAGCTGCTCCAGTCAACGGGGCATTCCTTGCGCTCGACTATTGCCCAGATTTCGGGAGCGGTTACGAATATAATACTCGATCCCATTCTGATTTACGGCTTGCTTGGCTTTCCCGAAATGGGAGTAAGCGGCGCCGCCTATGCGACAGTGATTGGACAGATCGTTTCCTTTGCGGTGGCGCTTGTATTTCACATCAAAGTCAATACATTGTTAAGCAACAAGCTCTGCTATTTCACTCCGTCGCTTCGTACTATCAAG
The DNA here is from genome assembly GCA_945935925.1 of uncultured Clostridia bacterium. GTDB lineage: Bacteria > Bacillota > Clostridia > Oscillospirales > Ruminococcaceae > CAG-115. Next base: position 4,420 of record CAMERU010000085.1, on the reverse strand, counting down.
GCGATTTATTCCGTCGGGCTTCCGGCTATTATTTCGCAGGCGCTTATCTCGGCGATGACATACGGGCTTAATATTATTTTCGGCGGAATAAGCGAGGCTATGGTTACTGCCTACGGACTTTTCTATAAAATCCAGCAGTTTCTGTTGTTTGCGGCATTCGGAATGCGTGACGCAATTATGCCGATAACCGCCTTTGCATACGGTATGATGAACAAAAACAGAATACGCGACAGCGTAAAATACGGGCAGATATATACGGCGATAATCATGCTTGCGGGAACTATTCTTATTGAAATTTTCGCTGTTCCTTTTTCCGAGATATTCGGGCTTTCGGGAGATACGCAGGCTCTTTGCATAGACGCTATGAGAATAATATCCGCAAGCTTTCTCTTTGCAGGAATAAATATTGCGTTTCAGGGAGTGTTTCAGGCTATGGGCAGAGGTGTTTCTTCCCTCATAATCTCCTTCTGCCGACAGATAATATTTGTTTTTCCGTTTGCGGTTGTTTTCGCCGATATTGCTAAAAACAATTATGAGATGAATTGGCTCTCGTGGACAACATTTCCTATTGCAGAACTGTTGACGGCTATAATTGCCGCGCTTCTTTTCCGCAGGATTTGGCATAAAAATATCACAAAAATCTAAGTAAAGATTGTTTAATATTCCCATTTGCAAATTTTTCATTATTATGATAAAATACAATTAATTGAATAAGTAACGACACAAGTTATACCTTTGGTATGTAAATCTGATTACGGTACAGAAATTTGATTTACGCCAAAGGTATAGCTTTTTTTGTTCAAAATTTTTAAGGAGAATTATTATGCCGAAAACCCGATTTGAAAGAATGATGTTTGCCCTGATTACGGTAATAATTACCGTTCATGCGTATGTGTTTTACAGCCTGTATGTTGTAAACGGTTCTGTTCTTATGGAAGTAAATCAGACAACAGGAGTGATTGACGCGATAAATAAGCAAGGCGGTGTGTATATTTTCGGACAGTTTATGCCGATTTGGTTTGTTGTCATTATTGAATTTATCTTTGCATACACGCTTGAATGTGCTGTTGGAAGTCCATTTTCATTTAAACTTGCTTGTAAAGTATTTGATATAAGAGAAACTCATCCGGTGCTTTTTGAAACGGCAATCATTTGTGCAACCGTAGGAATAATGTGCCCGTCTATGAGTTTCATTGCTGCTTGGCTGTATTATCCGTACTACAGTGGGTTTAATATAATTACGCTGCTCGCCAACTGGTTAAAGCTTGTGTGCTTCAACTTCCCATTCGCATTTTTCTCGCAGCTTTTCTTTATTCAGCCGTTGGTCAGAACGCTTTTCAAGATGTTCTTTCGCAGAAACAATTCTTGATAGGTTGAATACTTGGTATTTTTCCCGAAACCCCTTGACAATTCGGAAAAGATATGCTAAAATAACATTTTTACGTAACATTGTTATCAAGGCAGGTGAAATCCGGATGGCTGACCGTGAAACCCGTGAGCCGCTTCTTGAAAGCGGCAAAAAGGAGTTTCTTGAAAAGGGCTATATGAAAGCTTCGCTGCGGAAGATCTGCGCTGACGCGGGAGTTACCACGGGAGCGCTGTATTTCTTCTTCAAGGACAAGGAGGACTTGTTCGGCGCGATTTCTGAGCCGCCGCTGAAGGCGCTTACCGAGATACTGAACGAGAATTTTTCGGCTGACGTTGAAGCTATTTCTCAGGCTCCTGCGCCGGACGAATTGAATGCTCATGAGCTTGTGGACCACGACGAATTTGTCATGAGGCTTGTTCACCATGTTTACAGCAATTATGACGCATTTATCCTGCTGCTGACAAAGTCACAGGGGTCGAAGTATGAGAACTGCGTTGACAGCCTTGTTGAAACTATCGAACAGTTTTACCTTGCGATGTCGGAGAAAATCGGCGCTCACTACGGCTCAAAGGTGAACCGGTATATGCTGCACTGGCTCACTCATATAATGGTTGATTCATTCATTCATCTCATCACTCATGAGTGCGATGAAGCAAAGGCGGTTCAGTATATGATGCGAATTATGAATTTCATACTTAACGGGTGGCAGAAAGCCGTTTTTGAATAAACGGCTTTTTTGATAAGCGCAACATAACAATGTTATCCTACTCTAACATTTCCGCTTAAACGGCGGTATTTATTTTGTATTCCACATAACAATGTTATGTGAATTTAACTTTTTTGGAGGTATTTCTATGTATCTGGAAGTAAAGGACGTAAAGAAAAGCTAAAGAATATCGTTTCTCCTGTTTAAAGCGTGGTCGCAGCAACCGCAGTACACCTTGCCTTTCAGCACATATTCCCTCGACTTTTTATTAACCGAAAACTTGCGTATCTTTGCTTTTGCCTGCTCAAACTGTTCCTTGCTGATAATGGGCGTATGGTGGTCGGGTATTTTTATCCATTCGCTTTCATCATTGCGTATCATCTTATTTCACGCTAAAGGGAAACGAGCGCTGCGGTCAGATATTTTTCAGTTACGGAAGAAAAAAAGAAAGCGTCAATCAGACCATCTTTTTTTGCATAGGATACCTCATGTGCAATGTCAGGTGTTGAGTTTTCATCACATAACATTACCAGCTTACACGAAGGAGTTTTTTTCCTTACTTGTTTTGCTTCATCTAATCGTGTCTCAATAGTTGTGCCGGAAGCATACGACACATCCATTAAAAGAATGTCGGCAGACAGGGCTTCACAGTCATTTGCAATACTGCCCTTCTTCTGAACCAAAACACGGCAAGGCATAAACTCGCCACTGTTTTTCAGCATATTTATTATAGCTTCGGATAGTAATCCATTTCCGATACTGACAACGATGTTCTTCATCTCTTGTTACCCCCTTCCTAATAACAAATCGAATTATCTTGCACAATGTACTTTAGTGCAGACTTTTCGGTACAAGAAAAAGTGAAGATGTTCCGTAATCAATGTTTGAACGTAATTCAGACAGATTTCATTCTGATTTACTTTTGGTTAGAAACTGCCCGGCATCGCCGCGCCTCGCTCAAAGAGCTTTAATAGCTCATTCATTGCCTCCAGGGTCAGGAAATTATCCTGATTGTCATAGGCATAGATACTTTCACAAGAGGCATACTGTACATTAAGCTGTGCGCCGTACTCATCAGGAAGCCCAGCCACGGTATAGTTGTGTCCGTTGTGCTGTGCAAGGTCGTAGATTGCGACGAGAGTCTGCACCTCACCCAGAAAATTTTGGCTTGCCCGGAAAGAGTGTTCCTCTCCAATGTCCCGCACCTGATACATTCCCTTGACGCCACTGTTCTCCGGCTTCGCCTGAAGTAAGTAGATATGGTTTCCCGGTTTCCCCGGCTCGGCGATATCCATCGTGGAAAACCGGCAGTCGAATGAGATGATCTGCGTCGATTCAATGCTCTTAGGTGCGTTAGTGTCGCTATTGTCCGTAACACCGCCATCAATTGGGTCGTCGTCCTCGCTGTGGGGCGGATTGCACACGTGCGGTCCGCCTTGTGCCTGATACACCATGCCGTCCTTGTCATACGCCAAGACAAAGAACTTAAGGTACACAAAAATCCCCAACGCAAGCACGACCAGAACCACCAGTGCGATCAATAGTGCCATGCCCATAGATTTACCCTCTCCTTTTTTCGCCTCACTTTTTTATGCTGTCCACAACAATAATATATCTGACTTTTCATATCCATCACGCCCAGGGATCTTCACTTGCGGGCACTCTTATATCAGAAAGGCATTGAATTTCGTTTAAGAACCATTGCCCTGAAGATGGCTTTTTGCGAAGCTTTATCGACCTCATATTATCACCGCCACCGCTTTTTACCCAAAGAGTTGCCCAATTTTCATTGTCAAACGAGTATGGGTTTTCATATATGGCTATGGTATATGGTGTTGATGGCTTATAGCCGTTTTCGGGAGTTGCACCGTTAAAAAACGAGAACGGCTTATAGCATTTCCATTCAAGGCGTTCTTTGATAAACTGCTTTTCATATGCACTTACACTTTCAGGACCTTTGAGAAAATCAAGCATTTCAAATGTTGCATCACAATCCTCTTCATATCTGCAAAGTACAGCAAGAGTTAAAGCCGCTGTTTTGAAAGGTGAATCAAGCGTTGCTTCGGGCAGAGCCTGCAGTTCGTTCAAGCTTGTCGGCAGAGAGGAAAAGGTAAAGCTTTCAGAACGATTTTTGCCTTTTCCTATGGATTGAACCGCACCGGTTACTGCTTTTGCAGCCTCTTTTTTAACAGTGTTTTCAGCTGTTTTCATCAGCGAATCAAAAAATCCCATAAAAAAACCTCCGTTAATCAATCTTTTTAAATCTCATTGTTATAAGGCAATACCGCATAAAACTATTGGACAAGAAAGCGCAAAAGTGATATAATAAAGGTATGAACAAACAA
>CAMERU010000084.1 GCA_945935925.1 uncultured Clostridia bacterium | reverse complement strand
GTTTTCGGCTGCGACTACGAATCCAACGACATCAAGGTCATGATCGAGTTCCTCGACGAGGGACAGGTCAAGCTTACCTATAACGAAACGGGCTTCCGCCTTGAACAGGTATTCTACTACCTCTCCGTCGGAAGAAACGACGGCAACTCCGAGCGCGAGGGCAGATTCGGTCTTGGCGCAAAGAGCGTGTTCGCCAACGTTGACTGGTTCAAAATGCGCTCCAACAGCTATTCGCTGCGCGTTGTGAACGACGACGGAACGCTCAAGGTGCGCGAGCTGGAGCTCACCGCGCCTAACTTCAACCATACCGAAATAGTGTTCTCCCTCCCCGAGGACGAGCAGCAGAAGCTGCACAGCAACCTCGTTTCCCTCACCTCGCAAAAGGGCGAATACATCAACATGGTGGATCTCTGCTTCGCATTCATCAGGAAAAAGCACCTCAAAGCGGGCGACGAGCAGGAAGCGGCAGAGCGCAGCTTCAATATCGCCGTTATAAACTACGGCAAGCCCGAGGTGGTTTATAAGATACAGCAGTTCCGCAGGGACGCAAACGATATCCCGAAGATTAGATTTTCCGAAAACGGAAAGAGTATCGCCGACTTCATCTGGTCGGAGCGCGACGGCTTTGTTTACCTCATTCCCTTTGCAATTTCGGGCGCAAAGCGCGAGGCGGCAAAGGTCATGATGGCAAAGTACAACTACTTCTCGACCTTCGAGCTTACCGGTCTTGTCAGGGCGAACAGTCAGCAGTTCGTGGACGAGCAGCTTTCCGCATTCTTCGTAAGCGTGCCCAACAAGTACGTCACCAACAACCGCGCGGGAATCCGCCACGACTGCGTTGAGGAAGTTTCCGAAAAGATCGAGCAGGGCATTATGGACACCGTTGAGGAATACAAGCGCCTGTTCGTGCTTGAGCTGGTGCAGCTCCCCGACGATCCGGAGCACTACACCCTCCGCCCGCGTCAGTATGTTTTCGAGTTCTTCTACAACTACATAAACACAAGCAAGCTTGTAAAGGGTCTGAAGGATGTCTTTACCAACGGTATCTCCGTCAAATTCCCAAATTCCGAGGAGCCCGTGCAGTTTGAAACGCTCCGCGAAAACGGCTTCTATAACGAGCACAGCGGCATAACCAAGGAGGATCACGAAAGCGGAAGCATGAGCAATGTCCTGCTTGAGGATATTGAGCAGATGAACCGCTGGTACGGCAAGGACAACGACCATGTGCTGATGACAAAGTACAACTGGAGCCTTGCGGGAACAGACGAGGGCGGAAGCGAGTATATCTACGCCTTCTACGAGAACGGAAGCCGCTTCCTTATGTCCTCCGCCGCGAGCAGGCACGTCAAGGACTACGAGCTTTCGGCAGGCTTCAAGAGCATAATCAGCCTCAAGCTCAACAGCTGCATCATTAACGGCGCCGTTGCGGACGAAAACGCGCTCGCGGAAGCGTTCCGCGTGATAGATGAGATGTTCGGCGAGGACTACCGCATTTCCATGCGCTACTTCCAGTTACACATCACCTCCGGCACGACCTCGATACAGTTCGAAATCTCCAAGATAAATATCGGCAACCTTAAAAAGGCTTACGACGTGCTCGCTGCGCACGAAATGCGCTTCGAGAACCACCAGATATACAATCAGGTAGTAACGCTGATGGTGAACTCCTTCACCAACGGCAAGGACGTAATGCAGTTCCTCCGCGAAATAAAGTCGCAGGGCGGCGAGGTTACGCTCGCACTGGATATCAACAAGCGCTATCGCTTCTCCGCTTACGGCAAGCAGTTCATGATCCCGCCGAACATCACCAACGCGGACCTTCTCGAGATCGTCGGCGATGTCTACGCGCTCATTGAAAGCGGAATGTTCAACAACAGGGTGTTCGACTTCCCGTTCTACCCTGGAAGATTCAGCTACGACCCCGAAGATATACTCGCGGCGCTGCCTGCGGCAGGCTCTGTTGAAAATATCGGGAAAATGCTCGCAAAGGTGTTTGTATGCGACCTCGGGCTGGATAAGATCGCGCTTCTCGACAGCAGCGACAAGCTCATGAAGATCGCCGATCTCTCCGCGCCCATTGCTCCGACAGACATGGAAAAGACCGCAAAGTTCGTTATCCTCCGCGACGGCATGACAAAGCCTGTTTTCGCTGGTTACGTCGAGTTCCTGCTTACGGGCTATAACAAGCAGACCCTCATGGCGCTGTACAGCGGCACAGAGGAGCCAAACCTCGTCCTGCTTGACCAGATACCCTATTACTACAAGCCCGTTCCCACCATTCGCCGCAGCGAGTTCGAGTTCCTGCGCAGCGAAATACGCCGCACGTCGGCGCTGTCCAAGTCCAGGGCTTACAAGAACATCTTCGCGCGCGACGTTAATGCAAAGCTATTCGGTTACGGCTGCGTCTGCCCCTGCTGCGGTTACGAAACGGGCGTTGTAAACAGCTTCGCAATGAAGAATTTCTCCGTCGGTCTTATGAACGGAGAAAAGGAGCAGAAATTCAACTTCTCGCTTTACCTGTGCGCTAACGACGTCAACGCGGCGGGCGGCTGGCTTATCGACGACATCAGCATCGGCGGTATGTCGCCGTTCCTGTGGCTCGAGGAAATGTCAATGATCGACTATATCCCGCCCGAGTTCCTGTACTGCCGTATCAAATACCGCTGCCAGACCACATACGATGTCTGCGAGCCCATTGAAAGCGGCAATACGGTCTGTGAAAACGTATTCGAGGGCGCAGAACAGGTGCTTGATATCATTCTCAGCCCGATGCTCGCGGCAAAGTGGTTCGAGGATAACATAAAGCTTATCCCCGCAAAATCCGAATAAACACAGATACTCCGAGGTCTTAAGGCTTCGGAGTATTTTTTTGCAGCAACGATCAAGCCCGGGAAGAATGATCCTCTCGGGCTTTTTTAATGATAAGCGGGAATATTGCCGTCAGGCAGAACATTTTTTTGTAATCATAACAAGCCCGCCGAAAAGTCAATTGTGCTCACGCGCCGACATAGTATTACAGCTCGATCACCCTGTCCGCAAGCACCTCGCATTCCCTGCTGTCGTGCGTTACAAATACCACAGTTTTGCCTGCGGTCATTTTCCTTGTGTATTCCATTACGCGGCTGCGCGTTTCCTCGTCCAGACCCTTGAACGGCTCGTCAAGGAACAGCACATCGTACTCCGCAAGCAGGGCGCGCAGCAGCGCGGTGCGGCGCTTCATTCCGCCGCTAAGATCCCGCACGGGCTTATCCGCGCTTCCGCCCAGCTCCACCGCAGACAGGTGCCCGTCAAGCTCGGCGGGCGACAGCCGCTTCCCCGTCACAAGGCGGATATTCGCAGATACGGTGAGGTTCTCGCAGAGCCTGTCCTCCTGAAATACCGCGCTGATACGGCGCTTTTCGGGCATTATAACCCTCCCGCTGTCCGCAGGGATAAGCCCCATAAGTATCATCAGCAGCGTACTTTTTCCGCAGCCCGATCTCCCCATGACCGCCGTTATCCCCCCCTCGGGGAAGTCCGCCGAGAAATCCTTCAGCACAACATTCTCCCCGAAAGCCTTGCAGATTTTTTCAGCCCTCATGCTACATCCTTTCTATCCGCTTCACGGCGAGCCCGACCGCCGCAAGGAACAGCTTCTCGCACGCCCAGCTCACCGCAATGATGACAAATGTCCATGCAAACAGGTCAGCCGTTTCAAGATAAACCTTCGCCATGTAAAGCTTTTCGCCTATCGAGCCGTCGGGTATTCCGATGACCTCGGCGGCAACGCCGGATTTCCAGCATAACCCCACCGCAAGCGCCGACGCCGCGCGAAAATGCGGCAGAAGCTGCGACAGGTACACCCCCGCGAACCGTTTCGTGGCGGGGATACCGAACACGTTAGCCATTTCGGTGAGCTTCGGGTCGAGCGCTTCGATCCCCGAAAGCATATTTGAATAATATATCGGCATACAGATAAGGAATGACACCAGCACCGAAAGGTTCTTTGAGCTCAGCCATATCAGTGCGAGGATAGTGAACGACGCCACGGGTATTGATTTCAGCGCAGTCATCAGCGGCGACAGCAGCCGCTTTACAAAAGGGAATTTCCCCGCAGGCACCGCAAGCAGCGTCCCGCATAGCATTCCCGATGCAAACCCAAGCAGAATGCGCACGGCGGAAAAGCCTATACTTTTCCAGAAGTCGGCGTCGGGGACAAGCTCGATAAGCCGTTTTGCCGCCGCAACGGGCGTCACGAGGAATATCTCGCGGTCAAGCGCCGCTGCGCCCAGCTGCCATACAACCAGCCAGAAAAGCACACAGCCCGCCGTGATAAGTCGTTTTTTCATTGCTTCACCTGCCGAAACGGGCGGATATTATCTATCCGCCCGAGGTTGATTTTAAGATGCTTTGTCACGCGCCGTAGTAGAAATCATCTGCGGGAAGAGCGCCGCCGACGGAGGCGGGCATCTGCTCGAACAGCACGCCGAGGTAGCCCGAAAGCTTCTCCTTCATTTCGCTGCCCGTTATGCAGACGATGTTGCACTGCGGGATCGCCTTCTGTGCGACAGCCGCAGGTACTATCTCGTATTTACCGACAAGCTCTGCACCCTCGTCAACATTGGTCGTAACATATTCAACGGAGTCGGCATAGCGCTCAAGGAAAAGATCGACAGCCGCGGAGTTGTTCTCAACAAATTCCTTTCTGCCGATAACGATACCGGTTATGAGGGAGCTGCCCGTGCCGAGCTTGTCCCATTCCTCGGTGAGGTCAAGAACCACGTTTATGTTCTCATTCTTGGTCTGCGCGGTTGTAACAAAGGGCTGCGGGAGCATTGCTACGCTGTTTTCGTCCTCAAGAAGCGCGGACAGGCACTCGGAGTGCTCGCTCTTCCATTCGATGGTTACATCCTTTTCGGGGTCAATGCCGTTCTGAGTGAGTATGTAGTTCAGCGCGTATTCGGGTGTTGCTCCCTTGCCGCTGGAATAAATCGTCTTGCCGCGAAGATCGTCAACAGAAGTGACAGTGCTGCCGTTCTCACAGATATAAAGTACGCCGAGCGTATTTACCGCAAGCACCTCAACGCCGCCCTCTGTCTTGTTATACAGCACCGAACCGAGGTTTGCGGGCACGCAGACGATATCCGCCGTTCCCTGCACCACCATGGGAGATATCTCGTCCACCGCAGCCGCTATTGTAAATTCATAGCCCATATCGTCGGCTTCGTCGTCAGCCATGAGCTTTGTCATGCCCATTGCCGTCGGTCCCTTGAGCGCCGCGATCTTCACCGTTACATCAGCCGCAGTATTGTCCGCCGTACCGTTATCCTCGGCGGGAGCGCTGCTGTCGGTGTTATCCGCAGCGTCGGATACGTCGGAAGTAACCTCGGATACACCGGAAGTAACCTCGGATACGTCGGAGGAAACCTCGGAGCTGACGTCCGAGCCGGAATTTCCCGCAGCGGAGCAGCCTGCAAGCAGTCCCGCGCAGAGTACAGCCGCGAGAAGCGATTTTGTTGATTTTACTAAAGTCATGTGTTTGTCGTCCTTTCATTAATTTCCCGCGTGCCGGAGAAAAGAAAAACGCCCCTGAAGGCGCACGACAAACAACACCGCATTTTCACGCGGGGATCATATGTGCCTTTCGGTTCAAATCAACTTTTCGCCGTCAGATAACGCGGGGATCTCATTCCATCGGCAGCCGCCTTTGGTCTGAACTGTTTTACCTGTATATTATATAACATTTGACCTCTTTTGTCAAGATGTCTGTGAAAAAAACGATCCCACTGCGAAGCCGGAAAAGCGCCGCAGTGGGTTGGCGCGTTCGAGATGTTACTCACCGAACAGTGCCGCAACCCTGCCACATTCAGCCCTGCCGCCTTAATATGTAACGGACATCTATCTCGTCCTCGGTTGGTTCCTCCCATTTTGACAGCAATTTCTCCATCAATCCATCATCAAGGAAGTAATCGGAGCCGCCCATGCCGCTCATGACCCTGCGGTTTCTTTCCGAAATATTCATCTGCCATGTCAGCTCGTCCGTGTCAACATAATGCCATTCGCAGGGAATATTCCGCGAGCGGAAAAAAACGGTCGTTGTCTTTCTGTCATTTGCGCTCCAGAAGCCCCAGTCAAGAATGACATTACAGCCCGCTCTTACCAATTCCACCGACTTATTCATGAAATAGCTTCTGATCCTTTGCGCCATTTCATCGTGCTTTTCTCCAAGGTCGTTGTCAAACAGAGCCTTTGTCAATTCGTCGCAGGACAATATGACCGCGTTCTCCCGCTCCTTTATACTGTTGGCATAAAAGGTTTTTCCGCAGCAAATCTTCCCGCAGACCGCAATTATCCTTGCCATAATAATTTCACCCCGATATTGCTGTGTGACTGCGCATTTATTTATGCATTATCTATATTTACATTGTATCATAAAATCCCCCAAAACACAATAGCAATATCCCCAAAACAAGCATTCAGCCCGACAGTGCTGCCGGGCTGAAAAAATATAGGGTCATCTGTACGCGGGCACGGGAGCGTTGGCGCGCGCCTTGAATTTAAGCCGCAGGTGGTCGGCAATGAGCGCAATGAACTCGGAGTTTGTAGGCTTGCCCTTGGTTGTATGTACCGTGTAGGAGAAAATTCTCGTCAGGACATCAATATCCCCGCGGTCCCATGCTATCTCGATCGCGTGGCGTATCGCGCGCTCTACGCGGGACGAGGTGGTCTGATAGCACTTCGCAACAGTGGGATAAAGCAGCTTTGTTATGCAGTTTATCATTTCGTCGTTGTTCACGGAAAGCATTATCGCCGTGCGCAGGTAGTGGTAGCCCTTTATGTGCGCGGGTATTCCAACCTGATGTATGATCTCGGTGACCGCGCACTCAAGATCCGTTTCGTTCGGGACAGCGGGCTTTTCCTCGTTCATGCCGCATATACCCGATATCTTTGACGTGAGATAAACCGGGTCGATAGGCTTTACCATGACGGACGCACCGACAGACACAGCCTCGCGCTCGAGGGCGGGGTCGGTCGTGTTGGACACGATTATCACGTTGGGGACGTATTTCTTCTCGACTTTAAGGCGGCGGATTACCTCAACAGCGTCGCAGAACGGCATTTTTGCCTCAAGAACGGCAACATCGGGCGCCTCCGATTTTATGGAATTAAGCACCGAGTTGCCGTCGCAGCGGCGCGTGATAGCGTACATTCCAGCATTTTTGAGCGCCCCCGCCCATGCCATGCCGCATTCCGCCGTGTCATTTCCGATAAGTACCTTGATCTGATTTGTCATTTTTGATTTACCTCCGATATTATTTTTATTTTCCCCGTTATGAGAGCTTTTCGCTCTTCGGTTTACTATATAATACCATAAATTGTAAATTAAATCAAGGGGTTTTTGGAAATTATTTGAAATATTTTCCTGTTCCGCAAAATCACGTCACGCCGCCCGCAAATGCGATAACTATCGGGAAATACGGCTTTTTTATTATTTTGTCGCGGCGGGAATGCCGTCATATTTTGTCGAAAAGTGTCGCGAGGAAAGGAATGGAATTTCCAGTTTTGACAGGCAATTTCCCAAGCACAACGGCGGGGACAATGCTCCCGTTGGAAATATTTTCTGCGATGACGCATTTCATTCTAAAACAGCCAACAAAAAAGGACTGCCCCGCAGCAGCCCCATTTCCATTTTTTATTGAATGATCAGCCGATAAGCGAAACGCCGAAAAATGGCGAAACACACCGCCGAACGCGGCAATTCAATATTCACCGCAGCTCAGCCGAATATTTCCGTGGGAATAATATCGTAAACGATATCCCCGTGAGTATCGTGTACGGTAAGTCGCAGAGCTGCACTGTCCCCGGAAAATGAAAACATTTCGCCGCCCTCGGCGAACGCGAACGTCCGCTCGTCGGCGACAGCCTCGCTCCCGCCCTGCCTGCACAATATCTTAACGCGCAAAAATCCGTCCGGGAAAAGCGCGGGCTTATACCCGTATATCTCGACCGAGCACTCGCCGAGGCTGCGCTCCGCAAGAAGCTCGCCCTCGCCCGAGCCGCCGCTCAGCCCAATGCCGGCAGCGATCCCCACCACGACAAGCACAACAGCCGTGACCGCGCATATGACCACCAACGGGAACCTTGCGCCCAATGACCTCTTTTTCACGCAGCCGCTCCTTTACCTTACCCCGTCCGAAATCGTCGTCCTGTTCATTTCCCACAGGGCTACATAGTACGCGTAGGGAGAAAGATGTATCCCGTCGCCGCCGTTAAAGCACTCTTTAAGCCTGCCGTCGCTGTCCTTAAGGTGCTTTGCGAAATCAAGGTAATGCACCCTGTCGCCGTAATTGTCCGGAATGAATTTTTCCATTCTGAGATTAAAGCAGTCAATGCGGTAATTCGATGAAAAATCACTGTCTATCGGCGTTATCGCCGAAACGTAAACTTCCGCGTCCGAATTTTCGAGGGTAACGTCGATTATTTTGCGGTAGTTCTCGCAGTAGGTCTCCTCGTCGGTCAGGTTGATGTCGTTCATGCCCATGGATAGGAATACATATCGCGGAGCAGCTTCAGCCAGCGCTTGGGTGTATTCCTCCTCGATTTCGCCGCGGTACAGGTTGAAGTCAAAGAAATTACGCGCAGCTATCGAACCTCTCGCATAAACGTTCTCCACGGGTACGATGTGGTATTCCCTGAACCCGCGGCAGATGCTGTCGCCGACAAAAAGCGACTGCGTTGTAAATTCGCGCTCGTCCCAATTGAGATGATACGCGGCGTATTCATGGTAATAGAAATCGTCGAGCCCCTCGCTCCATGCGGGCGGCTCCTCCGTTTCGGGGAGTTCTGTCTGTGCGGGGGCAGCCGTTTCCGTTTCGGGCTCGGCGTCGGCTGACGCTTCGGTTTCTGCGGCGGTAATGCTGTCTGTTTCGGCAGTATCGGAAGTGTCGTCAGTTTCGGCGGTAATTTCCGCCGCGGAAAAATCGCCCGATTCACTTGTCGACGGAGCAAGCACTACGACCTTTCCCCCGCTGTAAACGGGCTTGCCGGACTTGCTGCTTGAACAGGAACAAAGCAGCAGCATTGCGGCAGCGAGCGCCGCGGTATATGTTAATTTTCTCATAGCGTTCTTTCTAAATGTATGTTAACGGAAATATTCCGATGATCTCGTCATAAGGGCAGCAACTCCGCCCATAAATATATTCTACACCATATATGAAAAAAATGCAATAGGAAATAGAATTTTGTAATCATTTGTAACAGTTTGTCGTTTCAATATTTTCCCTGCCAAACTAAAAACCCGCCAAAGTATAGCTTCGGCGGGTTTGATGATACGATTTATTTTACTTCTTGCCCTTTTTGGGAGCAGCCTTAGCTTCTGCCTTGGGAGCAACCTTAACTTCTGCCTTGGGAGCAGCCTTAGCTTCTGCCTTGGGAGCAACCTTAGCCTCTGCCTTGGGAGCAACCTTAGCCTCTGCCTTGGGAGCAGCCTTAGCTTCTGCCTTGGGAGCAACCTTAGCCTCTGCCTTGGGAGCAGCTTTAGCCTCTGCCTTGGGAGCAGCTTTAGCTTCTGCCTTGGGAGCAGCCTTAGCTTCTGCCTTGGGAGCAGCCTTAGCTT
>CAMERU010000083.1 GCA_945935925.1 uncultured Clostridia bacterium | reverse complement strand
TCGACACGCATTTCGCGCGTTGAGGCGCTTTTGTTTTCCGGGTTTTCTCCCGCGTCAAAAAATCTTTTTTATGTCAACACCGCATATAAGCATACCCGCCAAGCGGCTCACAGAGCCATTTGGCGGGTGTTTTTATTTATCCGACCCCCAAGTGATCATATATACAAAGTATCATAAAAAATCACAAAAAACCGCAGTGATGGGTGTCAATATGGGTGTCAAACTATTTTTGTTAATAAAGGAACAGAAATTAATGCGCCGCCGTATTTGCTTAGCCGATGAATACGACGGCATTTTCTTGTAACAGACATCAAAAGCCTATAACGAGAGGTCATTCCGTGATGATCCCGTATTTTATCTTCATCTCAAGGATCCTCAGCACCGACCGATCCATGCGTTCCTGAGATATCACCCCGGACTCCACCGCCTCGCTCAGCGCGCTGACCGCTTTCTCGCAGTCCGAGCTGCACAGCAGGTCTGCGCCCGCAAGGAACGCTGTGACAGCCGCCGTATTCTCGCCGCAGTACTCTCCCACTGCCTGCATCGCAAGATCGTCAGTCATGATAACGCCGTCAAATCCCAACCCTCTCAGCAGCGAATACATCTCCGGTGCAAGCGACCCGGGAAGCTCTGCGTTCACACACTTTACGATATTATGCGACACCATGACCACCGGTGCCCCGGCATTTATCCCGCTGATGAAGGGTCTAAGATCAAGCTCTTCAAGCTCGGACATCGGGCGGCTGTCAACAGATATTCCTGTGTGGGTATCAAGATTATCCCCATAGCCCGGGAAATGCTTCAACACACAAATCATTCCGCTGTCGCAGTACCCCGTTACGGCGCTTGCCACCGCGTCCGAAACGGTCTGCACGTCCGTGCCGAACGCTCTGTTGAATATGTAGTCAGACCTCGAACGGGGCAGATCACACACCGGTGCAAGATTAACGTTGATCCCAAGACTCATCAGCAGCTCAGATTTCTCCGCAGCGTCGGAATACACCCCCTGAATGCCGCCTGAAGCCAGCACCTCTGACTGTGCGGGGAACATCTCGTCACGGTACTGTGGGAACTTCGAAACCCTCACCACTGTACCCCCCTCCTCGTCCACAGCGAACATAAGAGGTATTCCGCTGCCCTCATTTAAGACGGAAAGCTCCTGCGCCGTTTGCTTCGGGGATTTTTGCTCAAAATCTTCGGCGTACAGCGTAAATCCGCCCGGGTGGTATTTCTCAACCGCCTCCTGTGCCATACTACCGGGATATCTCGCAAGAACGACCTGCCCTGCTTTCTCCTCAGACGTCATTCCGGCGAGCAGCCTGTGGGCAAGATCTGTCGGTGCGGGATCCTCTGTTGTGGAAGAAATATCATCGGTTTCGGGCAGTTCAGCGCTCCCGAGGTTTTCTGTTTCTTCCGTTGTGATATTATGTTCGGCAGTCGAAGCGGCTGTCTCCGGAACTTTCTCCTGTGAATTTATTTCCCGCTGAGCGCTCACGCAGCCGGTGAGGGTAAGCGCCAGCGCCGCAGCAACAAGCTTTCTGAATATCATGTGATCCTCCTTTCTTTGCCGGTCATATGTATATTCTTTACGGTTTATCGACAGACTGTGATAAATACCTTGAATATTATAGCACCTCTCCGAAAAGCTTTGCAAGCTCCTTGTTTTTCCCCTTTGGGTAATCGTCATACAGTCCGAAGGACAGCTCGTTGTACACATGATAATCAAATCCGATGTTGTGTTTGCGGCATATACTTATCATATCTCTTACCCAGCCGATACCGTTCCTGCCGTTTTCAAATGCTTCCGAAATAACGCCGAATTCGCCCAGATAAAGCGGAACATTGTGCTTTTCGGAGAACTTTACATACGGCATAACGCATTCTTCAAGATAAGCCTTGTTAAAGCTGCGGATATTTTCGCTAAGCGACATATCCATTCTGATCTCGGGCGTGCTGCTGTCGGATTTTATATATCCCGATATCATATACTTATATCCCTTTTTCATCTCAAACCGCTTGAAATTCTGCACATACAGCGAGGTTGTGCCCGAGATCTTCAGGCAGCCCTTAGCTTTGTTCCCGTCGCCGTCATAAAACTCGGAAGTCCCGCTGCCGTCCTCGCTCCAAGGACTGCTGTTCAGGATACCGTCGGAAAAATCGGCTGTAAAGAGCGTTCTTCGCTTTCCTTTCGGCGATATCTCGGTCAGCGTTATATCATCAAAATATGCGGTGCCGCCCTCGCCGAGGTTTGAAGCGGTCACGACCGCCGCCACGACATTTGCCTTGTCCGACAAAGAAATAGTTTCGCTTCTGAAATAAGACCAGCCGTTTCCTTTTGACATTCTTTCCGAGGCGGCTTCGCAGGTCACCCAGCCGTTTACAACCTCCTCGCCCGCTATCTCCTTTGAGGGGTATGTCATTGTGACGCCTTTCGTGCCTGCCCAGTCGGTGTTTTGGTGCGTGAAGTAAAAAGGATCGTATTTATGAAACTCATAGATGACGTTTTTATCGTTTATTTTTGCAAAAGAATGTTCAGGGGTAAAGTATTCATACTCTTTTTCTCCGCTCGGCTTGACTGCGCAGCCTACGCCTTCAACGAATATCGCCTGATACGGCGAAACCTTTCTTATTGCCGAGGCTATCCGCTGCATAAGCTTATTGTACTGTTCGCAGGTTTGTTCCATAGTATCCTTCATGGGAACAACAGGTTCGTTTATCAGCCCGTAACCCCAGACAGTCGGCTCGTTCGCATAACGCTTCGCGATCGCTCTCCAAAGCGCGGTCAGCCTGTTCTGATTGCTTTTATTTGTCCAGAGCTCCAAGCCACCGCCCGACGACTGAAAACCTCCCTGCGGATAATGCATATTTATGATTATGCCCATACCGTATTTTTTTGCCCATTTTATGTTTTTATCGAGCCATTTGAAACCGGTTTCCTTATATTTATACGGTTTATTATCGTCCTCAAACAAGCCGTAGTTTATGTAAAATCTTACGCTGTTAAAACCCATTCCCGAAAGCTCTTTGTATGTCTTTTCATTATGATGCGAGGTATCGGGCAGAGATGGATTGCCCCACACAGAATTTCCGAGAGCCATTCCTTGAATGTGAAGCTCATTTCCGTCGGTTCCTATGATCCTGCTTCCCTCGGCATGAACGAAATCGCCCGCCGAATATTTCTTCGCCGAAACGGTAAATCCCGCCGCTGCGGTCAGCAAAACCGCTGTTAAAATAATTGCGGTGAATTTTAACATAAAGCCGCGCAGGTCATACTTTTTTCCGTTCACCTTGATCGCCCCTTTCCAAAGGTTCCGTTATACATTTATATTACCACAATTATATCGCCGTGTCAATCGTGGTTCCGGTAATTCTCAAAACAAATAAGCATACCCGCCAAGCGGCTCACAGAGCCATTTGACGGGTCTTTTCATTTATATTGATAAAGCGGGCATTTACGCAAAGTATCACAACAAACCGCGGTTAATGACGTCGGGTTACAGCTCCGCAGTTCAAGCCGCAGTTTCAAGCCGCAGTTCAAGCCGCGGTTTCAAACAGCAGATAACTTATTCTCCTTCCCGAAAGGTCAGAACGCCCTTATGCCCTCATGCAATGCAGAAAAACTCCTCAAGCGTAAGCCCGCTGTCGTACACCATTTTCGAAAGGCTCGTGCCGAGATAGCGGACGTGCCACGGCTCGTAAATATAGCCCGTTATCGGCTCGGCGCCCTTTGGGTAGCGGATTATGAAGCCGTACCTCCAGCAGTTCTCCGCGAGCCACTTCCCCTCGGGAGTGTCGCCGTAGCTTGTGTGGCAGGACGTGATGTCCATTGCAAGCCCCGACTGATGCTCGCTGGACCCCGGCTTTGCGGAGTAGCGCGAGGCGGTTTCCTCGCCGTCAATGCTGCACCAGTAATTGTAGACCTGCTGCTGCCTTTCGTAGGAGCGGAAGCCCGAAATGATCGTCATGTCGTAACCCGAGTCTTTTTTCATCTTAAGGAACGCCGAGTACGCCGAGCGCACCAGCCCGTCCCCGTAATCCTCGGGGAGCCCGTATTCCTTGTTGACAACGAGCACGCCGCCGACCGTCGTAACGCCGTCCTCGGTAACGGGCGCGGGCGGTACAAGCTTCGCCGTTACGCTGCCCTTGCAGAAAATGTCCCTGAAATCGCAGTTCATAACAACGCTGCCCAAGCCCTTGAGCGTTCCGTTTTCGTTCACCATAAGCTTGCCGCCGAGCTCCATGCTGCCCATGCTCATCAGCTTGAGCTTTCCCGACACGGAAACCAGCCCGCCTTCGTTCACGACTATCTTTCCTCTTGAGTATATCGCGCCGCCCTGTGCGCATTTAAGCGAGCCGTTGACGGTCAGCACCGTCCCCTCGGTTAAGTACAGCGCGCCGCCATCTCTTATGTAGAGCGTTTCGCCCGCCGCAACGGTGACATTTTTTGAATAGATGACCGTTTTTGTTATACCCGTCAGCTTCGTGGTTTTCGCCGCCGCATTCGTCCCGACAAGCAAAGCAATTATCAGCGGAAGTATCCGCAGAATATATAAAACACGCTTTTTCATGCAGTATTCCTCCTTTAACGCATATCCCTTTTTTTATTATATTACCATTCCGCTTTTTTGTCAAGCGGCAGCTATTGCCAAACAGGGCGTTTTATGCGTTTTTCGGGGTCAATCCCCCGCCGAAGGCGCACATTAACGGCTGTCAGAACAGGTCAAGCATACTGTCGAGGTAAATTTCCTCGCGGACGTGCAGCCGATACTCGGGCTTTGTCATGTAATAAAGGAGAAATTCAAGTATCAGCGCGCTGCCAAGTCCCCTGCCCTCTATCTTGAAATTTGAAAAGCCCATGGGGAGATAAATGCCCGTGATGTCGTCGGTGCTTATAAAGGCGGGGCTTGCCATTGCCCTTGAAAAGCGATAGCATTCCCCTCCCTCCGGCGCATTGCAGCGGTGGTCGGGGACGTTTTCCCCGAGGTTTTTCCTGCTTACGTTTTCATAGCAGCGCTTTCTGTCCGCGCAGCCGATATAGCAGCACTCGTTGCAGAGAAATTCCGTCTTGTCCTTTTGCGCGGGGGTGAGCGTTTTCAGGCGGTCGAACCGCTTGTTGAGCCGAAAATCCGCGACGACGTATTGAAATTCCTTTCGCGAAAGCTCGGCGGAAAGCTGCCCGAACTCCGTCAGCACCTTTGTTGTCGAGGACACGAGATACAGCTCGGGGTACTCCGCCGCGAGGTAATTCAAAAGCAGCTCCGACGCGACAATAACGCCGTTTCGCGGCTGCCCGCCCCCGGCGAACATTCTGCACAGCGCGTTGCACTTCCTGTCCGAAAGGTGCTCCCGCCTGAGCAGCGAATTGCTGAACGTAAGCCGCGAGGAAACGCCGTATTCGCGCATGAGCGCGATAACCTCCGCAGGGTCGTCCTCCCCGAACCCGACGCGCCCGCCGCCCCATATGCAATCCGACGGCGCGCCGTAGATCGAGCCTATGTCGCACCAATCGTAAAAATACTCCCTGTGCCTGCGGAAAAGCGGCAGGAACGCGCTGTACAGCCCGTAAAACTCAAACAGCCCCGGCAGGTGGTAATATGCTGTGGAACTACTGCTCATAATCCCCCTCCGTCCGATAATGCGCAATTATTTCTTCCTGAGGACTATCGAAATGAAGTTGAGGTACTTCCCGCCGCCCGCCTCCATGGCTTTCCTGTCGCCGACGGCGTACTCGTTGTCCTGCTTCAGCCAGTCCGCCCAGACCTCCTCGTTGCTCTCCATTTCCTTAACGGAAATCACCTCCGCGCCGCGGCATTGGCTCACTATCCCCGTCCAGTAATCAATATCGCGGATATAGTCGAGCTGCTCGGGCGACCACGAGAGCAGCAGCTCGGGGGGCAGATCGTCGTGCAGATCCTTTTTCATTCCGGGGACGGCAATGTAAACATACCCGCCGCTTTTCAGGAACGGGAGCAGCTTGTCGTCAAGGTAATCGGCGCTGCGCCCGAAATAGTTGTAGGAGTCGACGCACACCACCGCGTCGAAGAACTCCCGCCCGAACGGAAGCGCGGCAGCGTCCGCTTTCACGGGGATTATCCTGTCGCTGCCAAGCCCCATTTCATCGAAGAACCTCCTGTTTTCCGCGGGGTCGCTCCACAGGTCGGCGGCGTAAACGGTGAAGCCGTATTCCTTTGCAAGGAAAACGCTCGTCAGCCCCTGCCCGCTGCCGAGGTCGCAGACGACGCTCCCCTCGGGTATCGCGTGGCAGAGCAGCAGCTCCTCCTCCAGCTTGACGGGGTTGGGTCCCATAATCTTGCTTTGCAGCTCGGGTGTGTTGTATTTTTCGCTTCTGATGTAGTTCATGACAGATCTCCTCTTATGGTTTCGGGGTTATTCATTCGGAAAAAGCGTGCGGTGTGTTCGTTAAGCTGCGCAAGGCAGCGCTCCCTGTCGCCCGTTCGGTCGCAGATCCCCAGCAGCAGGAAGAACGGCGCGTAATATTCCATGGCAAGCTGCACGGGGTCTGCCGCCGCGAGCGCTCCCCGCTCGGTCATTGCGCGGAAAATATCCGCAAGGTAGCTGACGGGTCCCTCGGCGATACAGCTGCCGTAAAGCCGCGCCATTTCGCCGCTGCGGTACTGCTCAAGCGTGAGCATTCGCCGGAAATCCGCCGCGAACTCGTCCTCCGTCCAGTAAATGAACTGCGCCGCGGTAAACTCCCTGACATTCTCCGCGGTGATCTCACGGTATTCCGACGGAGCCTGCTCATATGTATGTTCGGGGACGGCGTGCTCCCGCGAGTGCTCGGCGTCCTCCCGAAACATTTGCGCGACAATGCTGTCGAAAATTGCACGCTTGCTCTTGTAATGCTTGTACAGCGCGCCCTTCGTTATGCCAAGCCCGCCCGCAATGCTGCTCATGGAAGCAGCCTCGTACCCGTCCCGCGCGAACAGCTTCAGCGCCGCGAGCAATATGCTTTCCTTGGTATCCGACATATTATCACCTCTAAGTAACCGTTCGTTTACCTGTATTATAGCAGCTGTTCGGGGATTTGTCAAGGGGGGGTTAGTTAGGAGTTAGGAGTGAGGAGTTGGGAGTTGGGAGTTGGGAGTGGAGTTGGGAGTAGGGAGTGAAGTGGGGGTTGGCGGGGAGACAGAAAATGCGCGCCGGTTTTTCGGTGCGCATTCGCTGTTATAGGTTAATGATGACCGCATGGGTAAGCAACATCAATAAAGATAACCGAGGTACAAATGGAGCTCGGGCTCTGTCTGATTGCGGCTCCATACCGCGTCGACGTCGCTTCTTACCATGCGCTTTTCCTTGCCGCTGCAATAATAAAGGTCGCCGTCGGATATGTAAAGCAGCCTGTTCTCGTCCAGCCTTATAATCTGTGTAACATTGTCCGCGATAAGCTCAACGTCGCCGTTCGGCTTTATCATGGTGACCTCATAGCCGTAGCCGCTTCTGAAGCCGGTGTCGACGATCAGGGTTTTGTCGGAATACTGTACCACCGTGCTTGCGAGGATATCCCTTGCAATGCGGGTGCTTGTTCCGTCTGCGTAGGAATACAGGTCGCAGTAGGTCATGCCGCCGTTGCTGTAAGATCCGCTCGTGTAATAAAGCACGCCGTCATTTACGGTGGCAACCTTTGCGTCGTCGGTGACAAGGGAGAATGCCCCCACAGCGCCGCCGCTTATTTCCGCAACGGAAAGCGCGCCGTTGCTCTCGCTGAGGTAGACCTCAGCCTTGCCGAAGTAGAGGGTCGCGCCGCTGTTGTTGTAAGCCTCGCTGTACGTGTCGGCAGCGGCAGCGGACATACGGCAGGTCGTCCCGTCGGGAAGCGCTATGTAATTCTCCGCCGCATAGTCGATATTGAACAGCGCGGTAACGTCCCATACGGAGTACAGCTCATCTATCGGAACAGAGCCGTCGATCATGTCGACGGTGTTGTAAATGACCGCGCCGCTGTTGTTGTAGTAGTTGTAGGGGTAATTGCCAAGCATATTGCCGCATACCTCGGTAACTGCGCCGTCCTTATAGCAGTACAGCGTATAAACCGAGCGCGCGTTTTCGGGGTTTTTGAGCATTTCGCGGGTGGAATTTCTGTTGTATGCCTCGCGCCACTTGTCATATGCGGCGTTGTAGGCGTCATAATCGGTGTTGGTGCCCGACTGATACTTATAATAGCACAGCCACATCCACTTCCATTCCTGCTCGGGATCCTCGCCGCATTTCTGAATATCCATAAGCGCCGCCCTTACCTCGGGGGTCACAAGGATCATTCCGTTTTCGTCGGCTTTGTCGGCAAATCTGTCGATAAATCTTCTTGTTGCGGAATGGATACGGTTGGTATTTTCGCCCCAATCCCTATCCAGCGCTTCTTCCATGGAGTAAGCCCACCATGTGCTCTCGCCGTACCAGTAAAGGTCCTTTGTGCAGCTGGTGTAAAGCTCGTCAAAATCGTCCTCGTTGAGATCGCTGCCGTAAACCATGTCATAGCTGTATCTCGGAGTGCTGAACTCCTCGTAGGTCGGCTCGGTTATCTTCGCGTCGCTGTCGGCGTACTTATCGTCAACGTAATCGTAAAGGCAAAGCTTCTCGTCGTTTTCGGAGGTGAAGTACATCGTGCCGTCGCCGAAGGCGAGAATATTCACCTTTTCGGCAAGCTTCTCCGCTTCCGTTTCGAAGCCTGTGGAATAAAGGGTGAGCGAGCCGTCCTCCTCGGTCTTGGTGTAGAGGATATGGTCGAAATCAGAAGAGTCGACAAGGTTCGCGCCGGTGGCAAGCTTTGTCTTGTTGTCGATATCGTCAAGCTTCGCGCCGTAGATCATGTAGCCGTTGTCGTCGTAATCGCCGGTGGAATAAACGATACGCCCCGAGTCGTCGGTTACGAAGGCGCCGACATTCTTGGAGATCTGCGCGGGCTCATTGCCGTCGTAGAAGTAGAGCGTCTTTTCGCCGTTCCGGTAAAGCAGGCTGCCGTTATCGAGGAACTCGCAGCTGTAAACATTCGTCGCGATAACGTCGATGAACTCCTCGTTCTTGGTGGAATTGGGTCTGAGCCTGCCGCATTCCGCGCGGCAGAGCGTGCCCGTGCCGGAATAGCTGTCGTATTTCGTCAAGAAATAAACATACTTTCCGTCGGGGCTGAATTGCAGCATATCAAGCGAGGTGCTTGTGGACTTGGTGGAAGATATCTCGATCGTGCCGTCCTTGCTGTTAAGGTTGGTGAAAAGGTTGTATTTTCCGTTTGAAATGTAGGCGTAAGCGTCGCCGCCCGCCGAGCCGGAGAACATCAGACTGAAGCCGATAACACAGCCGATTATCACAACAACGGCAGCCGCTGCGGCAGCAATGATCCCGATAAGCTTCTTGTTGACGGGCTTCTTCGCGGCAGCCGCGGGCGCGGAGTTAACGGGCGCGGGGTTAACGGGTGTGGGGTTAACGGGTGTGGAGTTAACGGGTGCGGGGTTAACGGGTGCGGGGTTAACGGGTGCGGGGTTAACGGGCGCGGGGTTAACGGGCGCGGGGTTAACGGGTGCGGGGTTAACGGGTGCGGGGTTAACGGGCGCGGGGTTAACGGGCGCGGGGTTAACGGG
>CAMERU010000082.1 GCA_945935925.1 uncultured Clostridia bacterium | reverse complement strand
TTGTCGGGACTCTCCTTGTGAAGCACCTTGTGGAGGTCAATAACGGAGATGACCTTATCGCGCGGAGTGAACACACCCTCAAATTCCTCAGGGGAATCGGGCACGGGCACCATGGGCTGATAATTCATTATCTCAACCACTTTAGCGATGTTTATGCCGAAATTCTGATTACCTACCGTAAATTCAAGCACTTCAAGCTCGTTTGTTCCGCTTTCGAGGAGAATGTTGTTTTCCATTCTTTTCCGCTCCTTTTAAAGATGTAGTTAAATGCAACAATAACACTGCCTGCTGTCATATTTTTATTATAACTCATTCACAAAAAAAAATCAATATGTTTTGGAAATAATCTCGTATATTTTATTGTGGGGAGTTGGGAGTTGGGGCGGGGTGGTTAATTTTTTGGGTGCATTTGCTCGGGTGTAAACAGGATTTGGTTTTTATGTGGGACTGACCGCCGAATATGTTGTTTGGTTATTCCGCCGGTTGCAGGGGTGACTTATTGATACTTAAGGCAGCACCGCACAATTACCGGCTAACGCCTTTGCCGCACGCTTGCTTGCATATTTTCCGTCATATCGCACAAAAACGCCTTGACGGGCGTCAGCCCGCCTGCGTCGTTTTTGTACAATCTGACGAAAAATCTGACTGCGCAATCGTACGACAATAATTATGCGGTGTTGCCTTAATACCTTATTATATATTTACCCGTTATAAAGCGTTGCTTTGCTGCCTTGTTTTGAACCTGTTTATTAACAAAATGCCCCGTAAAGCGGGTGATTTCTTCCCGAATTTACCCCCGAAATGCCGTTTTCACAGAATTTTCATGAAATCCATGTGCATTTCTCACAAAAAGGATAACTTAATTTTATCTTGAATATATAAAGTTTATGATAACCTATTGACAACTAAATATAAATTAATTATAATATAAACAAGGTTAAGCGAAATTTTAATCATTCGTTAAGTTTCTATTAACCGAATTTAACTAAAGACGATTTTCAGGGAGGAAATACCAATGAAATTCAGAAAGCTCATTGCAGGTTTTGTTGCAGCAAGCACAGTATTAAGCCTTGCGGCGTGCAGCGGCAACACCACAAGCTCGACCCCAAACTCCAACAGCAGCACCGCTAACAACAGCACCGCTGACAACAGCACTGCTGACAACAGCACTGCGGATAACAGCAGCACCGACAACAGCACCGCTTCCGGCGAGAAGCTGACCCTTACGGTACTCACGCACCGCACCGACAGAAAGGACGACGGCTCCCTCGCGGAGATGACCAAGTCCTTTGAGGAGGCAAACAACTGCACAGTCGTATATCAGGCGTTCACCGATTATTCGACCGATGTCCCCACGATGATGAACACCACCGACTACGGCGACGTTCTCATGATCCCCGACACAGTAAAGCTTGAGGACCTCTCCAACTTCTTCGAGCCGCTCGGTACATACGACGAGCTCAGCGAGAAGTATATGTGGGCTGACAAGAAGATGTACGACAACACCGTTTACGGCATCGCACACCTCGGCACCATCGCGGGCGGTATCTGCTACAACAAGCGTGTCTGGGCTGAAGCGGGCGTGACCGAGCTGCCCAAGACCCCCGATGAATTTGTGGCTGACCTCAAGCTCATCGCTGACAAGACCGACGCTATCCCTTACTACACCAACTTCGCTGACGCAAGCTGGACGCTCGTTCAGTGGGCGGCGCTCGTTAACTCCGCTTCGGGAAGCAAGTCCTACGAAACCGATATCCTGACAAGTCAGAGAGATCTGTTCGTTCCCGGCGACGCTTATTACGAGGTCTACAAGCTGATGTTCGACATATTTAAGGATCCCTCCCTCCACGAGGAAGATCCCATGACCTCCGACTGGGAAGGCTGCAAGAAGGCTATCAACGACGGCAAGATCGCTACCATGGTAATGGGCAGCTGGGCTGTTTCGCAGTTCAAGGAAGCAGGCGAGAACCCCGACGATATCGGCTATATGCCCGCTCCGTTCAACGTAGGCGGCAAGCAGTATGCAGAGTCCACCGCAGACTACTGCCTCGGCGTTAACAAGAACAGAAGCGACGAGATCAAGGAGCTCGGCAAGAAGTACATCACATGGTTCGTTGAGGAATCCGGCTTCGCACAGAAGGAAGGCTCCGTAAGCGCGCTCAAGGGTTCTCCCATGCCCGACTACCTGACCGACTTCGCTGACTGCGAGTTCTTTGTAACTGACACCGCTCCCGAGGGTCTTGTAGGCGTTTGGGACGCTATCAACAATGATTCCGAGGTTGGTACATGGCAGGGCGACGCCGCTAACTTCAAGATTCAGATCGCTGAGGCTGCTTTCGCGGGCGAGGGCGAGGACAAGTTTGAATCCATTCTTGCGGACGCTAACGCTAAGTGGAACGCAACCAGAGATGCCAACGCAGATTTCAAGGCTTACCTTGAAGCGAACGGCTGATAATCGCAGCATCGTCACCTCCATCTTTTCTCATACGGCTTGACAAGCCCCGTGTGTCCTCATTCGGAGCCTGTCATGCCCCAATACTCCCATGCAGGTTCGGGAAGGAAGCTCCCTTCCCGAATTACTGCTATCCGGCATAATTTGGCATATTATATAATTTGGCATATTATAATGAAAGGACGGCTTGATAATGGCTGCCGAGACCGTAAAACAAAAGCGAACTCTTATTCAATGGCTCAAGGGCTACACCGGACAGAAGTATCTGACGACGGTGCTTTTCCTGCTTATACCGCTTGTGCTGCTTGTTCTGTTCACGCTCATTCCCGCTGTAAATATGGGAATATTCAGCTTTCAGAAGCGTGACCAGCTCGGCGTATCCGTCGAGTGGGTCGGGTTTGACAACTATGTCCGCCTGTTCACCGACAGCAGCTATCTGTCCACATTCGTGAACAGTATCTACTACCTTATCGGCTCGTTCGTTCAGCAGGCGCTTGCGCTTTTCATCGCGACGCTCCTCTGTTCGAAGCTGAAGCTCACGAATGTGTTCAAGGGGATACTTTTCTTCCCGTACATGATGAACGGCGTTGCGGTTTCGCTGATATTCCGCCGTTTCTTTCAGAAGGGCGACGGCATAACCAACACCGAGGGCACGCTTAACAGCATTCTCATGATGTTCGGCGCTGACCCCGTGAAGTGGCTTTCCAACCCCGATATCGTGAATTTCTGTCTTGTTTTCGCCTCGATATGGCGTTACATCGGCTTTGATATCGTAATGTACATCGGCGCGATACAGTCCATTTCCCCCGATATTTACGAGGCAGCCGACCTTGACGGCGCGAACGCATGGCAGCGGTTCCTGTACATCATCTTCCCGAGTATCCGCCCGATCGTTGCGCTGCAGCTTATCCTTGCGATAAAGGGCGCGGTATCGGTGTTCGAGATACCCTACATCATCACGGGCGGCAAAAACGGCACCAGCACGTTCGTTATCAAGACGATAGAAACTGCGTTCCAGTATCAGAAGATAGGACTTGCCTCGGCAATGGCTGTCGTATTGCTTGCAATTATCCTTGTGATAACGGGAATACAGAAGGCATTCTTTAAGGAAAGGAAGTGACCCGAATGGCAGTTATTAGCAAGAAAAAAGACGAGCACTTTGACCTTAGGGACTACCACTTCACCGAAACTCCGAAAGCGGTCAGGGTACTGTTCAGGGTGCTTTCTTACGGATTTCTTATTCTGTGCTGCCTTGCGGTCATTCTGCCGCTGCTGGTAGTGCTTATCGGCGCGTTCAAGACGCACGACGAGTACATCACGACCAACGTTTTCACGCTGCCTGCGGTGCCGCAGTTTCAGAATTTCGTGACGGCGTTCTTCAACGGCAACGTTATGAAGGGTCTGCTCAACACAGCGATAATCCTTGTGATATCCTGCTTCGGTACTATCATCACGGGCACGATGACGGCGTTTGTGCTTCAGCGTTTCAGAATGCTGTTCACGCGGGCTGTCAAGGCTGTGTTCATGTTTGCGGCGCTGCTCCCGAACATTGCAATGCAGGTCACGGTGTTTCAGATAGTGAGCAAGCTCGGGCTTTACAACACCATCTGGGCGCCCTGCATTCTGTATATCGGCACGGACATTGTTTCGATATACATCTTCATACAGTTTCTGGATAATATTTCGGTATCGCTTGACGAGAGCGCGATCCTTGACGGCGCGTCCTACCCGCGGGTGTACTGGAGCATTATCCTACCCATGCTCCGTCCCGCTATCGCGACGGTGCTCGTCATCAAGTTCGTCAGCATTTACAACGACTTCTACACCGCGAACCTGTATATGCCGAGCGACGATCTCGCGGTAGTATCGACGGCGCTTTACAAGTTCATCGGTCCTTACAGCGCTCAATGGGAAGTCATTTTCGCGGGTATCATCATCTGTATCATACCCTCGCTCGTGATATTCCTTTTCCTGCAGAAGTTCATTTACAGCAACCTTGTTGCGGGCTCTGTCAAGGAGTAAGGGCGTTTTGGAAATGTTTCTCCTTTCTAATATTGTTTTGTGATATTATTTTGCGCAGTGCGGGTTCGTGCTGCGCCCTTTTTTTGCTGTAAATACGAATCCCCCGAAAAATTATTCGGGGGACGTTTTATTTGTCAGTGATTTCTGAACCACTTGCGTAACCATGCGCCGACCTCGGACAGGTCGCTTTCGCTCCAATTGCCGCCTGCGGAAGCGGAGGGCTTGAATGCCGAGCAGGTTTCCGCCTTGTTTGCAAGGCTCCAGTTACAGTAGCTTATGCCGTGCTTATCGAGCAGGGTGAGCCACTTCTCCGCCTGACCGAAATCGTTCGCGCCGCCGCCCGAGGCGTCGCAGCAGCCGAACTCCGACACGAACACGGGCAGCCCGCTGTTCACGCAGCTCTCAAGCCTGTCGCGGAGCCAATCGGTGTGAGTTGCCGCATAGAAATGCAGCGCGTACATAACGTTGTCGAAGTCGAGCGGGTCGTTCAGCGCGCGGTCGATATCCTGACTCCATGTCGGAGTGCCGACGATTATCACCGCGTCCTTGTCGTTCTTCCGTATCGCGGGAATTACCTTTTCGGCGTAGGGCTTGATGCAGCTGCTCCATTCCGCGCCGCTGTTCGGCTCGTTGCATATTTCGTAGATAATGTTGGGGTAGTCGGCGTATTTAGCCGAGATGTCCTCAAAGAAGCTTACCGCCTCGTTGGTATATTTGCCCGGATCGCCGGGGTTAAGGACGTGCCAGTCGATTATGACGTACATTCCCAGCCCGATACAAATGTCAACGCCCTTTTCGAGCAGCTTCCTGCTGCCGTCCTTGTTCTGCATATAGCACTGACCGTTGCCCCATTCGTCGACGTACATTGCGAGCCGCACGACGTTGGTGTTCCAGTCGTCGCGGAGCGTTCTGAACGCGTTTTCGTTGACGAAATCGGGGAACCATGTCAGCCCGTGGGTGCTCATTCCGCGCAGCTGATACGCATTTCCGTTCTTGTCGACAAGCTGCGCGCCCTTTACCGACAGCTGCCCGTGTGCGGCGACAGGGGTCGTTCCGTCGGGGTCGTCGGGAGCGGGCGGCGCGGTCTGAACAGTGGTCGCCTTTGTGGTGGCGGTGGTGGAAGCGGTGGTGGAATTATTCCCGCCACCCTGCGAGCCTGTCCCCGAGGAAGCGCTCGAGCCGTTGACCGAAGCATTCCCGGGGGTGAAAACGCTGTCCGCGGCGTAGTTGAAGCCGAAGCCCGTGCTTGCGCCCGCGGCGATTTCTGCGTTGTAGCTTTCGTTCTTAACGGTGAGGGTGGAGCCGTTCACCGAGAAAATGCCGTTCCACGAGGAGATTATCTCAAACCCGCCCGGGACGGTGATGTCCGCTGTCCAGCCGTTGACAGCGCTGCCTGTATTGTTCACGAGAGTTACCTCATAGCCGCCGCATTTCTTTCCGTTTTCTTCCCATGTGGAGCTTTGTTTCCATTCCAGCGCGAAGCCGCTTGCCTCCTGCGGGTCGGCGTTTTCGGCGGGGTTAGCGGCGGTGGTCGCGGCGGTGGTTTTTTCGGGCGTCACGTCGGGCGTGGTTGAATTGTCGGCGGCGCTGCTGTTGCTTTCGGGGTCACTGCCGCCGTTTTCGGGGTTACTGCCGCTGTTTGAAGCGGTGGTGCTGTCGCTGTTTTCGGGGTTACTGTCGCTGTTTTCGGGGTCACTTCCGTTGTCGGGCGAAGCGGTGCTTTCGACAGCCGACCCCGAGGAATAAGCGGGGTTCTCCTGCGTGCCGCCCGCGCAGCCGCACAGCAGCGAAGCGCACAGCAGCGCGGCAATAATAGCTTTAATGCGTTTTTTCATGTCGATTTCCTTTCGGCAATAAATTGTTACCTTAATTATAGCACTGTTCGGCGAAAAAGTCAATGTTTCGGGTGTGACGCCGTTCCCACAAGAAAAAAGGCACCATTGCGGGTGCCTTGGAGTTATTTCGGCGCATTGTGCGCGGCGTTCCGGCGACAGGGCAGGGGAGAATTACCGCGCTGTTACCACGCGATATGCGGCATTGCAAAGGCGAGCCGTTCAGCCCAAAAAAGCGGCAGAGGTTCACCCCGCGTTACGCGCGATATTTCTGACAGAGCCCTTGATGACGAGCTTCCCGTCGATGGTCTGCACCCTTGTCGGCAGGTGCGGGTCGGATATGCGCCCGAGTATCGTCGAAACGGCGAGGTCAGCCATTTCGCCCGCGTCGACGTTTATCGTGGTGATAGTCGGCTCGGCTATGTCCGAGATGAGGGAGTTGTCGTAGCCGACGACGGAGATGTCGCGGGGGACGGATATCCCGCGCGCTTTAAGGTCGCGAATGACCTTGAAAGCGGTTTCATCGCAGTTGCAGACGAGCGCCGAGGGCAGGCTTTCGGGGAAGGTGATATGCGTGAAAAGCTCGTTGTCGGGGAGGCGGTCGTCTATGAGCCATTCATCTCTGAGCGGCAGCCCGTGCTCCAGCATTGCCTTCATGTAGCCCATATAGCGGTCGAAAATGCTCGAGGTGGCGAGCCTTGTCCCCACGAAGCCTATGTCCGTGTGACCCTGCGCGATGAGGTACTGCGTCAGGCGGTAGCCGCCGCAGAAGCCGTTGGTGACAATGCAGTCCGCGTCGATATCCGAGAGGTAGTAGTCGAGCAGCAGCAGGTTCGGCTTTATCGCCATGAGCCGCGAAATATACTCCGACCCGAGCTGTCCGAGCGAGATTATCCCTACCGTGTTATTCCCCGTCAGCAGCTTCGGCATGACGAGCGCGTTTTCTTCCTCGGTGGTAATATTTTCCTGTACACAGGAGATATTCTTCTGCTTAAAGCGCTGAACGAGGCAGTTATAGAGCGCCCAATAGAACGATCCGTTGGGGTTGATGAACTTTTCGGGGATAAGAATGCCGATATTCCCGCCGAGCGTTGCGGGAAGGCGCGGCGAAACGTAGCCGAGCTCCTCGGCGGTGGCGATTATTTTTGCGCGGAGCTCGTCGCCGACGCCGCTTTTCCCCGCGAGCGCTTTTGAAATGGTGACATTGCTTGTATTGCACGCTTTCGCAATATCCGTCAGTGTAACTTTCTTCATGGGTACTCTCCTCAAATGCCGAAAGGGCTTACCGAAATTTTATTGTAAACCTTTTGCGTGGCAGATGGTGAGTGGAATGTTGTGCGGTTAATAATGGTTTATCAAAAGGTTAATTTATTATAGCATATTTAACAAGAAAATGCAAGGGCTTTTTCAAATAATCTAAGGCAGCACCGCACAATTACCGGCTAACGCCTTTGTCGCACGCTTGCTTGCATATTTTCCGTCATATCGCACAAAAACGCCTTGACGGGCGTCAGCCCGCCTGCGTCGTTTTTGTACAATCTGACGAAAAATCTGACTGCGCAATCGTACGACAATAATTATGCGGTGTTGCCCTAAAAAAACTGTGCGGTTATGCGGGTTTTCGGGTCTGACGGCTTGCGGGGGCTGCGCTGTCGGGTTTATTGTGGGTCAGCGGCTTGCGGGGGCTGCGCGCCATATTAACCCCAAACGTCCGGCGCGAACCGCTCCATTATCTGAAGCGCCGTTCTTATCCCGTCGACGGCGGCGGACATGATACCCCCCGCGTAGCCCGCGCCCTCGCCGCATGGGTAGAGGTTGTCGGCGCAGGCGGCTGCTCCGTTGTCGCCGCGCGGAATACGCACCGGTGAGGAGCTGCGCGTTTCGACAGCCGTAAGCACGCTGTCGCTGTCCGAGAAGCCTTTTATCCGCCTGTCGAACTGCCGCAGCCCTTTCGTCAGCATATCCGTAACGAAATCGGGGAACAGATCCCGCAGGTCGGCGGGCTGCACTCCGGGGAGGTAGGTCGGCGTTACCCTGCCGAGGGAGAAAGCGCCGCCGCTGCCGAGAAATTCCCTTGTCAGCATGGCGGGCGCGTGACCCCTGCCCCCGCGCGAGCCGAGCGCGAACGCCTTTTCCTCCAGCCTTCGGATAAACTCAGCGCCAGCAAGCGGCTGCTGCCCGAAATCCTCGGGGGATACCGACACGAGCACGGCGCTGTTCGCGTTAGCGCCCGCGCGGTCGAAATTGCTCATTCCGTTGGTGACAACGGTGCCGTCAGCGTTCGCCGAGGCGACAACGAACCCGCCCGGGCACATACAGAACGTGTAAACGCCCCTGCCGTTCTCGCGGTAGGAAAGGTTGTATTCGGCGGGCGGGAGCGCGGGGTGCCCCGCAAATTCGCCGTAAAGGGCGCGGTCTATGTCCGCCTGAAGGTGCTCGATACGCGCTCCGACGGAGAACGGCTTCGGCAGCAGCGCAACGCCGTTTTTAAGCAGCATTCCGAACGTGTCGTGCGCCGAATGACCCACCGCCAGCACAAGCGCGCCGCATTTCTCGGCGGCTCCCCCAACGGTGACGGAGCGCACCCTCCCGCCCGACAGCCCGATATCCTCCAGAGGCGCAAGAAAGCGCACCTCGCCGCCGAGCGCGATCACCCTTTCGCGGAGGTTTTTCACAACGCCGCGCAGCTTGTCCGTGCCGACGTGCGGCTTCGCCTTTGTGAGTATCTCGGCGGGCGCGCCGAATTGACAGAGCTTTTCGAGCACGCGGGCGCAGAGCGGGTCGTTTATCCGCGTGGTGAGCTTGCCGTCGGAGAAGGTCCCGGCGCCGCCCTCGCCGAACTGCACGTTCGCGTCGGGGGAGGGGATACCCGTTTTCCAGTACCGCTCCACGGCGGGGACGCGCTGCTCCACAGCCGCGCCGCGCTCCAGCACGACGGGCTTGTAGCCGTATTCGCACAGCGTCAGCGCGCAGAACATTCCCGCAGGACCGAAGCCCGCGATGAATATTTTCCCGTCGGGGACTTCCGTTCCGATTTGGGGCGAAAATTCCGCTTTCGGCAGCAGGCTCACGTTCGGGCGGCGCGCGGCGAGCGCTTCCTCGCGGCGGGCGCTGTTCAGCTCGGCGTACACCGAGCTTACAAAGCAGACCCCGTGCCTTGCGTCGACCGAGGTCTTATGGATATGCGCGCAGACGACCTCGGCGGGCTTTATTCCTGCCGAGGCGAGCGCCTTTCCCACCGCGTTTTCGCGCGGCTCGGAAAGTGAGGTTTTTATCTGTGAGATTATCAGTGCCATTTATTCCGCCTGTTTCTGTTTTGTTTTTGGGTCAATTACACCCCGAACACCCCGCGCGAATATGAGCGGCTTTGGGGGCAATTCCGCCCGAGCACCCCGCGCAAATATGGGCGGCTTTGGGGTCAATTACACCCGAACACCCCGCGGTCACACCGCCGTATCTTCCTTTGGCTGGGCGTAGATAGT
>CAMERU010000081.1 GCA_945935925.1 uncultured Clostridia bacterium | reverse complement strand
ATCGCAGGCGAGTTCGGCAGAGTTATGGCTTGGGCTGACAAGTACAGAAAGCTCAAGGTAAGAACCAACGCGGATACTCCCGCAGACGCTAAGAAGGCTCGCGAGCTGGGCGCAGAGGGTATCGGTCTTTGCCGTACAGAGCATATGTTCTTCGAGGCTGACAGAATTGCCGCTTTCCGCGAGATGATCTGCTCCGACACCGTTGAGGAGAGAGAGGCTGCTCTCGCAAAGATCGAGCCGATCCAGCAGAGCGACTTCGAGAAGCTCTACGAGGCTCTTGAAGGCAACCCCGTAACCATCAGATTCCTCGACCCGCCCCTCCACGAATTTGTTCCCACCGAAGAGGCTGACATCGAGGCTCTCGCTAAGGCACAGGGCAAGTCCGTTGAAACCATCAAGAACATCATCGCTTCCCTGCATGAGTTCAACCCGATGATGGGTCACCGCGGCTGCCGTCTGGCTGTAACCTACCCCGAGATCGCGAAGATGCAGACAGCTGCCGTTATCAAGGCTGCTATCAACGTTAAGAAGGCTCACCCCGACTGGAACGTTGCTCCCGAGATCATG
The DNA here is from genome assembly GCA_945935925.1 of uncultured Clostridia bacterium. GTDB lineage: Bacteria > Bacillota > Clostridia > Oscillospirales > Ruminococcaceae > CAG-115. Next base: position 9,232 of record CAMERU010000081.1, on the reverse strand, counting down.
ATCCCGCTGGTTGGCGAGGCAAAGGAGCTCAAGTACGTTAAGGACACCGTTGTAAAGACCGCTGACGAGATCATCGCCGCTTCCGGCATGGATCTGAAGTACTCTGTCGGCACAATGATCGAGATCCCCCGTGCTGCTCTCACTGCTGACGACATCGCTAAGGAAGCTGAGTTCTTCTGCTTCGGTACAAACGACCTGACACAGATGACATACGGCTTCTCCAGAGATGACGCAGGCAAGTTCCTCGGCGCTTACTACGACGCTAAGATCTTCGAGAACGATCCGTTCGCAAAGCTCGATCAGGTTGGCGTTGGCAAGCTCATGAAGATGGCTATTCAGCTCGGTAAGGGCGTTCGTCCCGAGCTCCACTGCGGTATCTGCGGTGAGCACGGCGGCGACCCGACATCTGTTGAGTTCTGCCACAAGATCGGTCTGGATTATGTATCCTGCTCACCTTTCCGTGTTCCGATCGCAAGACTGGCTGCTGCACAGGCTGCTCTCAGATGATCGCTCGGCGATAACCACAGCATAAACATTCGACCCACCCTGTAACGGGGTGGGTCTTTTTTTGAACACTCGTCCGAGAAGCCGCGCCGCATTTATGTCCCGTATATCGCACAAAACGGGCTTTACAACTGCACGAAGATATGGTAAAATAAAAACAGGATCCGCAAAAACCGCCCTTTCGGGATAAAAGGAAGTGCTGAAATGATAAAATATTACATATTCGACATGGACGGAACGCTGTGCGAAAGCATGGGCTTCTGGCGCGCCGAAACCGCCCATATACCCAACTACCGCGACCCCGCGGCAATGGACATAGCCTACAACAATATGCGCCGCCGTTACCGCGACGAGATAGAGCTGCGCGCGGGGGCGAGGGAGCTGCTCGAAAAAGCGCGCGCGGACGGGATACGCTGCTGCATAGCGAGCGCGACCGCGCGAGATGTTGCGCAGCCGTTCCTTGACAAGACGGGGATAATGGATTACATGGACTTCTATATCGACTGCCACGAGATCGGGGTTTTCAAGGAACACCCCGACATTTACCTGCTCGCGGCGCAGCGCTTCGGCGCTATGATAAGCGAGTGCGCCGTTTTCGAGGACTCGGAATACTGCGCCGAAACCGCAAAAAAAGCGGGCTTCTACGTCGTGGGAGTTTATGACCCGACGACCTCCGCCGAGGGCGACACCGCCGCTTTTTCCGATATGTACATTAAGCGCCTTGAGGATTTCAAGGGGATAAACCGATGAAACACAAAACGCCGCGGGAGCCTTAATTCGGCATTCCGCGGCGTTGTTTTCGTCAGTCCTTCGACTTGTAATAGAGCAAACAATGGCAGTAGCCCTCGAAATCGGGATCGGCTATCTGCTTTTTGAACTCCTCGCACATACACTTGTTTTCAGGGGTGCGCTCGCGGCGGCAGGGGCAGTAGCCGCCCGTTTTTTTCAGCCCCTCGCGTATCAGCCTTACGACCTCTTTGTTTTCATTTTCCTTTACAGCCATATTCCCTCCTGAACACGCTTCTTTATACCAAAACAGCGGCACAAACGCACCGCTGTCTCATGTTTAACAAACTATATCAGTCGATCTCAACGGATATCTTCTCGTCAGCTCTCACCGCGCCCGCGCGCATTACCGTGCGGATAGCCTTGGCGATCCTGCCCTGCTTGCCGATAACGCGTCCCATATCATCGGGGGCAACGTGAAGGTGGTAAACGACAACGCCCTCCTCATCGGGCGCGTCAACCGTCACCTGAACCGCGCTCTTGTCCTCGACAAGCGCAGCAGCCAAAGTGATAAGAAGCTCTTTCATCATATATATTCCCTCCCCGGGATAGTTTTATGCGCGCATACCGCGCGCCTCATGCTCAAAACGGGCTGACGCCCGCAGACAAGGAGACACGGCAGTGCCGCACGCAGGTGCGGGCTGCCATTATCACACGCGATCAACAGATCACTTGAGAAGTCTCTTAACAGTGTCGGTAGGCTGTGCGCCCTTCTTGATCCACTCTTCAGCCTTGTCCTTGTCGATGTTGACAACAGCGGGCTCCTTGGTGGGATCATAGTAACCGATCTCCTCGATGAAACGTCCATCTCTGGGGAAACGGGAATCAGCGACAACTACACGGTAGAAGGGAGCCTTCTTTGCGCCCATTCTGCGAAGTCTGATTTTTACTGCCATTTTATTTTCTCCTTTCAAAAAACATATATCAAATCAGCACAGCTGAATTGAAGTCGGTCACATCGGGAAACCGCCGCCCATATTGCCCATATTCCTGAGCATATTCATGGGGATACGCGGCTTCTTGCCCTTGCCCTTTCCGCCGAAGCCCATCTGCTTCATCATTTTCTGCATCTGCTCGAACTGGCGGAGCAGGCGGTTTACGTCCTCAACGCGCGTTCCGCTTCCCGCAGCGATCCTGCGCTTGCGCTTGGCGTCGATTATCGAGGGCTTTTCGCGTTCTTTCGGGGTCATTGAGGAGATTATCGCCTTGGTGCGCGGGAGCTGCTTGTCGTCGATATCCTCTTCCTTGACCTTGCCCGCAACGCCCGGCAGCATATTTATTATGGAATGAATGCTGCCCATTTTTTCGATCTGCTCGAACTGTGAATACAGGTCGTTGAGGTCGAACTTGTTCTCCTGCATCTTCTGCATGGTCTTTTGTGCGGCTTTCTCGTCAATGGCGGTTTTCGCCTTGTCGATAAGGGTCAGCACATCGCCCATGCCGAGAATGCGGCTTGCCATTCTGTCGGGGTGGAACGGCTCGATATCGTCTATCTTCTCGCCTATTCCCGCGAACTTTACCGGCTTGCCGGTAACCGCGAGGACAGTGAGCGCCGCGCCGCCTCTTGTGTCGCCGTCCAGCTTTGTGAGGATAACGCCCGAAATATCCAGCGCCTCGTTAAAGCTCTCGGCAACATTTACCGCGTCCTGACCCGTCATGGAGTCAACGACAAGCAGTATCTCGTTCGGCTGCGTTTCAGCCTTGATATTTTTAAGCTCTGTCATGAGCGTTTCGTCTATATGCAGGCGACCCGCGGTATCCAGCATTACAACGTCAAAGCCGTTGTCCTTTGCGTACTTAACGCCCGCCTTTGCTATCTTAACGGGGTCGTCCTGACCCATTTCAAAGACGTGCGCGCCCGCCTTTTCGCCGACGATCTTCAGCTGTTCTATCGCCGCGGGACGGTAAACGTCGCAGGCAACGAGCAGCGGGCGGCGGTTCTGCTTTTTAAGGTAAGCGGCAAGCTTTGCGCAGTGCGTCGTCTTACCTGCGCCCTGAAGTCCGCACATCATGATGACGCAGGGCGGCTTCGAGGGGAAATCCAGCTTTGCGGTGGTGTTACCCATCAGCGCGATAAGCTCCTGATGAACTATATCTATCACCTGCTGCGCGGGGGTAAGGCTTTCCATCACCTGCGTGCCGACAGCCTTTTCGCTGACCTTGTTGACGAAATCCTTGGCGACCTTGTAGTTTACATCCGCGTCCAGCAGCGCCATGCGCACCTCGCGCATCGCGTCCTTGATATCCTTTTCGGTCAGCTTTCCGTGACCTTTCAGCTTTCCGAAAACATTGTTCAGTTTTGAGGACAGACCCTCGAACGCCATAAACTCACCGCCGTTTCATCACAGCTCCCGACCTATATCGTCGAGGAGCGAACCCAGCCGCGCGAACCGTTCGTCGCGCTTTTCCCTATCATGATCCTCCGACAATTCCGCGAGGATATCCTTTGCGGCGTCAAGCTTTCCCGAAAGGCTCCTCAGCCTTTTTGCGAAGCCGAGGCAGTCCTCCAGCCCGAGCAGCCGCTGCTCGCCCTTTTTTATGGAGTTCACCACGCTCTGACGCGTCACACCGCCCAATTCGGCGGCGATCTCCGCGAGGGAGAGATCCTCGTTATATCTCATGCTCAACGCGTCGCGCTGCCCTTTTGAAAGCAGCTCTCCGTAAATATCGAGCAGTATCACAAAATCAAAGCCATGCTCCATAAGACCGCCTTTTCTGTGGGTGTAAAGCAAAAACACTTTACAGCAACATTGGTATTATACCATCTTTCTTTTCTTTTGTCAAGGGGTATCGGCATATTTTCGAGAAATTTTTCGCGGCGCAGGTGCTTTTTTGTTTTGACAAATCCAACCGCAATATTGCTTTCTCTTCCCCGTGCGACCCGTTTTTCCCCGACAAATGCCCCGCAATATTGCCCCCGCCCTTTCCCGCCGCGACCCGCGCTTTCTACCAAAAGCACCCGCCGAATTTTTGCCCTCTGTCCCTTTTCGCCCGCCCCGCTTTTTCGGTCTTGACAAATCCGCCGTAATATGTTATAATTGTAAAGTCAACGGAGAAGTATCGAAGTGGTCATAACGAGGCGGTCTTGAAAACCGTTTGGGGGCAACCCCACAAGGGTTCGAATCCCTTCTTCTCCGCCAACCGGCGGTGCCGGAATAATTTCGCCCTTGAGTTTGTCAGGGGCGAAAATTTTTTTGCATAGAAACACCCTCATTCGTAGGGAACGCGGCTTTCCCCCGTGAAATTGTCCCCGAAAAACCAACAGCGCATTCACCCCCAAAAAAACCGCCGCGCCGCCGCACTCACCCCTCCAAAAAAAACACCGCCGCGCTCACCCCCAAAACCAACGCTGCACCCCCGCCGCCCCCCCGAACACACCAAAACAGCCCGAGATCTCTCCCGGGCTGTTTCTGTTTTAAGGCAATTCACTCGATAAGCCATACGACCTTAACGTGCTCTTCCTCCTCCGTTTCGGGCGAACCGAGCGCTTCCATTCTGCTCGGTTCACTCGGCGCGATACAGCGCACGCACTCCTCGTTCATGTATAACGCCGCATTATCCGAAGGGTCAAGGTCAATGCTCTTTATCCCGACGACCCTGCTCCCCGCAGCTTCCGCCGCCATGTCAGCCTTTGTGCGCGCGTTATCAATAGCGCTTTTCAGCAGCTGCTTGTGCTGTTCCTCTATGTCGGAGCAGGAATATTCCTCCTCAACGAGCACATTAAGCTTCTGCGCGTTGATAAGCCCGTAAACCGCCGCGCAGGTCTTTCCGCTCATCTCTGCCAGCAGCGATATCTCGTGCTTTGCCCGATATTTGGGCTTATCGCCGTCGTAGTAGTTCTGATTGGCGGAGTTGTCTTGTATTACAAATTTTTCCGCACTCACCCCGCGCTCCTCCATTATTGCGAGAAAGCGCTCCGTTGCGTCATTCGCCGCCTTTACCGCCTCGTGAACGGTCTGCCTGTCGGCAATGAACGTGAACGTAAAATTCACAAGGTCGCATTTGATGTTCTTTTTCGCGTAGCCTGTCGTTGTAATTTCTCCCATATTGACCTCCTTAAATATCACCGCGGTAGATCCGCGCGCCTGTTCTGTCTTTATGACGGGTTAAAAATTCCGCGCGCCTGTCCTGCCCTTATGAGGGGTTAAAAAATCCGCCCTTGTGGAAATTATGGTCGCCCAGTTTCTTTGCCGTAAGGCGGAATATAACGCAGCCGTCGGGGCAGACGATATCCTTGGAATAATGCCCGTCGCCGCCGATGTTCTCAAGGTCGCCGCCGCTGCGCACCGCCTCCATTATCGGGAACATTATCATCATCACCTTGGAGCAGATGCCGCAGCCGTCCTTGTTCACGGGGCAGCCGTAGGTGCAGGTGTAAACGTCGCCTATCTCCTCGCCGTTTCGGCAGTAATTCTCCGTGTGCGTTGCGCGGAGGTATCCCGTGACCTCGATTTTAAACTCGTATTCCTCGTCGTACCATTTTTTCATTGTATTACCTCCTTAAACCCGATATGCCGCCTGTGTCATTCAAAACGGCAATTTCCGAAAAGCATAAAAGCGGCTTCCGACCAAACGTCAAAAGCCGCTTCGTAATACCTGTGTGCCGTGTGGCAATGCCGCCGCGATCGTTACTTGATAAACGCGTAGTTGCTCTTGCCGCTCTTCTTAACGGAGTACATCGCGTCGTCCGCCTTACCGATAAGGTATTCAACACGGGTGTTATAGTTGTCCTTGATGACTGCGATACCGATAGAAACGCTTACCGTCAGGCGCTCGCCCGCGTCGGTGTCGAAGCCCTTGTCAAGGCGCTCGATTATCTGCTGCGCGGCAACCGACGGATCGTTAAGCTCGGCGTTGCGAATGCAGGCGATGAACTCGTCGCCGCCGTATCTTCCCGCGAAGCCGTATTCGCCGACAACGCCCTTGATGGTGCCCGCGACAAACTTGAGCACCTGATCGCCCGTTGCATGGCTGTAATTATCGTTGAAGTGCTTGAAGTCGTCGACGTCGATAAAGAGTACCGCCATTTCGGACTTTCTCGCCTCGGAGAGGGAGATCTCGTTGTCGATCTGGCTCTCTACCGTTTCTCTGTTGAAAAGCTCTGTCAGAGCGTCGTAGCTTGCGCGCTCGGTGAGCTGCTGCTCGGACTTCTTCGCGCGGTCGATATCTACCATAACGCCGACTACCTTCAGCGGCTTGCCGTCCTTGTCGTGCAGCGTCGCCGTTCTCATGAGCACCCATATGAAGTCGCCGTAAATGTTCTTGATACGATACTCGTTGCGCTCGAAGCTCTTGCCCTTTTCGAGGCCGTCAAGGTCGTTTCTGTAACGGTCGGCATCGTCGGGGTGGATCTTGGCCTTGAGCAGGAAGCTGTCCGCGAAGTGGTCGGACGGCGCGCGATAGCTGAACTTCTTGTTGAAGTTATTCGAGAAGAACACCTCGTTCGTCTTGAAGTTCCATTCGAAAATTATGTTATCCGACATATCCGTGATGGTTCTGTAACGGTCCTCGCTGACAACTATCTCGTCGACAAGGTTGTTGAACGCTCTGGAGATCATGCCGTATTCGTTGTTGCTTACTGTGGAGATACGCGCCTCGTGGTCGCCGCGGCGTATCTTTACGAGCGTTTCCTCGATAGTCTTGAGCGGTCTTGTTACCATAAAGGAAACGATTATCGCGCCCGCAATGCTGAGTATCGCCATAAGAACGACTACCGCGATAATGGGGCTTACCGCCTGACCCGAGAAGATACCCGCACGGTTTTCGGGGCAGCTTACAAGAGCGACAAGTCCGTCCTCGCCGCCGACTCTTACCATGCACGCGAGGTTCTCGCCGTTGCCCGAGGAATATCTGATTATCTCGGTGGGAACGCCGTCCTCGAGCGTGGGGATACGGCTCGTAACAACGGAGGTGTACTGGTTTTCAAGGTTATTGTTATAGCCCGCGCCCGATGTCCAGTTCATTCTGGGGTCAACGACTATCATCTTGCCCTGATTGTAGAACGTGGAGTTTTCCGTCATTTTGGAGATGAAGGTCGCGGAGGAGGAAATGTCATAGGAGATGAGCAGCATTCCGCTCTTGACCTTTTTCTTGATGAACATTGTGGCGCCGGTGGTGCTGCCGGTTTTTTCGGAGCTGCCGACGTCCTTTACATAGAGAACGTCGTCCTTATATGCGGAATAATCGGCGAAATTCTCAAGCATTTTGCCGGTGTCCCTGCCGTTTATGATCTTGCCCTCGGAATTGATAAGGCGCGCGGCAACGACGTTTGAGTTCTCGTTTGCAAATCTTATGAGTATCTCGCCCGCCTTGTCGGAGGAAGAACCGCTTTCCGCAGCAGCCTTTATCTCGTCCATAGCCGCAAGCGTTCCGATATCGGAATGCACCGCGTCGAGCGTGGTCTGAAGCGAAGCCGCCTGATTTATGGTCAGATCGGTGATCTGGCGGTAAAATTCCTCCTTACCGTTGTTGGTGACAAAAATGTCCGCAAACACGGTGTATGCGATCATCGGAATTATCGCAAAGCAAATCGCCGCTATCGTTAGCATCGTTCTGATCTTCATATTAATTCTCCCCGTTTCTGCCCCTAAAAGACGGGACGTGATGATATATGACCGCCCTGTGTGCCGCCGCGCACAGGCATAGTAATAGTCTTTTTACATTATAACACATAAAATCGGATATGTAAACACATTCAATATATTTTTAGTGCCTAAAACCAAATTTTTATTAATAATATACAAATCCCCAAAAATCAATTTGTTTTAAATATCAATCATAAGGAAAATAAAAAATACTCCCCGCAATACTATTGCTAAAAAAATTTTTTTGTGATACAATAATGTTAATAATACCTATCTGACATTTTCGGAGGAACAGCTATGGGAAATATCCTGAAGGCAAACAGATACAGACTGGTCGACAACAGCGCCTTTGAAATGCCTCTGCCGCTCAGCTTCAGCGTAATGAACAAGGAAAGCGTAATTGCGGATTACACGATATCCGAGGACGAGAATATAACCGTGAATATCGTCACGAAATTCAAGGAAGAAATGCTGACCTCCGTGCGCAGGGCGCTGTCCATGAGCGATATTTATTACCTTTTCTCCTGCCGCTCGTTTCAGGACAAGACCCCGTTCACGCTGTTCGAGCTGTCGCTTCTCGGGCTGAAAAAATACAACGTCTACGATATAATAAGAAAGACCCACGGCATAACCCCGTTCGACGAATACTGGATAAGATTTGACGGCGAAAGCTGCTCCTATGACGAGGCGCTGTCGGATTTTAACGCCATAACGGAAGCCGTGCTCCCGCCGCCCGCGCCGCAAATGCCGGCAGCCGCGGAGGCTCCCGCAGGCTCCTTCGCCGATATCGGCGAGATACTCAATCAGCACAAGATAGATGTTTCGGAGATACAGCGCACAGACGGCGCGTCCCCCGTTACCGCCGCGGCGGCCGCGGGCTTGACAAAGGAAGAACCGCCGTTCGACGACAACAAAATGTCGCAGGACGAGATCGAGGCGCTGCTGATGAAGTCGGGGCTCTCCGAGCCCGAGCCCGCTCCCTCAACCTCGGGCGGCATGATGTCACAAGAGGATATTGAGAAGCTGCTCGCGGCAAATGCGGCTCAACCCGAGCCCGCTCCCTCAACCTCGGGCGGTATGATGTCACAAGAGGATATTGAGAAACTCCTCGCGGCAAATGCGGCTCAACCCGAGCCCGAGCCCGCTCCCACGTCCTCGGGCGGAATGATGTCCCAAGAGGATATTGAGAAGCCGCTCGCGGCGAATGCTCAACCCGAACCCGAGCCCGCTCCCACGTCCTCGGGCGGAATGATGTCACAAGAGGATATTGAGAAGCTGCTCGCGGCGAATGCTCAACCCGAACCCGAGCCCGCTCCCACGTCCTCGGGCGGAATGATGTCACAAGAGGATATTGAGAA
>CAMERU010000080.1 GCA_945935925.1 uncultured Clostridia bacterium | reverse complement strand
TGGAGCGGCGACGCAAGCACTGCCAGCCCGAAAAGTATAACCGCGACAATAAAACTCGGTATCGTGTGAAAGAACAGGTAAAAGACGATGTTCCCGATATCCTCGGCAAAATAAAGCGAGAAAAGGTTTATCGGCTTTATCATGTCCGTAGCTATGCTTCCCGATTTCACCGCGTCGGATATCCTGTCCTCAACTCCCATGTAATACAGCGAGGTCATAAGCATCGACACCACGGTGTAGGTTATCATCATGTCCCCCGTGACGCCGTGCGACGCCTCCGCATCGCCGTACACCGCGCGCCAGAAAAAGCCTACCGCCGCCATGAGCAGGCACTGCATAACCATAAACGACCATGCGTCCACGCGGTATGCCATCATGGTCTGTATCCTCATTTTGATAACGTAAATATACGCTTTCATATAACACCTCCAAAAAAACAAAAAGAGCCTTTCGGAACCCGAAAGACTCTGCGCAGGCAAAACAACGACAGCCGTTATGGCGCCGTTATAAAGGTCCCGCAAAGTTCCGCTCCGAATATACAGTTATTTCTTATGCGCTTGTTTATCTTCAGCATTTTACGAGACCCCCTTTCATTTTGTTAATAAGTTACTTCACAAGTTTATCACATTGCATTCGATTTGTCAAGTGTTTTTTAAAAATTTTTCCAAGAAATTAATTACATTACGCAAGAATATTCAGCACCGACTGCTGATTTGATTTCTGATTTGCGAGGATATACTCCTGCGCCTGCATTACCAGCCTCTGACGCGCCGCTTCCGCCACCTCCGAGGGCATATCCGCGTCGCGAATAGCCGATTCCGAGCTTTCAAGGTTTTCTATCGTGTTACTGTTTGCCGCGTAGGTGTGCTCGGAACGGTTGTGCATTGCGCCGACAAGAGTGCGCCAGCCAAGAAGGTATTTGTTCGCGTTGTCAAGGCGGTCGATAGCCTTCAGAGCTCGCTCTATGGTGGTGACGCCCGTGGTGTTGATCCGCATGAGATGCTCGTCGAGGCGGGTCTTACTGTACCATATGTAGCTGTCTGTGCGCCTGCCGTAATGTATGCCTATCTCCTCGTCATCGTCGCGCTTGTCCGCGCCGTAAAACAGGTCGTCTGCGGCGCTGCCCGTTATTTTTCCGATGTCATAAGCGCCGTTTTCCGTTGTGTAGATCATAAGGTGTCCCTTATTCTCGATAGTTCTTACCATACAGCCCGCCGCCTCAAGCCTGCTGTTGAGCACCTCGGAAACGCCCTCGCAGGTGTATATTCCCGCAGGAACAGTCACCGAAAAGCTCTCGCCGTCGATATCAATGGAAAACGTGTCGTTCTGACCCTCGATTATCGTAACGCCGTCGCTCAGGTCGGCGTTTCCTATTACGCGCGTCGGGCGCGGCGACTGCGTTGCCGAATAGAAAAGGCGGTACGCCGCGTTGCCGCGAACGCCGTCGATTATCGCGTCGGCGCGTTTTATCGTTCCGTTATTCGGCGCGGAATAGCTTAGTATAAGCTTGTCATAGCTCGGTATCGCGACGTTGAGGTCGTCTACAACGCCTATCGCGCCAAGTCCTATCGAAGCATTGAAGCAGTCCGCGGGGAGCGGTTTGCCGTTTACATCGCTCATGCGGCTCATGGACTCTCTGCCCGCTTTCTGAACAGCTTCCGCTATCTCCGGCGGGTCGTAAGCGCCTGCGGGTATTTCAAGCTCCACCTTGTAAACATTTCCCTGATAGGTGAAGTCAAATATAAGCTGATCGTTGAGCCCCGAATAGATGATCACGCTCTTGCCGCTCTCAAATTCCTCGGGGGTCTCGGGCTCCATCGTGTTCCTGCCGATTATGTAGGACACTGCGGAGCCTGTCGAGGTGCCGACTGTTTCGCTGTGCGGGGATACGCCGCTGTATTTCGGGTTCTGAAATACCTTGTCGAAAAGCCTGCCGCCGAAATTCTGCATTTTCTGCGTGTTGCCGACCTTTGCGGCGGTTATCGACAAATGTCCCCCCGAGGAACCGACGGTAAGCTGCCCCGTGCCAATCTGCGCGTCTATCTGCGACTGTATCTCCGCCGCGAGCGAAGCCGCCGTGTAATTCCCCTCGGGAACGGACAGATTTATCGTCTGCGTCAGCCCGTTGTCGGAGTAATCGAAGGTCATTTCGTTGTACCAGCTTTTTATCTCTACATTGGAAATATTAGCCTGACCTATGATATAGCAGGGGGCTGACGTGCGGCTCGTTGAAACGGGGCTGCCGCAGCTGACCGCCCTCTTGAAATACGGCGAGGTATTGTCCGCGTTAAGGGAAATGGAAGCGCCTGTTCCCACCGCGTCGGTGGTAATTGTAAGCGTACTGCCGCTGTACTCGGCATTAACGCCCGCCGCGGCAAGTCCCGCGTTAAGCTGTGCCATGAGCGAAGTGCTCCCCGAGCTGCCCGAATATACCCCGTGCGTCAGGCGGAACTTGTAGTCCGCGCCGTTGACCTTGAGGGAAACGAAGTCGTTCGTGTCGTTTATCTCCACGCCCTCTCCCCCGAAAAGCGATGAAAATGCGCTGTTGCGTATATATGCGGGGTATTTGATCTTGTTCTCGGTCGGAACGGAGGTGCCGCCGGAGGACGAATTGACCGTCTTGTAGCTCTGAATATTCGCGGTGCCGCCGAGGTTAGTCAGCGAATACCCGTCGCCGCCGTTTACCGTCGTAAAGGTGAGCCCCTTTTTACTCCCCGAGGAGGAATACCCCGCGGTTATCTTTCCGTTCAGCGAAGGGTCGGCGGCTATAACACTGTTCAGCGCGCCTGCAAGCTGCGAGCCGCTGCTGTATGTCCCGTCGGGAATGACAATTGTGAGCGCCTGCGTCCTTTTGCCGGAGGGGGAGGATGGGTCGGTCTCTGTGTAATCCATGGTTATAGTGTTATTCGTGCTGTCGACTGTCATCGGGAAATGGCTGTCAGCGCCTGTCGCGGTGATAGTCGCGGGCTCCTCGGCGTTGCCCGTGGCAGGGTTATAGTACGGCGACGAGGCAATCGGGGTGACATTACGCCGCCTTGTTATGTCGAGTGTGCTTGTCGGGTCAACAGTTATGCTTCCCGATTCTTTTTCGGGTCCCGTGAAAACGAGAGCGCTGCCGTTAACGCTGATCTTCGTCGCGGGGCTGCCGCCGTCCGCCTCGGAAATGCGCGCGTTGATCTCGTCGGCAAGCTGCGAAAGGGTCTGATAATCCTTATTAGTCAGGCGGAGATCATAGCTGTGCCCGCCTGCGGTGAACTTAAAGCGGTCGTTGGACGCGTTAACGGTAAGCGGCAGGTTTGACCCCGCATAGGTAAGCGACAGCGTGGCGGGGACATAAACCATGTCGCCCTCAGTATGAGCGTCACTCCTGTTCGCAAGGCTGTTTTTTACCGCATAATCGGTCATTTTGCCGCTTACATTGCCGAACTTTGCCCCCTCGCCCTTTTCAACGGAGGTCAGAACAAGGGAAGAACCGTCCTTGCTCGCGGTCACCTTATCGCCGAGGGTATTGTTTATCAGCTGAATAGCCTGCGCTTCGGTCGAGCCCTTGGGTATTACTATACTGTAAGAATTTGTCGTTCCCGATATGTCGGTAAGATCAAAGCTAAGGTCAATATCGCGCAGAGAGCTGCCCGCGGCGGTAAACTGCGTCAGCGCACTGCTTAGCTTTAGCTGCGCGGGGATGAACTCCATATATATGGGGTTGCCCGATTCGCCCTCTTTTTCGCCGTGGTCGATGGTCTTACCTTCGGATATGCTTACGGTGCCTTTGTAATAGCTTAGCAGCGCGCCCTGCCGCTGCGCGGAGGAGCTCGGGGTATATTTCTCGTATGTTACCGCCTGTACGGTCTTTCCCGCCGCCGCGACAACGTTCGGACCGCCTGTCGACGGGTTTGTATTCCCCCACTGAACAAGCGGCTGCTCGGAGCCTGTGCTGTGCGAGCTGTCGATGTTGTTATAATAATCGGTGCCGTAGACAAGGCGGCTGTAAGCCGTGTCGTTAAGCGCCTCTATTTTCGTTATCTCCCAGCCCTTGTTGCCGTTCGCTGCAAGTGACAGATTTGACCCCACGTCGAAAAACAGCTTGTCCTTAAACTCGGGATAGTCAGTCCACAGCAGGCTGTTAAGTGTGCTGCGCAGGCTTGCCTGCGTGTACGTCCCCGTCGGTATCTCAAGCTTTATCGTCGTATCGGTCAGCGAGCCGTTGGGGTCGGTATATATCTTAAAGGAAAGGCTGTTATGGTTTTCGGGGATAATTATGCTTGCCGCGATAGTTTTCTTGCATTTGAGATTAGCGGCAGAGTATGCCGATTGCTCCTTGCCCGGAGCAACGCGCACAAGCGTAGACGCGTCGAACAGGTCGTACACCATATATTCGCTCGGAACGTCCGATTTATCAAGCTTTATTCTGCATTCGCTGCCGTATTGCAGCGTTGAAAATCTCAAAGCGCCGCCCGGCGTTTCAAGCGTTATCGGGCAGTTATAGGCGGCGAGCTGCTCCCTTATGCGGTCGGCTATCTGATCGGAGTTTGCATAGACCTTGACGTTTTCATCGCTGTCCAGCAGGTCTATGCGGAGCTTCTGCCGCACTGCCGTTCCGTCGGAATTATACCAGCCCGCGTCCAGCACGAAATAGTCGTTTCTCCCGCGGACTATCTCAACGCCGTTTGTAAGATTTTTTGTACCAGCAAGGACAGCCTCGCTGTTTACAAGCGTGCTGTAATTGCATATGTCGTATATCGGCGAATGAATGGGCTTTGTGCCGCCGTCTATCATAAGGAAGTTGCCCGAAAGACCCGTGATAGTCTGCTCGCTTTTGAGCCCGATTATCTTCTTTCCCTCGGCGTTGTTGTCGAGCACCGCCTCCACCTCACAGGGCAGAGCCGCGTTACGCAGCTTTTCATTCATGCGGTCGACAAGCTGCGGGCGGGTATATAAGCCCTGCTCAAGCTGAATGGAGTATTTTGTATCGTCGTTTCCGAGGCGAAATTCTATAACGTCGTTCTTCCCGGGAACTACCCTGAACGCAGCGGTAGTATCATCGTAAAACGTGGTAACGCCGAGCAGGTAACCGTCCGTGGAGCCTATCACGGTATCATAAAAAAGCGACGAGCCGCTGCCGCTGATATAGTCAAGCTTTCCGCCCTCGCACTGCATGGTAAGGCGGCTGCTGTCGTCGGAGCCGATGATGAGCGACGGCTCCATATCCCACAGCGCGGTGTCGATAACATCTGTAAGCTCTGTGACGGAATATTTCCCCGCAGGGATATCCACAACGCATTCGCTGCTGTTACCGTCCTTTGTGTAGCCGATAACAAGGCGGCTATTTGACCCGTCAATAACAACGCCATTGTCGTGAACAACTGCACCGCAGTCCTTTTCATATTCGGAATAATGCCTCTCAAACAAGGGGAGCCCGTTAAACTCCGCAGAATCGGATATCTGCCCTATCTCGCTCACGAGCTGCCTGTATTCAAGGTCAAGCGCTTTGCGGTCAAGCTCGTCATAGGTGCCGTTTGCCGCCTCGACGGCAAGCTCCTTCATGCGGTGGAGCATATTGTTTATCTCCTGCGCGCAGCCGTCAACGGTGTCAAGATAGTTTATTCCGTCGGTGACATTCCGCAAGCCCTGCCTTAGTCCCCTGTCGATGGCGCGGAGCTTTTCGGACACGGCAAGACCCGCCGCGTCGTCTGCGGCGGAATTGACCCGATAACCCGAGCTGAGGCGGCGGGAAGCCTTTGCAAGATTTGATTCTGTTCGCCTCATATTCCGCGCAGTTCGGAAACCGTCGTTGTTAAAAACATTCACAAGCGTCCCCCCTGCCATCTTATTGATGTGACCGTGGCATATATTTTTATTATACACCTTGCCCTGCTTTTTGTCAAGCAATAAATGCCTTTGCATAAGCCTGTGAAAATTATGCGGTGTTGCCTTAGTTTTGACTGTCAGCCCTTCGCACCTTTTCTTATCCGGGTCGGCGTCATTCCATAATATTCCCGTATCTTCCTGCTCATATCATTTGAACAGCAGAAACCGACAGCCGCTGAAATGTCCGTGAATTTCATTGCGGTGTGCCGGATAAGCTCATACGCTCTTGTGCAGCGGATGTGAGACAGATATTCCCTCGGCGGTATTCCTGTTTCGGAGCTGAACGCATGAGTAAGATATCCGACGCTAACGAAGTTTTCGGCAGCTATATCGGCGATTTTTATATCGTCCGCATAGTTTCGCTCAATAAAAAGACGCACCCTGTCCGCGAGCAGCTTCGGCGCGCTGTCAGGTAGCTTTTCCTTATGCGGCTTTACCTGCTCATACACCACGGAAATGATCTCAAGAGCAGCGCCAAGCTCTTTATAGATACTCGCTCCATTAGTGAAAATATCGGTCATCTTATCAAACCCGCTGCGCAGCGTCGGGTCATTACGGACTATGATGATACCCACCTTGCTCGTATCGGTGAGCATTGCAAAAAGATCCGGCCGCACAAGCTGATTTCTCAGCTCCCACGGGTTTATCATGACTATGTATCGGTGGTATTCCCCGCTTGTCGTCACACGGACCCTGTGATGCTGGCGGCTCTTTATCAGCACAAGGTCGTTGGCACAGATGTGATAGGTTTCCTTTGCGGTAATGTCAAGCTCTCCCTCTGTAATGTACATCAGCTCACAGCAGAAATGCTCATGATTTACTCCCGACATCGGAGTTTCGTAATAGCCTGCGTGCTCTATAATTGCCATAATATCACCCCGTAAACAGTATATCACACAACTAAGAGCAATTCAATGGTTTACAGCAGATTTTCTATAAAAACCGACAGATTGTCTATTGAACGATATGCCGCATTCAGATATAATAATGACAACAAGTGCGAAAGGAGCTTTCCCTCATGAATATCAAAAAAATCATAGCTGCCGCATTATGCCTTTCCGTTTTTGTCGGCAAGCCTGCAAGCGGTTATGGCATCATCGGGCAGAACCAAACGGAGGTCACACTTATGGCATCGGCTTCAGAAACAAAAACTGTCAGCGAAATCCTTCCAGCGGCGGTAAATTCCGAATACAAGCAGGTACTCGTTGACGGCAGCACCACAAACATGGACGAGGGTACGGTCTATCGGGGGCTTGGCGTTATCACCGGCAACAACTCTTCGCGCCTGCTCATGGATTATAAGGCAAAAAATCCAAAGGCTTACTGGGAGATAATGAATCTGCTGTTCAAGCCGGATTACGGCGCAGGGCTTACCCATGTCAAGATAGAGTTCGGAACGGACGTAAATTCTTCCTCGGGAACAGAACCCTCCATAATGCGCTCGGAGGACGAGGAGGCTGACGTCACAAGGGGCGCAGGCTTTATGTTTGCGGCGGACGCACTTTCGATTAACCCTGACATTACGGTAGACCTGCTCCGCTGGGGCGAGCCCAAGTGGGTCACAGACGCGTTCTCCGTTTCACAGGAAAACGGCTTTAAGGCGCGCTACAAGTGGTACAAAGCAGCCTTAGACAAGGCTTATGACACCTACGGCATAAAGTTTACCCACATCAGCGCCGACGCAAACGAAGCCGCAAAGGTCGATACCGAGTGGATAATATATCTCGCAGACAGGCTCGAAAACGAAACCGACGAGCGCTACGATTACGGCGCGATAAAGATAGTTGCTTCCGACGAGATAGGTTCATGGAATATCGCAAAGGAAATGACCAAAAACGAGAAGCTCCGTGACGCGGTAGATATCCTCGGCGAGCATTACAACACTTGGGCAAACGACGCTGTAAAGGCGCTCAACAAGGAATATGGCAAGGAGGTCTGGTATACCGAGGGCATAGCCTCCACGAATATCGCAAAGCTTGCCGTAAACAGCAACGGCAGCGGTCTTAACGGCACAAACGGCGCACTTGACGTATGCAACAGAATAATCAACGCCTACTACAACGGCAGAATGACGATGTACGAATATCAGCCTGCGGTGGCAGCGTATTATTCAGGCGCGAAGTATTTCCCAAAGTCCCTGCTGAACGCGCAGACTCCGTGGAGCGGCTATTATGAGGCAGACTGCGGGATATGGACTTCCGCGCATTTCACAATGTTCATGAAGAACGGCTGGCGTTACATAGACAGCGCGTGCTTCGGTGACGGCAAGGAATCCCACTCAATTTCACAGACCACGAATAACTACATGACAGTAACCGACACAGCCACCGGCGATTACTCTATCGTTATTTGCAACGACAGCGAGGAACAACGCAATTACACGTTCACCCTTGACAATATGACAAAGGCAGACGCTCCCGTTTATGTCTGGGAAACCAGAGGTCCCGACAAGGGACAGGCATACGACGCGAATTATTTCAAGAAGATCGCCGCATATCAGCCGATAAAAACAAAAAACGGCTACGCTTATTCCATTGAAGTAAAGCCCTATTCCATAGTAACCGTCACTACGCTTGACAAAACGGCGGATTCGTCTGTATATAAATGCAGCTATGAGGACACTCCGCTCAAGCTCAGCTACACAGATAAGTTTGAGTACTCCGACGAATTTCTTGCGTCAAGAGGAAATGCGCCGCTTTACACCACCGATTACGGCGGAGCGTTTGAGGTCGCAGAGGTCGACGGGAACAAGGTGCTCATGCAGATGATTAATGCGGACAACAAGCCCACCGACTGGCGGTACAGAAGTACACCAAACCCTATAACTTCGCTTGGCGATGACCGCTGGAGCAACTATTCGGCGAAGATAGATTTCAAGTTTGCGGGCAAAGCGTCCGACAACTATGTCGCGTTTGGCGTGCGCTATCTCACGGCAGAGCTTGATTCGTGGTCGGCTGAAAACGGTTACAGCTTGAAGGTTTATCCTAACGGTCGCTGGGAGCTTAGAAAGAATGCAAGCACGGTCTCCAGCGGTACTGTAAAGAAATTCGACTCCACCGCATGGCACAATGTGAAGATAATTGCGGCAGGCACAAAAATAATTGCATACCTTGACGGCAAAAAGCTGGTTACCTATAAGGACGAAAAAGCATTTGCAAATTCAGGGCGCATCTCGATAGGCAGCGGTCTGTACAACAACATCTTCGACAAACTGAAGGTTATCCCTGTCAAGGGTTATCAATCCACCATAACCCGAGTGGACGACCATGACGCCTCCATCACATACAAGGGCGACTGGTACAGAACTGTTCCCGACCAGTACGTTCATTTCAACAGAACAATCTCCCGTGCGACAGTTGCAAAGGGAGAAAAGGCAAAGACAATGCAGTTCAGCTTTACCGGCAGTAGATTTTCGCTGATAGGTCAGTCCGGAGCATACAAAATAAAGGTCTATGTTGACGGAAAGCTGCTCAAGACCTGCTCCTCCAAGGGGACAAAGGCAAGGCAGTGCAGCGCTTGGTTCAAGGTTCCTAACGGAGAACATACCGTGAAGATCGCAGTTGTAAGCGGAACATTCACCCTTGACGCAATTGAGTACTGACCGAAAGCGCGTTATAATGCTTGAAATGACCTCATTTTGAGAAAACGCCACATGAGATAATGAGGCAGTAAGTTAGGGAAACGCTGATTAAATCAAATTCGCGTAATCAAGTGTTTGCACAGCGGAACGGCTACGCAATGTTGACAATACATTGACAGCGCAGAATGCGCAAGAGTGCACTGAAATATCAAACCACCGAAGCGATCCCCGCTTGGCTGCAAGTGGGGGACATTATGCTTAAAAAGTACATTGGCGTTTATATTTTCAAGGACATTTAAAGCGAAGGCGAGATTGACCGCCTTACGAGAAACCGCAAAAACCGCTCCCGAACTGTTCCGGAAGCGGTTCTTTTTAGGTT
>CAMERU010000079.1 GCA_945935925.1 uncultured Clostridia bacterium | reverse complement strand
ACCGCATAATTATTTTCGTTCGATTGCGCAGTCAGATTTTAAGTTTGGTACAACAAATAACATCTCGCACAACTGTGCAGTGAACATTTTGTACCAAACTTGCAGATTGTACAAAAGCGACGCAGGCGGGCTGACGCCCGTCAAGTCGATTTTGTGCGATATGACGGAAAATATGCAAGCAAGCGGACGGAAAAGGCGTTAGCCGTTAATTGTGCGGTGTTGCCTTAATTATTCTGCGCTGTCCTGCTTACCGCCCTTTTTCGCGTTGTCCTTGTCCTCTTTTGCGGGCATGAACGCCTTGATCTTCTCAATGATGTCGGGGAGAGAGTCAACTATTCCCTCAATAGGGCTTGACTTCGAGCCGAGCTCAAGCAGCTTTACATCGCCGCCCTTTGAGATAACGATGAAAGCCTGCGGCTTTACCGTCACGCCTGCGCCCGCGCCGCCCGCAAATTTCTCCGCCGCCTGAACCGGAAGATCGCTGCCGCCCGACGCAAAGCCGAATGAAACCTTGGATACGGGGATTATCGTCGCCTCGGGTGTGGTGATAGGCTCGCCGATAATTGTGTTGACGTCCACCATCTCGCGGATCTTTTCCATAGAAATTCCCATAATGCCTTCAACAGGATGTGCCATAATAAAAACTCCTTTCAAATTTACATATTGCATAAGACAGCCACGGAAGCTATGTTGCGCAGCATTCCGAATGCCGCCCGTTATTTGTTATTTTTTTGTCATGTTCTTGAGCGCCCGCTGCGCGTCGGGGTGCTTCAGATAGTACCTCACCGCGCGCCCGAGCAGCGTAAATACGAACGCCAGCGCCGCGTAAAGCGGCATTTTTACCGTACAGGACGCCTCCGCCTTTGTTTCCTCGCTCTGAAAATCAACGTTTATGTTTATCTCATCGACGGGCTTCAGCGTAAAGAAGCTGCCAAGCCAGCCGAGAGCATTGCCGACAAGCATATTCACCGTGCCGAATTTTATCGCCGCCTTGGCCGCGTCCTCGCCGCCGCATACTATATATATTCTGAGGTGATGTATCCGCGTGCGCTTGAGTATCTTTTTAAGCGGCTTGCCGAGGCTGTCAAGAACCAGCTTGACCATCTCGAAAATGTCCCCCAGCGACGGCTTGTTTTTCTTTACGGTATTATCACCCTCCGCTGCGGATTTATCCGCTTTTTCGGGCTTATCTGCCGCTTTTTCAAGCTCGCCGCCCGCCTTGTCGGGGATTTCTGCGGACGCGTCTGCGGCGGTTTTTTCTACGGCTTTTTTCACCTTTTTGTTACGCCGCCGTGCTTTCTTTTTTTTGGCGGGAATTTTCATTATCGTGATAAAAAGCCAGCTTATCCGCAGAAAAATTTTATCTCCGTATTCAAAGCGCAGCACGGCAGGGCTTATCATCAGCAGAAATATCACCAGCGCGACCGCCCCGAAAACGATCCACCCCAAACGCATCACCGCCTTTCCGCAGCACGTCGGTCAGCCCTCGCTGCCGCCGTTCTGTTCGTCGTACATCATTTCTTCATACTCGTCAAAGTCGATCTGATCGGTGCTGTTCGGTATCGGCGGGAGCGCGCCTATGCTGTTAAGCCCGAAAACGCGCAGGAAATTCTCCGTCGTCCGATAGGCGATAGGCCGCCCGGGGACGTCCTCAAGTCTTCCGTGCTCCTCAAGCAGGTTTCTTTCCACAAGGCTTTTAACAACGCCCGAGCTGTCAACGCCGCGAACCTGCTCAACAAATCCGCGCGTTACCGGCTGATTGTACGCGACTATCGCCAGCACCTCCATCGCCGCCTGCGTCAGCGGAGCCTGCCGCCGCGTTTCAAGCGCGGACTTGACATACCGCGCATATTCGGGGCGGGTCATCATCTGCCAGCTTTCGCCCAGCTTCCCGATGACGAGCGCGCTCCCCTGCTCCTTATATCTGTCGTTAAGGCGGTCGATAATGCGTATCACCGTTTCCGGCTCTATCTCCGCGGCGGCGGCAAGCTTATCCGTTTCTATCGGATCTCCGCTCGCGAAAAGCACCGCCTCCACAGCCGCCATTCCCTCGCTGAATTTCATTCGTTTCCTCCCGTGTTGTCCGCGTCGGACTGCTCCCCGTCGGGTCGCTGTGCGTCCGCAGCGGTTGCCATTCTGACCGAAGCGCCGTCCTCGGAAATAATTATCCTGCCCTCCTTGGACAGCTCAAGTATCGCCAGAAATGTCGCGACCTTTCTTGAGCGCGGCTGATTGGCGTAAAGCTCCTCCATCGGAACGGTCCCCATTCTGCGCAGGCTTTTCAGCACCGCGACAATGCCCGTGAACACCGTTACATAGCTTTTCGCAACGATCGGCTTTATAGAGCGCGGGCTGTAAGACGCGCGCTTTTTGCTGCGCTCCGACAGCGCGCTGTAAGCAAGCAGCAGCTCCTCGGGCTGATGCGTGCGGTTATAGGTAGGATCCGTTTCAAGCTCCTGCGGCTCGCGGACGAATATCATGTCACCCTGCCAGCGCTTTCTGAGCCGCTCCGCCATGGTTTTGCACAGGGCGTATTCGATAAGCGCGCCCTGGAGCTCCCGCTTCATCTGCTCTGCTTCTTCCTTTGGGAGCAGCGCCGCGGATTTAATGAGGATAAGCCGCGCCGCCATTTCAAGGAAATCCGCCGTGACGTCGATATCCGCCTCGCTCATGCGTTCGAGATAAAGCATGAACTGATCCAGCAGCACGCTTATCTCGATGTCCTGAATATTCAGCTTGTGCTTTTGGATCAGCGACAGCATAAGATCGAGCGGTCCTTCGAAAATCTCAAGTTTGAAATTAAGCTCCGTCATGACTTATCCCAAAAAGAAGGTCAGCTTGTCGAGCAGCCAATATACCCCGTCTGCCGCAATGCCCAGCGGCACGGAAAGCACCCTCGTTATAATAAGGAAGAAAACCACCCAATAGATTATCCTGCCGTTCCTCTCCATAAACACTACCGCCTTCGCGGGGAGAAAGCTTGCCAGCACATGGTATCCGTCGAACGGCGGCACGGGGATAAGGTTGAACACGGCAAGGTAAATGTTTATCTGCGCGGTGTAGTTAAGAGCGACAATCACATAATAGACGGTCGTCGTGATATTTTCGCCGACGCCCATCATCAGCAGCTTTTCCACTATAATGAACAGCAGCGACAGCAGGATATTGCTCAACGGACCTGCGATCGAAACGAGAACGTTCGCGGTGCGCATGGAGGTCTTGTGGCATTTCCGAATGTCGACAGGCGTGGGCTTTGCCCAGCCGATGTTGCAAAGGCACATCGCAAGCGCGCCCATTGGGTCGATATGGCGCAGCGGGTTCAGCGTGAGCCGTCCCTGTAGCTCCGCGGTGTCGTCGCCGAGCCGCTTTGCAACTAAGGCGTGCGCGCATTCGTGTATTGGAAATACAACAAAAATGATAACGAAAACAGAAAAGAACGAAATAACAACGGTGATGAGATCGCCTCTTCCCGTGATAAGGTCAAAAAGTTCAAAAATAGGTCCTTTCAATGCAGTTCTCCTTTATATTATTGTGGTTTCAGGGTTATTCGGGGTTATTATTGACTGCGGTTGGAAAAACATTCCGCCCCGCATAGATATACATTTTATATTATAGCGCATTCCCGAGCATTTTTCAAGGGGTAATCCCGTATTTTTCCGATTAACACACACAGCGGCATTTTTTAGTGAAAAATGATGATTTGTACTTGACAAATGGATAGTGCGGGTGTATAATAAACTCGTAAACACGTTAAACGCGATGATGGGTGCGGCATTGCCGCCGTGTGCGTACAAGCTTTTTTCAGAGAGCTGCCGTCTGGTGCAAGGCAGCAGAAGCCCCGTGCATGATCCGCCCGCAGCGGACTGTCCGAACAGTTTCCCCAAGTAAGACAGTACGGATTTCCACCGTTAAAGGGAAGTGCATTGTTGGATGTACAGAGGCTGAGTTTATGAAATACCGCCCTCTTTCCATTTGGTCTGAGGGCTTTTTTTACGGCTCCTCTGCACACGAATATTCAAGGAGGAGAACAGAATGCTTACTTTAGACAAGGTTTACAAGGCGTCCCATGTACTTAAAGAGGTCATCAGAAAGACAGACCTCATTCGCGCTCCCAAGATAAATCCCGACTCCGAGGTTTATCTCAAAACCGAAAATCTTCAGGTCACCGGCTCGTTCAAGGTCCGCGGTGCATATTTCAGGATATCTCAGCTGACCGAGGAGGAACGCTCCAAGGGCGTTATCGCCTGCTCCGCGGGAAACCACGCGCAGGGCGTTGCTCTCGCGGCGACAAAGGCGGGGATAAAGTCCCTCATCTGCCTGCCCGACAGCGCGCCTATCTCCAAGGTAGAAGCAACAAAGGGCTACGGCGCCGATGTGTGCCTTGTCCCCGGAGTATATGACGACGCATACCAGAAAGCGCTCGAGCTGCGCGACGAAAAGGGCTACACCTTTATCCACCCCTTCAACGACGACGACGTCATCGCAGGTCAGGGCACTATCGGTCTTGAGCTGATAGAGCAGCTCCCCGATATGGACGCTGTGGTCGTTCCCGTCGGCGGCGGCGGACTCATCTCGGGCGTTGCGTTCGCGATAAAGTCGCTTAACCCGAATATAAAGGTTTACGGTGTTCAGGCGGCGGGCGCTCCCAGCATGGTGAACTCCCTCCACGACGGAAAGATAGAGCGGCTCGATAAGGTCGCAACCCTCGCGGACGGTATCGCGGTAAAGGAGCCCGGCAGCAACACCTTTGAAATATGCAGCAAGTATGTCGACGAGGTAGTCACCGTTACGGAGGACGAGATCTCCTGCGCGATACTCTCCCTCATCGAACAGCAGAAGCTTATCGCAGAGGGCGCGGGCGCGGTTTCCGTTGCGGCGGTAATGTTCAACAAGATCCCCGTCAAGGGTAAAAAGGTAGTCTGCCTTGTTTCCGGCGGCAACATCGACGTTACTATCCTCAACAAGGTAATCCGCCGCGGTCTTGTAAAGAGCGGCAGAGCTTCCCTGCTCACCATTGAGCTTGTCGACAAGCCCGGTCAGCTTACGGGAGTTTCGGGAATAATCGCAAAGCTCGGCGGCAATGTCACTGCCGTTCACCACGAAAGAGCCGACGCTAACGAGAACATCAACGGCTGCTTCCTGCGCATACAGCTTGAAACAAGAAACTTCGAGCATCTTGAGCAAATAAGGTCCGCACTCACGGAAGCGGGCTATAAAATAGTAGAAAGCTGAAAAGGAGAATAATTATGACAGACGTTTACACCCCCAACGCACCCGCCGCTATCGGTCCCTACACACAGGCGAAGAAAATAGGCGGCATGGTTTACACCTCCGGTCAGATCGCGATCGTTCCCGCGACGGGCGACATCGCCGAGGGCGGTATCGAAGCGCAGACCCGTCAGGTTTGTGAAAACCTCAAGGCAGTCCTTGAAGCGGCAGGCACAACGCTCGACAGAGTTGTCAAGACGACCTGCTTCCTCCATGACATCAAGGATTTCGCGGCGTTCAACGCAGTATATGCGGAGTATTTCACCGCAAAGCCCGCGCGTTCCTGCGTCGGCGGTCTTGACCTGCCCAAGGGCGTCCTCGTTGAAGTTGAGGTAATCGCCGAGCTCAAGTGACCTGACACCGAGTCAGCCTTACACCGAGTTGACCTCTCATCAAGTGAAATTCACGGTTTAATAACACAACAAATGCTCCCCGAAGGCTCTGTTCCTTTCGGGGAGTATTTTATATGCGCCATATCTATACCGTAAGTAATTCTACGCCAGATTTCAACCAAAAGTAAACTCTGCCGCGCCGAAATCTGTGACAATGCGGTAATCCCCTGCTGGGAGATCGCCGTAGCCGCTGAAGTCATAGTTCTGCTCAACGCTGCCCTCTGCGGGGACAAGAAGTGCAATATCATTAAACATCATAAGCTGCTCGGAAGGAATGTCATACCATACGCCGTCCAACTTTACTTCAAGGCTGAAATACAGCCCTACCGCGTTTTCCTCCTTTGTCGGGTTGGTGATTTCCGTATAAATTATATTGTTTTCAACTTTCTGTATTACAAAATCAAGCCCTCTGTCAGGTATTTCCCCCGATTTTGTAAGATAGGCGGTGTTCCATTCCCCGCCGTTCTTCGCGAGGTAGTGGATATTCGGCATATTCGCCAGAGAAAGCGTGGCGCTCTCTTTCCAGCTGTACTTTTCCTTCAGCGCGGGGAAATCAATATCCAGCTTGAACACCGATCCGTCGCCCGCTATCCATACGCCGTCCTGCCACAGACCGCCGACATCAAATCCCTCGTTATCGGTTATGCTGAGCGCGTAAATATCCCCCGAAAGCTTTGACAGATCGACCTCTGCGCCGCTGTAAACGGGCAGCGCCTCCAACCCCTCGATAAGCTCCTGCTCCTGCTCCTTGTCGAAAAGCCATGTCACCTCCGCCGCGCCGTTACTGCCCGAATACAGCGCAAGCGCGCTGTTCTCAACGCTTGCGTTCGGCAGCAAGTCAACGTTAAGTCCGCCGCCGCAGCCGCTCAATAACGCCGCGAGCATGGGAAGCGCAAATAATTTTCCGAATTTCATGATAATGCCCCTTTCGTGATGAGCAGTTAGGTATTACAATTACCTCCGTTTTACGGATATCTGTATATAATACCGCACAGCGCTCGGAAAGGCTGCATTATCTGCGGGATTTTTTTCCGAGGAAAATTACTGCCGCACCCGCGAGAGCCGCTGCGCCTATCATAACGATCACACCCTCCGCTCCGGTTTCGGGGCTTGGTTTTACGGGGAAAAATTCGGCGTCATATGTATCATCGGAAGCTGCTTCGCTTTCCGATAACTCGTTTGCAAGCAGCTCCGCAATGACCGCGTGACCCGCTGCGCTCGGGTGGATATCTCCCGCGGTGATATTCGTATATTCTGCTGCATGACCCTTGAACGCGCCGTAAACATCGACAACATGGATATTTCCGCCCTCCATTGCCGATATTTCGGAATTAAGCTCCGCAAGCTCTGCCTCGGCGAGAGAATATGCTGCCGCCATTTCGTCGCCGCCCGCCTCGAACGGGTCGTATATCGTGAACAGGTACACCTCGCAGCCGCTGTTCAGATAAGCTATCTCATCGGTTATCGACTTTATATTAGCCGCCACATCGGAAGGCTCCACCGCCGCAGCCGCAGCTATTGCATCCTCAAAATAGGGCTTCATAAGCTCTGTCATGTCTGTCGTATCCAACTCACCGGACATTACCTTCGACAGCATTTCGGTATCCTCGCCGAGCTTCGTGTAGGCAGCCATGATCATCGGTCGGAGGTAATCGTTTCCTCCGATGGAGATTATCACCTTGTCGGAGCGCACCACTGCGTCGGCAAATTCCCCCTGCAAAGCGGAAAGGAGCTCGGAGGTAGTCCGTCCGTCCACGGCAAGATTTGTATATTTCCCGCAGCTTTCGGAGATAATGCTGCCGAAGCTTCCCGACGCGCTGTAATTGTCGCCCGAAACGTAGCCCTCAAGCCCGTAGCCGGAAGCTATCGAGTCGCCCATGACAGTGACGGAGCCGAGATCCTCCGCCGACGCGGAAACTGTGAGCGTTAGCGCCGCAGCAGCGGCTGTTATCAAAGATAATGACCTTGAAAAAATTTTCATAGCAATGTTCCTTTCGGGTTGAATTCATAGTCTATTGTGTCCGTAAATGCTTCTATGATACGATATTGTATCATATTTCCTGCGATAATGCAAGCGTTTCGGGGAATTTTCATATCAAAAACGGAGCGCCGAAACGCTCCATTATTTCAATTGCTGACCTTTTTTGCCTTAAGCTTCTTTCTTATCTCGTCCCACGGGAGCTGAACCAGAATTACCGCCGCGAAAACTATCGCGCAGCCGATTATCTGCCGCGGAGTCATCGACTGATCCGTCTTCAGGAAGCCTATCTTATACGCAATGTAGCCCGAGATCGTCGCGACAACGGACTCCAGCGAGAGGATAAGCGCCGCCGCAGTCGGGTTGAGCCCTTTCTGACCGACGATCTGTAAGGTATAACCGACGCCGCAGGACAATACGCCCGCATAAAGCACAGGTATCGCGCCGCTCACAAGCTGCTCCCACGCGGGCTGCTCAAAAACGAACGCACCGACCGTGCCGATAACGCCGCAGACGAAAAACTGAATGCAGGACAGCACCACGCCGTCCGTAAGCGGCGAAAACTTGTCTATAACAAGGATATGCACCGCAAACGCAAACGACCCTGCCAGCACAAGCAGATCGCCCGTCGATATCGAGAATCCCTCTCCGCTCACGCAGAGCAGGTACATTCCCACGACAGCGAGCGCTACGCTCACCCACACCGCTTTCGGCGCCTTTCTCTTGAAAAAAAGACCGAGTATCGGAGTGATGATGATATACAGCGTCGTGATAAAGCCGCCCTTGCCGACCGTCGTCATGGTCAGCCCGTACTGCTGAAAAAGCGAGCCTGCAGTCAGGGCGCAGCCGCAGCATATCCCGCCGATGATCGTTGTCTTTACGGGCAGCGGCGCGCGCTCCGCTTTCGGGGTTTTCGCGCGTATAATAAGAATAACGGGTATAAGGACAAGGCTGCCGATGATGTTGCGCGAGCCGGTAAAGGTAAGCGGACCCATGTAGTCCATTCCCGCCTGCTGCGACACGAACGCCATGCCCCATATTGTTGCTGTTATCAGAAGCAGGAGGCTGTTTCTCAGCTTCTGCGCGTTGGATAAAGAGGTCATATATTAAGCACCGACTTCAAAAAGCTCTTTGTTCTTTCGTTGGAGGGATCGGTGAAAAGCTTTTCGGGGGTATCCACCTCGAGGATAGCGCCCTCGTACATGAAAACAACTCTGTCCGAAACTTCCTTTGCGAAGCCCATTTCATGGGTAACGACGATCATCGTCATGCCGTCCGCCGCGAGGTTCTTCATTACCTGAAGAACTTCTCCGACAAGCTCGGGGTCAAGCGCGGAGGTCGGCTCGTCGAAAAGCATCATCTTAGGCTGCATCGCAAGCGCACGCGCTATCGCAACGCGCTGCTGCTGACCGCCCGACAGCTTCGTCGGATAAACGTCCGCCTTCTGTAAAAGCCCTACCTTTGTGAGCAGCTCGCGCGCAAGCTTCTCGGTTTCCGTCTTGTCGCGCTTTCTTACCATAATGGGCGCCATCATAACATTTTCAAGCACGGTAAGGTGCGGGAAAAGGTTGAATCTCTGGAAAACCATTCCCATTTCAAGCAGCGCCTGCTGACGCTCCTTTGCGGTTATTTTGACCTTATTGACGCCGTTCTCGCGGTCGTCAAGAAGCTTGTCCTCAACCCAGAGCCTGCCGC
Source organism: uncultured Clostridia bacterium (assembly GCA_945935925.1). Classification (GTDB taxonomy): domain Bacteria; phylum Bacillota; class Clostridia; order Oscillospirales; family Ruminococcaceae; genus CAG-115. Next base: position 584 of record CAMERU010000079.1, on the reverse strand, counting down.
TCGTTATAGTTTCGAGATGATTGAGCGAACGGAGATAGGTCGACTTGCCCGCGCCGGACGGACCGATAAGGCAGACAACCTCGCCCTGTTCAATGGTGAGCGAGCAGTTCTTGAGCACCTTGAGGTCGCCGAAGTCCTTGCAGAGATTTTCGGTTCTTATCATTGACATTTTCGCTCACCCCCTTACTCATAAACCGAGAATTTCTTCTCGAGAATACCGAACACCTTGGAGAACACAGCGGTTATGACAAGGTAAATTACCATTGAAATGATATATACCGATACATCTCCCGTAGAGGTGAGTATCGAGTTGGTCACCTTGGAAAGGTCCTGAAGCGCGATGATAGAGGTCAGCGACGCGTCCTTGAGCACCATGATGAACTCGTTCGCGGTCGGCGGTATCAGACGGCGGTAGGTCTGCGGAATGACTATCTTGCGCATAGTCTGTCCGTAGGAAAGACCGAGCGCCTTTGCCGCCTCAAACTGTCCCTTTTCGATAGACTCGATCGCGGCACGGATATTCTCCGCGCAGTATGCTCCCGAATTAAGCGTGAACGAGATATACGCCGCGACAAATCTGTCCG
>CAMERU010000078.1 GCA_945935925.1 uncultured Clostridia bacterium | reverse complement strand
TTAACCGCCCGTTATTCCTAATCGATCACGATATTTCAATTCACACGCCCCAAGCGGGGCGCGACGTCCGCGCCTATGCCGATATATACCTTGCTTTGATTTCAATTCACACGCCCCAAGCGGGGCGCGACATTTTGGGTCACCAAATACGGCGAGAGAACGGGCATTTCAATTCACACGCCCCAAGCGGGGCGCGACTGATCATCATGTAAGATTAGGTATTCCAATAGAATTTCAATTCACACGCCCCAAGCGGGGCGCGACCTGAACAGCTGCGGCAGAAAAAAATCACGCTTCGTATTTCAATTCACACGCCCCAAGCGGGACGCGACCCTAGATTTTGTGCAAAATAGGGTCACCCATCGCAAGGGGTGGACAAAAACATATATTTTCCGGCGGGAACACGCCGAAAAAGCCATAATATTCATGCGAACCTGCCGCAAAAACAATATTACTTTGGGTTCGCGGTCAGACGATCAGAACTCCCTCGGGGTCATAGGTGGATTTAGTGCCGAAGTGCTCTATTCTGCTGTGCCAATTGTTGCCAAGATAATAGATCCTAAGGCTGTCCTGTTCGGGATCGATCAGTTTCAGCAGCTTGTCCTTGACTTTCAGAAATGTTCCGTAATCAACATCGATCTCGAACACCGAATTCTGCACTCTCTGTCCGTAATTCTGACACTCCTTCGCGACCTTTCGCAGCCGCGTCCTGCCCCTCTTGTCCATTGTGGAAACATCGTAGCTTACAAGCGTCATCATAATATCACCTACTTCTGAAGATATGCGGGATATTCCGATATTTCGCCTCTTATGTATTTCGCAAGGAGATTGCTCTGAACGAAAGGGAGAAGACCGAGCGGTATCTTCTGCTTGAGATATGGGTGCATTATCACGCTGCGCTTTTTCTCCTGCCAAAGCCTGACTACCTTTTTCCTGCCGTCCTCGTTCAGCAGTACCGCGCCGCTGACCTGCTCCTCAAAATCGTCCTCGTTTATCTGTCTGAGATTGATCATCGTCAGCACAAATCTGTCCACAATGCACCTTGCCTCTTCCACAAGGTCGCAGGCAAGCGAACACCTTCCCGGGCGCGGCTCGTGATAAAACCCGATATAGCTGTCCAGTCCGACCGATTCCAGCGCCGAAGCATAATCATTGGTAAGCATTGCGTACAGGAATGACAAAACTGCGTTCGTCCTGTCAAGCGGCGGGCGTTTTGTTCGCATTGTCATTCGGAAGCGTTCGCGCTGCTGCGTTATCAGCTTGTCATAAACGGCAAAGTATGCCTTTGCACAGTTTCCCTCAAGCCCCATTATCTCCGCCTTGTCGCTCATTTCATAAACACGCTCCGCCGCGTCATCAAGCTTGTCTGTAAGCCCGCTCAGCACTCCGTCGCTGTCAAGCTGCGGATAATCGTGCAGCGACCGCTTTACCGTTGCCCGCGTATTCGCCAGCTTCGCCGCCACGTTGTCCCTTATCAGCCCGTACTGAGGCTCTGAAAACAGCTTAGATTGCGCTATTCTCAGCAGAACATTCCCGCGCATTCGCCCCTCTATCCTTCCCAGAAATCTCCCCGACGGGGAAATAAAGCACAGCCCGACGCCGCTTTCGCAGCACTTCCCTATAAGCGCAGGAGAACACCCGGGGTAGGAAAAGCATACTATGGAGTCAAGATTGGCAAACGGGAAACGAGCGCTTTTTTCATCTGTTTTTATTACGATATTCTCTCCGTCCAGTGTGAGATAAGCGTTCTCGTTCATTATATACAGTGTGTTAAGAAGCTTTTTCATTCGTCCTCCGCCATTCTGCGTATCTCCGACCTCACCGAATATTTCGGCACATTCGGCATACATACGCCGTCCAAAGAACACCCGCCGCAGCTTTGCCCTTTCCTTTTTGCGGGAATAACCCCGCTGTCCAGCACCTCCCGCATATTTCCAAGAAGCTCATTCAGCAGCGAAAAATATTTGTCATACTCCGTTTCAAACGGCAGTCGCACCCTCCTGCGCACGTCCGCATAATACATCATGCATTCACAGTCAATTCCGAAAATGCTGTCCGCGCACACCTTCTGCGCAAAGCACTGTATCATGTCCGACTGCTCCGCAAGAGCGCTTTTCGGCTTTGTCGGCTTGTATTCGATTATGCGGACGATATACCTGCCGCCGAGTATCTCCGAATATTCCGCCTTGTCAGAGCGCTCAAATTCAATGCAGTCCGCCGTACCGTATATCTCAAGCTCGTCATTGTAAAGCTCGACATTGCTGCGGCAGAAGCCGTCTTTGTCGGAATAGGAATGCTCACCGCTGTGCACACGCTCGTGCACAAGGTTTCCCCTGACAACGAGCGCGTTTTCCTGCCAGTCGCGGTTTATCTCAAGCAGCCCGTATCTTCTCGGGCAGTAAAGGTAATGCTGAATGCTCCTTATGGTTACAGGCAGTATCACAGCTTTTCAATAAGCTCAACGCCGTCCGGCATCTCCCTGTCTACCCTTATTTCATAATTGTCAAAGCTGCGCGGGAACAAAACATCGTCTTTCTTTGCCGCGGTTATCTTGTCAAAAAGAATATGCGACGGGCAGTTTCCGAGCATATCACTGTGCTTGAATACTATCAGCTTTCTGAGGCACATCTTACCCCTTGCCGCGCTGTGATCATGCTCGAACATATTGACGATAGCCGTCCACAGCAGTTCAAGGTCATAGTCGGAAAAACCCGTTTTCTGCGCAAGCAGCGCCGAAACATAGCCCTCCGCGCGATAAAGCGCATACGGTACGATATTCTTCTTGCCCATTTCGGTGGCAGCTTCCTTGCTCTTGTCAACGGTGGTTATCGCCTGCCTTGTTATGGTCACCTCCTGCGCGAAAATGGGGTCAAGGCTCTTCGCGAAGTTTATCTGAACGGGTCCTCTTACTATCCCGCAGGGGTCGTCGCCCGTGCTCATTACCGCTCCGAATGTGCGCACATCATAATAATTCGCGCAGATATATTCCCTTGCCGCCCTGACGCTTGAAGCATTCTTTCCCTTGTCCTTTCTCTTTAACTCAAGCGCGTCGTATGCGTCGCCGAATTTCTCATTCAGCGCCTTGTCGGGGTTGATAAGAATGCAATAGCCCGGCTCCTCCGACTTAGCGATGTCCACAAAGTTGCGTATCTTGCGCTTGAGGCAGACGTCGGTCACGATACCGTTCTGCGTTTCGGGGTCAATGCGCGGCATATTGCCTGCGTCGGGGTCGCCGTTGGGGTTGCCGTTTTCAACGTCAAAAAATATTACAAATTCATAGCGGTTCTTAATTGCTTCCATTTTCATTCTTCCTTTCCGTCCGTTTTGTCCGATTTAGCCGTGAAAAAATCCTTGTTCTGCTGATAATAGCCTATGATAAATTCGCCCTGCTGATCCAGCGTCAGCGTGGTCGGGAATTTTCCCTCAAGCGGGCAGACCGTTTCACTTATCAGCCTGTTTATGTAGCCGCCGTTTTCCGCCTTTTCGATATGGTGCTGCGCAAGCATCATAAGCCGCGGCAATACCGCTGCGGGCTTTGTCGCCGCCGAGGAAAAATACGCGTCCTTAATGGTGCGGTTAGCCTTTCCGATTGCGGCAGTCTGCGCTATTTCCAGCAGCGCGAACAGTCTGCCGCAAAGATATGCGGGGCTTGTGTTCTCCTTGTCGAGTGCCATTTTGATTACCTCCTTGTTATTTGAAAGCCGCGCCTGCCTGTTAAGACAAGCCTTTATTGTCGCGGCTCTGATGTCGCTTATCCTGCCCTTGTCGATCTTGCAGCGCCTTATAACCGTTTCCATCAACGCGCGCGGGTAACGCGTCCCGTTGAAAACACTGTCGAAAAGCGCGGCGTAAAGCGGGTTCGAGGGCTTTTTATCCGTTGCCGACGGCGGGTAAAGCTCGGCAGTGAGCCGCCATATGGTAGGCTGCTCCGACAGCCCGTCATGCGCGAGGTCGCGCTGATGCTGCGAAACGTTTTCAAGCATTTTCGCGGTAGTGCTGCGGCAGCAGAATTTCATGGATATCCTGCTGACATTCGGGGTAAAGCCCGCAATGTAAAACCTCACCGACGGGTCGATATCAAGCTGCTTAAAATCAGCGGCAGTCAGCCCCGCCTGCGCTTTCCGCAAAGCATTCAAAAGCGCGTTATCTGCCGCGCCGCTGTCGGGCTTGCCAAGTACCGAGCCGAAGAAATCGCAGACAAGCTCGTCCGACGCCGCATTGTCGCTCATCGCCCAGAATATCACCGTCATTTCGTCGATGTATATTCTGTGGTAATCGTCGCCGATAAGGTAATTCAGCGCCGCGGTGTATTTCTTTGCCGCTGTTGTGGACACGCTGCTGTTGTAGGACTGCGTTTTCCCGTAGGACTCGTCCGACTGATTGTTGAAGCAGACAAGCTTTCCGCCCGAGGCATTTGTGCCCCTTATGCCCTTTATGTAGCCGTGCAGCTGCTCAATGGGAACGCCGCTCTCGCCTGTAACCGCGCAGCTTCCGAGTATCTGCTCTCCGTCCGATTTAACATCCGAAACAGACGCTTCGACTTTTTCCGCTATCTGCGGGTCGTCCCCGAGAAGCGCGTTCGCAAGCCCCTCCAATGCGAAGCAGCAGCCGCTGCCTATCCCGAAAAGGCTCTTGCCGAATGCCGTGAGAACAGGGTCATCTATGTGTTCCACGGGCTTCCAGCTGTTAAGGAAATTCCTGAACGCAAGCACCGTATCGGAGGTCATTCCCTCGGTGAACTCAAGATTTGTTTTGATGAACTCGCTGTTTTTCTGCAATGACTTCGGTGTGACGCAGAAGCGCTCGTTGTCCTTGTCCCAATCAAGGCCGAAAATATACTCGCTGCGGTGGTCAAGGCGGTAGCTGAGTATCTTTGTCGTCTGAACGCGCAGCGGCAGCAATACCTTCCTCGGTTCCTCGACCTGCTTTGACTTTCCGTTCTTCTGCGGGATATTCACCTTTTTGACAAACGGTATTACAGACGATATGCTGCCATCGCGGCGGAGCGTTATCAGCCTGTTCACCGCCTGACTTGTCCACCCCTCGGGGACAAGCCTCCCCGTTTCCGAAAGGATATCGTAATATTCGCACAGCGCATTTATCAGCATCGGATATCCCTCCTGTAAGCGGCGACGTCTATCACGCCGTCTATCATATGCGGTCGGTAGAATACGGGGTCAGCCCTGTCCGAGAACACGGGGTCGTTCCAGTCGTTGTTTATCGGCATATCATTGTCCTCGTATTTAAGCCCGTACAGCATATACCCGAGGTCAATGTCCCCGTATAATTCCGGGGAAATTTCGTCAAGCGGGAACCTGTCCACAAGCCGCAGGCTCCTGACCGAGAACTCGCGGCAGCCAAGCACGGGCTGTCTGAAGCACTGCCCCTGCCGCAGACGGCGCAGCAGAATATTGTAATGCTTTTCCTCGCACTCGTCCTCGTGGTCGCTGCGCAGCCCCGTCATTTCAAAATGGAACTCCACGCCGTAGCGCACGTCTTTCAATATCATGCCCGCGCGCTGGCTTATCATTTCGGGGCTGATGAATATTTCAGGAACGCCTCCCCTGCCGTTCATTGCGCTTGTCACGGCGCTGAGGCTTACCTTGTTTTTCACCTCGTTGCGGCGGATATTCATAAACCTTATCGGGTTGAAAACAACTATTTTGTCAATTACATATCTTATGCTCGGCTTCCAGTACACCGATTTGATCATTCCCTCCAATGCGGACGGCGTAGGTACGTCGTAGGACACCCTTTCGACTTTCATTTCGGGCCGCGTGAAGCAGGCGTTATCCCCGTCAACAATGATCTTAAATCCGTAACCCATAAAACCACCTCTCTTATAATTCAACAATACCGTCGAACGAATATTCGGGGTCAAGCCCCGTTTCGCAGTCGTAATATCCGGGCATTTCAAGCAGGAAGGCTCCGCCCCTTTGCGATACCGCGCCGCTTTCCAGCAGCGCCTTGAATTCATGATAATGCACCGACGCGCAGTATCGCGAAAGCCGCCTGTAAACGCTCCGCCCGCAGTATTCCAGCCGCGCGATATCCTCCGCGATATCGTCGCAGGGTATAACGATATTAACCGCGTCGCTTTCTATCATTGCGAAGCTGTCCGCATAATCTGCAAACGGGATCGAATCCGCTCTCATTCCGTCGTGATATATCGTCCCGCCGCTCACCGCGCTCTCGTTGAGCGCATACAGCCTGCGGTAATACTCCTCCGCGCAGCCGTCCGACAGTATATCGGGATATTCCTCCAGCATTGCGCGGCATATTTCCGCTTTCATCATCAGGCTTTTCGGGATATTGACCCCATCGCTCTCAAAGACATACATATACCCTTTCGGGCGCAGTCCTTCGCGGTTGCAGCGCCCCGCCGACTGTATAACGCTGTCCAGTCCCGCAAGCTCGCGGAATACCGCCTCGAAATCAAGATCAACTCCCGCCTCGATAAGCGAGGTCGAAAACACCGTCACCTTTTCCTTGCCGAGAAGTTCTCGTATCTCGCCGATAACGCGGGAGCGGTGCTCGGGGGTCATATAGGTCGACAGGCAGAAGCAGCGCCCGATCCGGCAGCTTCGGTATAATTCCCGCGCGCGTTTGCGGCTGTTTACGATTATCAGGCTGCTTTCATGGCGCGCCGCCTCCTCAAGCAATCGCTCGTCGGAAATTTTGCCGAGCTTTTCGCAGGAGCAGTTCTTAAATGCGGCAAACCCGCTTTTGTCGGTGATGAGCTCCGTTGGTCTTTCCACAGCGGTAAATCTTCGCAGCAGCCCCGAAAAATCGGGCATTGTCGCCGACATGAATATCGCCTCCGCGCCGAGATATTCCGTCAGATACCCCACGCCGCGCAGACAGGGCTGAAGAAACTCAACGGGCATCATATGCACCTCGTCGAAAATTATTACGCTGTCAGCCATGCTGTGCAGCTTGCGCAGCCGCGACGACCTGTTGTGGTAAAGCGACTCGAAAAACTGCACGTTCGTCGTTATGATAAGCGGCGCGTCCCAGTTTTCCGCTGACCTGCGCAGGATCTCGTTGTCCTGCTCGGTGTTGTCGAAGCAGAAATTGTGGTGGTGCTGCAATACGGGAAGCACGTCCCCGAATATATCCTCGAATTTCTGCGCCGTCTGCTCGATTATGCTCGTGTAGGGGATAACATAGATAATCCGCTTTTTGCCGCGCATCGCCCTTTCCAGCGCAAGCTTTATGCTGCACAGCGTTTTCCCGCTTCCCGTCGGCATATTAAGTATGCTTATCTTACCGCCATGCGGCGCCGTAAACGCCTGCCGCTGAAGCGACCTCCTCGCCGCGCAAACTCCGCCCTTGTCGGGCATACCGTCCAGCAGCGCGTTCACCCTGTCCAGCGCCGCCGCAAAATCGCCCGTCAAGCCGCGGTCCGCCTCGGTATCGCAGAATTTCTCCGTGTCGATAAAGTCCGCGTCGGTAAGGCAGGAATAAAGGTACCTTGTGAAGAACGCGTACCTTTCCGTTGCCTCCGGAAATCCCGCTCTCCCCTGCGGCAGCGATGCCGTGAGCATTTTTATGAGCTCCGCAAGGCACGCCTCGTCGGGCGGCACCGCGTCGGCTTCAAAAAGCGGGCGGTGCGGTTCAATATCACTCACATCGCGCACAAGCGCTTCCGCGAGCGTTCCTGACGGGCTGCCTCTTCCCGCTATCCCGTTCTGCAGTCCCGCATGATGACCCGCAACGCAGTATTCCAGCATAGGCGAAACGACCTTGAAATTAACGCCTGCTCCCTCTGCTCGCCGCTTTATCTCCTGCGCACCAACGCAGGCGTGCTCGCATTTACGGGCGCTCTCTCCGTATATTCTGCGCTGAAACCCGTCGCGGTATTTGCCAATGTCATGGAGCATTCCGATATACTCCGCCGCCGCTCGCAGCGGCTTTATCGCAAATTCCCCCGCAAGCCGAGCCGTTCCGCGGCAATGCTCCGCGACCGTCTGAACGGCGCCGTCGGTTCGTATGTGTGCCGCAAATTCTCTGTCCATATCTTCCCTCCCGTTATCACCGTATTACTATAATACCACAAATACGGAATATTTAATGTGTCAAAAATGGGACAATTATTATCTATATCCCCATTAATTCAAATTTTAACACAGCGGCAGACTCATGTCAAATTTCTTTCCGACAAAATATTTCCGCGCATTTTGTTTACTATTAACAAATGTCATTATGATAAGCAGCCTTAATTATCATATATGTGTATTTCAACCGCGAAAATTCGTCAACATTCAACAAAAAGCAAAAAATCAAACAAACAATTCAGCAATTTAGCACTATAAATCTGTAAATCGTTAAAAAACTATTGACAAGCGCCGCAAATTGTGATAAAATAGCATAAGTGCAGATAATTTGACAGCACATTATAAACAGATTTTTACAGCAAGGAGATAATTAAAATGTCGATGAATTTCAGCAGAAAGCTGCCTATCCCGAAGGAGATAAAGGAGCTTTATCCGCTTACTGACGAGATAAAACAGGTAAAGGCGGAGCGCGACGCGCAGATCGCTGACATATTCACGGGCAAATCCGACAAGTTCCTTCTTATAATCGGTCCCTGCTCTGCGGATAACGAGGATTCCGTAATGGACTACACCAACCGCCTTGCAAAGGTACAGGAAAAGGTTAAGGACAAGATACTGATAATCCCCAGGATATACACGGGCAAGCCCCGCACAAACGGCACGGGCTACAAGGGCATGATACACCAGCCCGACCCCACCAAGAACGAGGATATGCTCGAGGGCATAATCAAAATACGCAAGCTCCATACCCGCGCTATTGCCGAAACACATCTCACCTGCGCGGACGAAATGCTCTACCCCGAGAATTACCGCTACCTTTCCGACCTGCTTTCTTATGTTGCAGTAGGCGCGCGCTCCGTTGAGGATCAGCACCACCGCCTTGTTGCCAGCGGCATGGAATGCCCCGTCGGCATGAAGAATCCCACCAGCGGCACACTTTCCGTTATGTTCAACTCCATTCAGGCGGCACAGGCAAAGCATATGTTCATCTACCGCGGCTGGGAGGTAACCTCGGACGGAAACCCGCTCTGCCACGCTATCCTGCGCGGCTCGGTCAACAAGCACGATCAGGTTATTCCCAACTATCACTACGAGGATCTCAAGCTCTGCTATGATATGTATCATGAAAAGGGTCTGATAAATCCCGCTGTTATTGTCGACACCAACCACTCAAACTCCGGCAAGAAGTACCTTGAGCAGATAAGGATCGCGAACGAGGTGCTTCATTCCATGCGCCATTCCGAGGAGATACGCAGCCTTGTAAAGGGTCTGATGATCGAGTCCTACATAGAGGACGGCGCGCAGAAGATCGAAGAGGGTACATACGGCAAGTCCATCACTGACCCCTGCCTCGGCTGGGCAAAGAGCGAAAAGCTTATCTACGACATAGCCGAGCAGCTCTGATTTTTCCGAAACTATTGAATATCCATAAAGCTATGACGGGAACAAAGTAGCCTGTGAAGCCCCTTTCAGAGAGCTGCCGCACGGTGCGAGGCAGCAGGAGCCCACAGCGCGAATTACCTCCCCGAGCGGCGCGGCGAAAGGAGTTCCGATTAGCCCGCACGGGTAAGCCCGTTAAAGCTGTAAGAGATGCTTCCCTCGGGGAGCAACCGAGGTGGTACCGCGTTAACACGCCCTCTGTGAGCCTTGCTCACGGAGGGCTTTTTTATCACAACTTAACACTTTACATCACGAAAAGGCAAATGCGAGGAAATAATATTATCACCGAAAGGTCGTGGTATCAGTGGAATTGACAGATAACTCCATCGCTTATGGAGTATTTTCCGGCTGACCATACTATACAAATTATAAAGGAGAATTATTATGGAACTTTATGACGAACTGGTCGCGCGCGGACTTATCG
>CAMERU010000077.1 GCA_945935925.1 uncultured Clostridia bacterium | reverse complement strand
GGCTGTGCGGCAGCGGCGGGCGCGGGGGCTTCTCCCTTTGTTTCTCCCAGAAGGGTATCCCTTGCCTTGAGCAGCTTGTCGATAAGCTCGCTGAAATCAAGCGCCTCGTATTCGCCGCCCGAGTTGTTCTGTATCATCTCTATCTGCGCCTTGTAGGAGTCGGAAACCTGAAAAACAAGGTCATAAACGAAGCTTACGTCGGTGATGACGTCGGGGTTTTCGCGGATAACGAAGAACATATCCTCCGCCTTGTGGGCAAGCACAGACAGGTTTTCAAAGCCCATCATTGCCGACGAGCCTTTGATCGTGTGCATGATACGGAAGATCTCCTTGATATCTTCGCTTTCAAAGGCGTTAGCCTGCTCTGTGCGGAGCAGTATCTCGTCCAGCTGCTCCAGCAGGGAATTTGTTTCATAGAAGTACATATCAAGCATTGCTTCCATGCCGGGTTCTATTTTTGCCATAATATCAGTTCCTTTCCGAAATCGCGCGTATGCACACGGCGTTTTTCTCTAAAATTTTTTTCAAAAACCCTTTATTATTCCGAGATTTTATGCTAAAATAAATATATTAAGGCATAACTGCCATAAAAACGGTGAAATGACTGCCCCGAGGAGGGATAACTATGGCGCAGATACCACAGATCAATAACCCCATAACCGCGAAGAACTACAATTACAGCCCGCGTCAGCAGGACGAGAACACCGAGCCGTTTGATATCGTTAAACTTACGGGAGTCGGAAACGCGGGCGGTGCGACGGACGCAGGCGCGCGCAGCCGTCTTGAAATGGGCAACCGCGAGCTTATCCCGATGTCGGTGCAGGTGGCGAAGGACCCGACGCTCGCCGTCGAGATGCTCAAGGACCTGCTTAATGTGGAGGTGCTCAATCAGGCGCTCATCACGGGTCACACCGAGCTTTACGGCAAGCTGGAGGATCTTGCGGCGCAGCTTTATGTAACGCCCGATGAGCTTGTCCGTGAGATACAGAATCAGGAACAGCAGAACACCATGTTCAGCGGTCACGAGTTCTACGACGTTCTCCGCGAGGTGGCAAAGACCACGACGACCCCCGAAACAAAGGAGCTTATCGGCGGTCTGCTGAAGTCGCTCAATTTTGCGCAGAACAAGAACGAGATACTCGGCGCGCTGCGCGCCAATCTGAAATTCCTTTCGGAATATTACTCCCCGAACGAAAAGCTGTCCGCAAAGCTGCTCAATCTGTCGCAGCAGTGGGGCGCGCAGGACGCGGATAAATATTTCGACTATCTCAAGGGAGAAACGCTCAGCATATTAAAGGACGTCAGCGGAAGCCTGCTTAACGACGACAAGACGCAGATGCTTATCCCGCTCATCGTACATAATCTTTCCCGCTACAACAACAGCCCTTATATGTGCAAGGAGTATTTCAACCTGCTGATGACTCAGATATCCTCCGGCACGCTGCGCGAGGCGCTGAAAAATTCGTTCAGCCGACTTTACGCCGCGATATTTGACAAGAAACCCATGCAGGCTCCCGCTGATTCGGAGAGGGAAATCGCAGAAAATACCCCTTTAGATAATTATACTACAAATTCTTCACAAAATCAACCTATTTCCGCTAATCTGGCGAATAAAAATTTCGCGGGTGAAAATATTGAAGTTGACGGAAATATTGATCAAAACGTGGAGAAAACAGCCGAATCGGCGGCATTACCCGCGAAAAATACCCCCGTGGCTGCGGAAAAAGCCGCAGAAGATGTTTACGGGACAGCAAACGGCGGCGGAGAGCGCGCGGTCGGCGCCGAGGAAGCGGCATATCCCCGCGGCGGGGTGCAGCACGAGGGGGAAGCCGCTGATGCCGCAGAGGCTCCCGACGTTCACGGCGGGGACGAAGCTTCGGAGCTTTCGGGCTGGAAGCTTTTCCTGAACGAAAGCATGAACACGCACGGCTATATGCAGGCGCTGAAAAGCAGCGGCTACAACATCGAGCACATTCTGTCCGTTTACAACAGGGGCAAGATAAGCGGAATGGAAGCTGTGGCGCTGCTGACAAAGGGGCTTTTCATCGGCGAGGACTCCGAGAAAGCAGCGGAGGCAATGCTGTCCGAGCTTGCCCGCACGAACACCATGCAGGAGCTTATCGACACGCTCAACGGAATGCTCCGCGCTATGCCCGATATACCGCTTCGCGAGCGGCTTTACGGAGTATTTGTGGACATAATCGACAAGATGTCGGTCAAGAACGAGCTTCCGCAGCACGGGGTACGCCCGCCGGTAAGCTCAACGCTGGACAGCCTGACGGATTTTATCGAGGAGAACATCAACAACCCCGCGCTGAAGTCGCTTGACAGCTTCAATGCGGCGAACCTGCTCCAGAGCCTGCTGAACGCTCCGGGGGTATTCACGCCGCTGGCGCACTATATCCTGCCGCTTGACGTCGACGGGACAAAGGCTTTCGGGGAGCTTTGGGTGGACAACGACGAGAACAACCCTAACAACACCCCCGGAACGCAGCGCAACTATCACCTGTTCCTGACATTTGACGTTGAGAGCATAGGGAGATTTGAGCTTGATATGTACGCGCTGGGCGAGGAGGTTAATATTGCGCTGCTTTACCCGCCGAAATTTGAAAAGCAGATCGACCCGATGAAGGACCGCGTCACCAAGATAATCAGAAACTGCGGATATTCCGCAAGGACGTTTGAGACCGCGCCGCTAAAGAAGCCGCATAATCTTGTGGAGATATTCCCCAAGATAACCGAAAAGCGCACCACGCTCAACACAAGGGTTTAAGGAGGGATTTATATGCCGAAGCACCCGATACCGCCCGCAAACAACAAGCGCATTTACGGGCAGAACGCAGCCGTTGCGCTGAAATACAACCCCGACATGAATTACGCGCCCGTTGTGGTAGCGTCGGGTCTGGGGGAGCTTGCGCAGAGGATAGTCAATATCGCGGACGAAGCGGGCGTGCCCGTTTACCGCGACGACAGTGTTGCGGCGCTGCTGGTAATGCTCAACGCGGGCGAAACTATACCTAAGGAGCTGTATCAGATAGTCGCGGCGATATATGCTGAGGTCGTATATACCGCCAACGATATGAGGAAAAAGTGATAAAAATTCCCCCTTGAAATTTCAAGGGGGAATTTATGTATAGCCTTAAATTATGTACATTATGCGTACAGATTTAACAGTGCGCCTATGCTGTAAGCGTAATTTGCGCTGCTGTTGCTGCTGTACCCGAATGCGCCCTCGCTTGCGGAAAGCGACTTTATCTGCTGCGCTTTCTGCACGGTCTTGTCGGCGAAGCCGCCGGTCCCGAAAGCGGATTTGATATCCGTTGCGGAGATCTTCGACAGCTTATCCTTGTCAAAGGTGAGCTTGTTGTCGCTGCCGAGGGTAAAGCCCGCGCGTTTAAGCGACGAGGAGTACACCTTAGCGGTGTTTACCATGATAACGCCCTTCCGGAGCACGTTCGCATTGTCGGAGTCGCCGACCTTTTTGATAAAGCTGTTGTACTTGTCCGCGAAGTCCTGCGCAAGCTTTGCATATTCCTCGCTGTCATATTCGCCGCCGTATTTAAGCCCTCTCGCGAAGTCGGAAACACTGTCAGCCGCGTGGGAAACATTCGCGCTCGCAGTTTTGACAGAAACGGTGCTTTCTGCCTTTTCCTCCGCCTCGTCGGTGATTCCGTAAATGCTCTTGTAGAGGCTGGAATATTGCTCCTTGAAATAGTCGCTCTGACCCTTGAGCTTTGTTTTCATGAGCTCGTCGAGGGTCTGCTGCGCGGCTTTTTTGGCGGCGGAATTGCCCGTTTTAGCGGAGTAGTTCGTCATTGCCTTTGCCATAAGGATCTGTGTTGACGCCGTGTTACCTACCGTTGCCATAAAATCATCTCCTTTCGCGGTGAAATATCGTCATAGTCATACGGGGTCGGCTTATCAGCCTACGCCGTAGGTCTTTCTGTATTCCTTCATCTTGTCGACATATTCCGCGCCGGGGATAACACCCTTTTCGAGCGCGTCGATAATGTCGTTTATGGTAACGATGGAGTAAACCTTAACGCCGAACTCCTCGTAAACCTCCTGAACCGCGGATTTATCCGAGGTCAGACCCTTTTCCATGCGGTCAACGGTTATGACCATGCCCTCTACCTTAACATCGGCAGCGCCTGTCAGCTTTGGCATTACCTCGCGCAGCGCCTTTCCGGAGGTCATTACGTCCTCGATTATGACTACCTTTTCGCCGTCCTCAAGGGATTTCCCGACGAACATTCCGCCCTCGCCGTGATCCTTGACTTCCTTGCGGTCGAAGCAGTAGTTGACGTCTATGCCGAACTTGTTGTACAGCGCGGTGCAGGCTGCGACGGAAAGGGGGATGCCCTTGTATGCGGGGCCGAAGAGCGTGTCGGGGGTAAGCCCGTGCTCCTTTATGCATTCCGCGTAAAATTCGCCGAGCTTGGCGAGCTGTGCGCCGGTCTTGTAGTTGCCGCAGTTTATGAAATAGGGGGCGAGCCTGCCGCTTTTCAGCGTAAATTCGCCGAATTTCAGCACGCCGCTGTCCACCATGAATTTAATAAAGCTTTCTTTATAGGTCATTTATTTCTCCCTCCGCGGGCGCACTTCTCCCGCATTATATTTACACACATACATTATAGCACATATTTTCCTTTAAATCAAGGGGCGAAGAGCGATTTTGCGATATTTTCCTCCGAATATCCCCGTGAAAGTATTACATTGATTTTTACAAAAAAATATGTGCATTTTGGCATAAAAAAACTGATGTTACCCTTGACATTTTCGTGATTATGTAGTAAAATAGAAACAGGCTTATCTGTGAGGCGGTATCACGCCTTTTGGAGCAGCTTGACGTTTATTATATTTTTTTATATATTTACGTTATGGCGGCATTTAATATATGATAACGGAGAACGAGCCTTTACGATATATTTTTACGGCTATTATACTTAGGAAGATATATGAAAAGACCGCACATTTATGCGGGTTGGGGGGTTATGCGGCGAGCTGCGCCGCGAAAAAGGTTTTCAAAAATTGTATATTTTATCCCGCCGAATATTAATAAGGAGGGAAAATTGAACGACGATGGTTGAAATGTATGTGGCTGTGCTTATCGGCATAGCGGCGTTCCTCGTCGGTGCGGTCGCCTGCGGATTTATCTTCTTCCGCCTTGGTGTAAATCACCGGATAAAGACGGCTGAGGCACAGTTTGAGTCCGCAGAGAAAGAGTCTGCCCGCATTGTTGAAGAAGCTAACGAAAAGGCTGAAACGCTCAAGAAAACAGCCCTTGTCGAGGCAAAGGACGAGATCTATGCGATGCGTACCGAGGCGGAAAAGGAAGTTCAGCGCCTTAAAAACGACGCCGAACGCGAGCTGAAGGAGCGCAGGAGCGAGGTTTCCCGTTCCGAGCGCCGTATCCAGCAGAAGGAAGAAAATCTCGACAAAAAGACCGACAAGATGGAGAAGCTGGAAGAACAGCTCCACCAGAAGCACAAGAAAGCCGACGAGAAGATCGCCGAGGCAGAACAGCTCAAGTCGAGCCAGATGGATATTCTCGAGCGAATTTCCGGCTTCACACAGGAGCAGGCGAAGGATCACCTGCTTCAGCAGCTTGACAGCGAGCTGAACCACGAAAAGGCGCTCAGGATCTCCGCTTACGAGCAGAAGCTCAAGGACGAGGCGGAGGAAAAGGCAAGGCAGTACATCTCCCTTGCTATCGCAAGACTGGCGGCGGACACCGTTTCGGAAACGGCGGTTTCTGTCGTTGCAATTCCGAACGACGAGATGAAAGGTCGCATAATCGGGCGCGAGGGAAGAAATATCCGCGCTCTCGAAACTCTCACAGGCGTTGACCTCATCATAGACGACACACCCGAGGCTATCACGCTCTCCTGCTTTGACCATGTGCGCCGCGAGATCGCGCGCATTGCCCTTGAAAGGCTCATTCAGGACGGCAGAATACACCCGGCGCGCATCGAGGAAACGGTGGAAAAGGCGCGCAGAGAGGTGGAGCAGCGCATAAAGCAGGAAGGCGAACGCGCTGTTATGGAAACGAATGTAAACGGCTTGAACCACGAGCTTGTCCGCCTGATAGGCAGGCTGAAATACAGAACGTCCTACCGCCAGAACGTGCTGAATCACTCCATCGAGGTCGCGCACCTCGCGGGAATTATGGCAAGCGAGCTTGGCGTGGACGCGGCGCTTGCAAGGCGTGCGGGTCTGCTCCATGATATAGGAAAGGCTCTTGACCACGAGATAGAAGGCTCTCATGTACAGATAGGCGTTGACGTCTGCAAGAAGTACAAGGAAAGCCCCGAGGTAATTCACGCTATCGAGGCTCACCACGGCGACGTTGAATGCCGCACGGTTATCGCGGCGCTGGTACAGGCTGCCGACGCGATAAGCGCGGCGCGCCCCGCGGCGAGAAGCGAGAACTACGAGAACTACATCAAGCGCCTTGAAAAGCTTGAGGAGATATGCAACTCCTACGGCGGCGTTGAGAAGTCCTACGCTATTCAGGCGGGTCGCGAGGTCCGCATAATGATAAAGCCGGATCAGGTAAACGACGACGATATGAAGGTGCTTGCGCGCGATATCGCGAAGCGGATCGAAAGCGAGATGGAATATCCGGGTCAGATAAAGGTAAATCTTATCCGCGAGAGCCGCGCTATCGACTACGCGAAGTAATCAAATCAAAACAACGAATGCCGCACAGTGAAAACTGCGCGGCATTTCAGCTTGTCGAAAAAGTCAAATCTTAGTCAGGAGTCAGGAATTAGGAGTTAGGAGTTGGCAATGATTGTGTCGTCGGCGCCGAATTTTTAAATATTCGCCCGCAGGGCGCACCATAACTCCTCACCCCTAACTCCTCACCCCTAACTCCTCACTCCTAACTCCTCACTACTAACTATCTTGTGTTTATCGACAGACAGGAATGCCGTACAGATTTTCTGCGCGGCATTCCTTATAGGTTACGAAATATCAGACCTCGGCGGACTTGCGCGGCTCGGGGCGGCTTGCGCCGATCGCCCTCATAAGGGGCTTGCTGCGCTCGAGCGCGAATTTGAACAGCGGGCAGCCGACAACTCCGATAACGATAAGCTCTCCGAGGGCGACCGTCCCCATGCTGAACCACAGCGGCTCGCCGCAGAGGAAAAGCTCGACGCCGACGATAACGCCGTTGCTGACGATGGGAAGCAGCGCCGCGAGCCATATGTTCGGCATATAGTACATAGGGATAACCGCAACGGCAGTCGCGAGCGTTCCGAAAATGATGTCGTACAGACCGAACGGGCTGAACAGGTTGGCGATAAGGCAGCCGAGCGTCAGCGACACGCAGTAGTCTTTCCTGTAAAAGCACAGCAGGACGAGCAGCTCGGAAAATCTGAGCTGTATGGGACCGTAGGAAAGTCCCGACAGAGCGAGCGTGAGCGCCGCGTAAATTGCCGCGACAAGCGCGAGCCTTACAATGTTTTTCGTGTTAAAGATCTCATTTTTGGGCATAAAAAAACTCCTTGTTTTTTAACGGTGGTTAGCAAAGACAACACCGTATTAAATTTTCACCGCTT
This sequence comes from uncultured Clostridia bacterium, assembly GCA_945935925.1. Lineage (GTDB taxonomy): Bacteria > Bacillota > Clostridia > Oscillospirales > Ruminococcaceae > CAG-115. The sequence goes on along the minus strand of CAMERU010000077.1, from coordinate 2,837 downwards.
ATGCGGCGGATTTATTATAACATAACTCCGTAGAAATTGCAAGTGTTTTTTGCTGTATTACGAAAAAAATGCGCGAAAAATTCACCCCTTTGGGTCGGCGGGCGGACTTTTCCGCATGGCTAAGGGAGTTTTTCCGGTGCGCTGCTTGAACTGCCGCATGAAATGCACGTCGTTTTCGTAGCCGCAAAGCTCCGCGACAGCGCTCACGGACAGCGCTGTGTTTTTGAGGTAATACTCGGCGAGCTGCGTTTTTGCGGCAAGGATATCCTCGTAGCAGCTGACGCCGAACTCGCTTTTGTACAGCGTCTGGAAATAGGACGGGCTGAGCGGTATTTTCCGCGCGAGCTCTTCAACCGTGAAATGCCCCGCGGGATTGCCGTATATTTCGGCGCGGAGGGAGCGCAGGCGGTCGCTGTGGTGGTTTTTGGGGGAATTTGCGCCTTTTCCCGCCGTTTTCGCGATAAGCAGCCGCAGCAGCAGGTCGACGCATTCCGAGCCGCCGCCCGAAACGCTTTCCAGCCGCAGCAGCTCAAGCACCCTTTCCGCGTCCGCAATCGACGGCACGGAGAGCGGGCGGTCAAACTCAACGCCCGTCTTATCGAAGAATATATCATTTTCGGAGCAGTCGAAATGCACCCAATGGTCAATGTATTCCTCGCCGGTTCCGCCGTATATCTGCGGAGTGCCCTTGGAGTAAAGCACGGTGCTGCCCGCGGGATACTCCTCCCTTTTTCCATCGGTAACAACGTATGCGGGAGTACAGAAAATAAGCAGCAGGTTGTCCCCTGAGCCGTTCGGGCGGTTTATCGAGAAGCTCCCGTCGTGGCGGTAGCCTATTCCCATGGAATGAAGCTGCATTTTTATCCCCCCAAAAAAGTATTATATATCAGTTTTATTATATTATATATCATTGCGGGCGCATTGTCAATTGTTTATAATGAAAACAACAAATTTATAAAGGAGATATCCCATGAAAACAGTAAAACTCACCATCAACCCTATGGACAAAAAAAGCCATATCAACCGCGAGATCTACTCAAATTTCTCCGAGCACCTCGGCCGCTGCATTTACGACGGCATTTTTGTCGGCAAGGACAGCGATATCCCGAACATTGAGGGCTTCCGCAAGGACGTTGTTGAGGCGCTGCGCGAGATAAAGCTGCCCGTTCTGCGCTGGCCGGGCGGGTGCTTTGCGGACGAATACCACTGGAAGGACGGCATCGGCGAGCTGTCCGAACGCAAGAGAATGATCAACACCAACTGGGGCGGGGTCGTGGAGGACAACAGCTTCGGCACGCATGAGTTCCTGCGTTTCTGCGAGCTTGTCGGCTGCGAGCCGTATATCAGCGGCAACGTCGGCAGCGGCACCGTTGAGGAGCTTTCGCAGTGGGTGGAATACATCACCTTTGACGGCGTGTCGCCTATGGCGGAGCTTCGCAAAAAGAACGGGCGCGAGAAGCCGTGGAAGCTGAAATATCTCGGTATAGGAAACGAAAGCTGGGGCTGCGGCGGGTCGATGACCCCCGAATACTACGCGGACAATTACCGCCGCTATGCGACATTCTGCCGCAATTACAGCGGGAACGAGCTGTTCAAGATAGCCTGCGGCCCCAACGCCGACAACTACAACTGGACGGAAACCATAATGAAAACGCTTAACAGGTGGAACTGCAGCGGCATTTCCCTGCATTACTACACCGTCCCGACCGGCGACTGGAACCACAAGGGCAGCTCTACCGAATTTGACGACAAGGAGTATTACGACACTATATCCCGCACGCTCCATATGGAGGAGCTTGTTACCCGTCACAGCGGGATCATGGACAGATACGACCCCGAAAAGAAGATCGGGCTTATCGTGGACGAATGGGGCACATGGTACGACGTCGAGCCGGACACCAACCCCGGTTTCCTTTACCAGCAGAACACCATGCGCGACGCGATGATCGCGGCGATAAACCTCAACATTTTTAACGCGCATTCCGACCGCGTTTACATGGCGAACATAGCGCAGGCGGTGAACGTGCTTCAGGCGGTGCTGCTGACCGAGGGGACAAAGACGGTCAAGACCCCGACCTACCACGTTTTCGACCTGTTCAAGCGCCATCAGGACGCCGAGCTGATTTACAGCCATATCGAAAACGAGAGCGCCGCAGACGGCGTTCCCTGCCTGTCGCAGTCGGCGAGCGTCGGCGAGGACGGCAGGATAACCGTTACGATATCCAACTGCTCGCTCGACAGGGAGTTTACCGTTGACATCGGCGCGGCGTTCGGCAGCGTGAAGTCCGCCGAGGGGCGCATACTCACCGCTGAGGTGCACGCTCACAATGATTTCGATAACCCCGAAAATGTTGTGATAAAGCCGCTTGAAGTAAGCTGCGAAAACGGCGGCGCGGAGCTTGTTCTCCCCGCGTGCAGTGCGGCGGAGATCGTTCTTTCGGTATGATCGGCGTGAAGCCCTGCCGTCGCTGCCTTTCGGCGGATATCGGCGACAAAGCGCTTTCGCAGGCTATCGCGGAGCGAATAGCGCTTATCCCCGAGGAACAGCGCGCCGACGGCGCGGAATATAACAGGCGGCTGGAGATATGCCGCGCCTGCGACAGCCTCAACAGCGGCACCTGCGCGAAATGCGGCTGCTATGCGGAGCTGCGCGCGGCGCGCAAAGGCGCCTATTGTCCCGACAGCGCGCGAAAATGGGGGTGACAGGGTGAAGCTTGCTGTGCTCAGCGATATACATTCAAATCACACTGCGCTGGAGAGCGTGCTTGAGTATATTTCAAGCAAATATTACGATATGTATATTTTTCTCGGTGATTATGTTACCGACTGCCCCTATC
>CAMERU010000076.1 GCA_945935925.1 uncultured Clostridia bacterium | reverse complement strand
GAAAGCATATTCTGATAATAAATGGGTAATACATTATGGATTATAACCAAATTCCCATAAGTCGAGCACCTTGCCTTCGTGTGAAAACGCACGCAGCGACGGCGCTTTCAGCCGAATTGCCCGCGGGGGCACCCCGCAAATTCCCATAAGTCGAGCACCCCGCCTTCGTGTGAAAACCGGAACAAAAAAGGCTCATTTAGCCGAATTGACCGCGGGGGAGCCCCGCAAATACTATGAAACCAAAAAAACTTAAAGATCGCGCGAAAGCTCTGAAGCAGACCGTTCCTGCTGTGTTTCTTTCGCTCAAGGACAAGGACACGCCGCTGCCCGCGAAAATTCTCGCGGCGGTGACGGTCGCATACGCGCTGTCCCCGATAGACCTTATCCCCGACTTTATCCCCGTGCTCGGCTATCTTGACGACATTATCCTGCTGCCCGCGCTTATCGCGCTGACGGTAAAGCTTATCCCGAGGGAGGTTTGGGCGAAAAACCTGCGCCTTTCGGAGGGAATGTGGCGGGACGGCAGGCCGAAGAAGTGGTATTACGCGCTGCCGATAGCGCTGATATGGGCTCTTGTCGTTTTCGCGGTTGTAAAGGCGATTTTTTTCTGAAAGAAAATCCTGCCGTGCGGGGAATAAATGTTGACAAAACGCTATAAAATGATTTATAATTGATTTTGTACAATAAGTACAATAATAAGCTTGTGCCGCCATTGATCGGCGGCTGTTGATAATATACCGAAAAGAGGAATTAAACCCATGCCAAAATACTTCGGCACAGACGGCTTCCGCGGGGAGGCAAACAACGGGCTAAACGTTGACCACGCGTATAAGATCGGCAGATTTGTCGGCAATTATTTCGGAAAGGAGCACCGCTGCTCCGTAGTTATCGGAAAGGACACCCGCCGCAGCTCGTATATGTTCGAGTATGCGCTTGTCGCGGGGCTTACAGCGTCGGGCGCGGACGCGTCGCTGCTCCATGTAACGACGACCCCCTGCGTTTCCTATGTGACGCGCACAGACGAGTTTGACTGCGGCATAATGATCTCCGCGAGCCATAACCCCTATTATGACAACGGTATAAAGCTGTTCAATTCAAAGGGCGAAAAGCTTGAGGAAAGCGTTATCCTTGAGATAGAGAAATATCTTGACGGGGAGATACCCGAGCTTCCGCTCGCGCGGGGAGAGGAAATAGGCCGCGCGCTTGACTATGCGGCGGGAAGAAACCGCTACATAGGCTATCTTATATCCCTTGCGGTGCATTCGTTCAAGGGCAAGAGAATAGGGCTCGACTGCGCGAACGGCTCCGCCTCGGCGGTTGCGAAGAACGTGTTCGAGGCGCTCGGCGCAAAGACCTACGTCATAAACGACCACCCCAACGGCTTCAATATCAACACCAACTGCGGCTCGACGCATATAGACGGGCTGCGGCAGCTTGTTATAGACGAGCAGCTCGACGCGGGCTTCGCGTTCGACGGCGACGCGGACAGGTGCCTTGCGGTGGACGAAAAGGGCAGCATTGTCGACGGCGACAAGATACTCTACATATACGGCAGCTACATGAAGGAGCGCGGCAAGCTTGAAAAGAACACCGTGACTACCACAGTGATGTCAAATCTCGGTCTGTACAAGGCGTTCGACGAGCTGGGGATAAGCTACGCAAAAACGGCTGTCGGCGACAAATACGTTTATGAATGTATGTCGGAAAACGGCTATATCCTCGGCGGCGAGAACTCGGGTCACATTATATTCAGCAAGTACGCGAACACCGGCGACGGCATTATAACCGCGCTGAAGATAATGCAGGTGATGTGCGACAGAAAAGCGGCGCTGTCGGAGCTCGGCGCGCCGATGAAGGTGTACCCGCAGATATTGAAGAATGTCCGCGTGTGCGACAAGAACGCGGTGCTTTCCGACGCCGACGTTAACGCCGCGGTAAAGGCAGCCGCAGAGCAGCTGGGGAGCGACGGGCGCGTGCTCGTCCGCCCGAGCGGCACGGAGCCGCTGCTGCGCATCATGGTCGAAGCGGGCACAAGGGAGCAGTGCGAGAAATATATCGCGGATATCGAGAAAGTTGTCCGCGAAAAAGGGCATATCGCAGAATAAAATTAATCCCGTGGAGAACATTCTTCACGGGATAATTTTTTTGCCTTGAATTATATGTCACACCTTCTCGACCGGCACCCATATCTCCGAATAGTTATCTTTCGGGTCGTCGGCGGGCATGGTGTACATTTCGATGTTATAGTTGCCGCCGAGCTTATACCCGCGGCAGTTTGGGAGCCATTCGTTCCATATCCTTGTGTTGACGTTCTGAAGCGCCTTGGGAAGCGCGCCGCGGCAGGGGAACACCGCCCATGTGCCTGCGGGAATAACGCGAGTTACGCAGCCCTCGGGGATATCCTTGAGCGGCGAGTACAGGTCTGCTATGACGTATTCAAAATCCATGGAGCTGTTTTCCGTTTCCTTTGAGTCAATGCACACGCCGAACATTCCCATGACCTTTTCTCCGCCGCCGTTTGCGTAATGCTCGCTCCAGAACTTCGGTATCTCGCTGTAAGAGGTTTCGCTGTTAAATCTGCGCGCAACGCCCATTACCGTGAACTGCGCCTTTTCAACTATGCTGTATTCCATCATGTTTCCGCCCTCCAATGTAAGCTTTATTTTTATCGGCGCGAAGCTTTTGAGAACTGCGCCGTTTTCCCTTGCGGCAGAGGGAGATATCCCGTGAAATTTCGTGAACGCGCGGGCGAAGCTGTCGGGCGAATCGTAGCCGTATTTCACCGCCGCGTCGATCACCTTTATTTCCGCGCGGGAAAGCTCCTGCGCGGCAAGCGACAGCCGCCTGCTGCGTATGTACTCGCCGACCGTCATTCCGCACAGAACGCCGAATATACGCTGAAAATGGAACGCGGAAACATAGGCGCGCGCCGCTATGTCCGCGATATCAAGCTCCTGCGTGATATTGTCCTCGATGTAACGCAATGCGTTCTGTATGCCGTCTGCCCAGCCCTGCAAGGTCATTCCTCCTCTGTCTTATTCAATGATACCATATTCCCGCGCACAGCGCCCGACTTTCCGTGCTGTTATGTGTCGGGGATAACGGTTATCTCTCTTTCGGAATACCCCTCGGAAAGGAAGAAGCTGCCGCTTATGCCGCCGGTGATATAAATTTTCCCGTCGTCCGTGATGAGCAGGACGTCCACGCCGCCGTTTTCCCGAAGATATTCCGCCGTTTTTTCATACCCCATTACGAAGAAAGCGGTGGAAAGCCCGTCGCAAAGCACTCCGTCCGTGCCGATGATGGTCGCCGAGGAAAGCCCGCTGCGCGCGGGTCTGCCCGTTTTCGGGTCGATTATGTGACAGTAACGCGTCCCGTCCTCGCCCGTGAAATACCGCTCGTAATCCCCCGAGGTCGAAACGAATTTATCGGTTATCTCAAGCACGCCGATATAGCCCTCGCTGTCGGGGTCGCGCACGCCTATCCTCCATGGCGAGCCGTCGGGACGCGCGCCTATGGCAAGGATATTCCCGCCGAGGTCGGCGAGCGCGCTCGTTTCGCCCGCGCTTTTCAGCGCCTCGGCGGCAAGCTCCGCGGCATAGCCCTTGCCGACTGCTCCGAGGTCGGTCATCATTCCGTCGGGGATAACAATGCCGTTTTCCGTAAAGGAAATGCGCGACGTACCCGTGTTTTCGAGAAGCTCGCTTATCCGCTCGTCGTCGGGGATATTGTATTCCCCCGTCGTGAAGCCCCATTCGCGGCTTATCGGGTACAGCGTGATATCAAGAGCACCGTCCGTGCGCGTGTTTATATCAGCCGCCCTTTGAAGCAGCCCGAGAGTGCGCGCGGAGAGCTGACCGCCGCCGTTTCGGTTCGCGCGGGACAATTCGCTTTTGTCGTCTGTCACGGAAATATCCTTTTCGAGGGACAAAACGGCGTCGCGCGCGCTTTCCGCCGCGGCTGTGTTCCCGCTGTACGAACTCACCCGCATGAAAGTATCCATAGCGAAAAACGAAACGGAGGCGGGCTCAGCCGCCCCGCAGCCGCACAGCAGCAGGCACGCCGCCGCGAGTATAATTGCTTTTTTCATAGTATCACCTTTTTTATTGTAACCGCATATGAAAAAATTGTCAAGTTGAATTTGTCCGCCGCTATTGACACGGACCGTTATTTTTGCTATAATAACTTGTATAAGGCGAAAACTTTTGTGCGTTTTATCGAGGTGTTTCATATGAAAAATCGCTTTTTGGGAATATTTGCGGCGGTAGTTATCGCTGCGGGAGCGTTTACTTCCCCCGTTCGGACGGCGCTCGGCTCTGTATCGGCTGTTTCGGAGGCGGCAGCTGTGCCTGCGCCCGCTGCTTCGCGCAAATCGGGTACATATTACCTTTCGTCGGGCAGCTTCAAGGTAACGCTTTCCTGCGCGGACAGCGGCGCGAGGATATATTACAGCCTTAACGGCGGCAGCTATCGTGCATACGCGTCGCCCGTTACCATAAAGAATAACGCGACGTTAAAGGTATATTCGGTGTCCGACGACGGCGGTAAGAGCGCCGTTAAGACCTATAAATACAAGCTTGTACCCAAGGTGACGATAAAGCCCGGCGCGGGCGAATACAGCGGCGCGCAGACAGTAACGCTTTCGAGCGGCGTGAGCGGCGTTAAGTTCTATTACACCCTTGACGGGACCAAGCCCACCACCTCCTCCGCGCTTTACACCGCGAAAGGGATAAAGCTGACCGAGGACTGCAGCCTGCGTATCCTTGTCATAAAGAGCGGCTGGTCGAAGCGCTATATCACAAAGGATTATGTGATAAACGAGGCTGCGCCCGAGCCGGAAAATCTTCTGGACGATTACACCGCAAAATACGGCTACTCCACGCTCACCGGCTCGCAGAAGCAGGTCTACGCGCGAATATTCGAGGCGGTGAAAAATCACGCCGAACGTGCCGATGTTTCCGACCTCAAGGTCGATCGCAGCGAGCTTGACAAGATATACTGGGCGTTCGACTATGACAACCCGCAGTTCTTCTGGCTCGGCAACGGTTACAGCTATTCCTACAACATGAGCGGAAATCTCCTTTCGGTCAGCACGGCATACAGCCGCACAAAGAGCGAGGCGGAGCAGATAAGCAGGAAGTTTGAAGCAGCGGCGGCAGAGGCGCTTGCCGAGGCAGCGAAATGCACGAGCGAATACGACAGGGTCAAAGTGCTCCACGATTGGCTCATCAACAAAACAGAATACAAGAGCTACGGACCGGTATATATCTCCGAGGCGGACGGCGCAATCGTCAACGGGCAGGCGCTGTGCGAGGGCTATTCAAAGGCGTTCATGTACCTTGCGCAGTCGGCGGGCATACCCACGATATGCGTCAGCGGCAGAAGCAACGGCGCGGGGCATATGTGGAACATGGTGAAGCTCGGCGGTCAGTGGTATCACATCGACGTCACATGGGACGACCCGATCTCCACAAGACCCATGCTGGTTTATGATTACTTCCTTGTCAGCGACAAGACTATCCTTTCCGACCACAGCCTTGACGGCAGATCCGCGCTGCCCTCCGCTCCGTCGGACTACAAAGCATGACATTAAATATATGGGGGCAGCTTCGGCTGCTCCCTTTTTTTTGTCATTGAAAGACCTGCATTTGTGAGAAATAACAATAAAACCGTATTTTTCTTCCCGCCGAATGTACAATAGTAAAAAATCTATTAAAAACAGTTTAAATCTACTGTACAATTCGGAAAAAATCCTGTATAATATAATTGTTGAGGAAAAATGGTGAATAATATCGGCAATAAAGAAACATTGCCGCAAAACGGGAGAATTTGCAAATGAATGTCTATGATGTGTTAAACCTGTTCGGCGGGCTTGCTCTGTTCCTTTTCGGGATGCATACGCTAAGCTCCGCGCTCGAAAAGCTCGCGGGCGGAAAACTTGAATCATGGCTCGAAAAGGCGACCTCTACGCCCATAAAGGGCGTTTTGCTCGGCGCGATAATCACCGCCGTGATACAGTCCTCCTCTGCCACTACCGTCATGATAATCGGCTTCGTAAACTCCGGTCTTATGAAGCTTTCACAGGCGATCGGCGTTATCATGGGCGCAAATATAGGCACCACTGCGACCAGCTGGCTGCTAAGCCTTCAGTCTATCGGCGGCACCGAGGGGTTCAGCATATTGAATATTTTCAAGCCAACGACCTTTACGCCCGTTCTCGCGGTCATCGGCGTTTTCCTTATCATGTTCACGAAGGCTGACAAGAAAAAGACCATCGGCATGATATTTTTGGGGTTTGCGGTGCTGATGTTCGGAATGGACGCTATGTCGGATTCAACGGCGGGGCTTGCCGATAACGAATTGTTCTGCAGCATTATGACGATGTTCTCCAATCCGCTTCTCGGCGTGCTTGCGGGAGCGCTGCTGACGGCAGTGCTTCAGTCCTCCTCCGCGTCTATCGGCATACTTCAGTCAATTGCCGTTTCCACCGGTCAGATAACCTATTCTGTCGCGCTTCCTATACTGCTGGGGCAGAACATAGGCACCTGCGTAACCGCGCTTATATCCTCTGTCGGGGCGAACAAGTCGGCGAAGCGCGTTGCGATAGTTCACCTTTATTTTAACGTTATCGGTACTATTGTTTTCCTCTCGCTGTTTTATCTGATAAATGCGTTCGTCGACCTGCCGTTTATGCAGGAGTCGCTGAACTCCGTCGGTATCGCGGTCATTCATACGGGCTTCAACGTTCTGGCGACGGCGCTGTTCCTGCCGTTTACAAAGCAGCTTGAAAAGCTCGCCTGCCTCACCGTCCGCGATAACCCGAACGAGGAAGCAAACGCAATGCCTATGCTTGACGAGCGTATCCTGAACGCTCCCTCCGTTGCTATCGAGCAGTGCAAGAATGTTGCGTACAAGATGGCTGCGCTGACCAAAAAGACGCTGATGATGTCCATGGATATCATAACGGCATATGACCCCAAAAAGGCGCAGGAAGTCGTTGACAACGAAAACACGATAGACATTTATGAGGATAAGATAGGCTCGTTTATTCTCAAGATAAGCTCAAAGGATCTGTCGGTGAACGACAGCCAGCTCGTTTCCGACCTTCTCCACACCATCGGCGACCTTGAACGAATATCCGACCATGCGGTAAATATTGTGGAATCCGCCGAGGAAATGCACAGCAAGAAGGTAATGTTCTCCGACGAGGCGCTGAGAGAGGTCAATGTGATGATAAAGGCGGTCAGCGAGATACTCGATATGTCCATATCCTCGTTCATCAACTCCGACGTTGCGCTTGCCAAGGAGGTTGAGCCTCTCGAGGACGTTATCGATCAGCTACGCAGCGAGCTCAAGGCGCGCCATATCCGCCGCCTGCGCGACGGAAAATGCACTATCGAGCTCGGCTTTATCTTACAGGATTTCCTCACCAACCTTGAGCGCGTGTCCGACCACTGCTCCAATATCGCGGTCTGTCTTATTCAGATAAAGGAAAACAGCATGGACACCCACGAATACATGAACGAGCTCAAGAAGCTTGACAAATCCGAATTTATGGACGAATTTAACGTTTATCAGGACAAATACAAGCTCCCGAGAATGGAGTAAAAAACGGATTGAAACTCCCGCTCTGTGCAATGCGGCTTAACGCACAGGGCGGGATTTTTGCTGCGAAAATCGTTTGACTTTTGTGGTGGGATATGGTATCATTATATCGTTAAAGCGTATTTCGAAAGGTGGCGGAGAAATGGCGACGGATCTCAGAGTAGTTAAGACAAAGCGGGTGATACGCGGGGCGCTTGTCGATCTGATGTCGGAAAAGGGGCTGTCGGAGATAACGGTGTCGGAGCTTTCCGCGCGGGCGATGATAAACCGAAAGACCTTTTATCGGCATTACCGCGAGATAGGCGACGTCGTGGCGGAGCTTGAAAACGAGATACTCGAGGGGTTCACGGAGGTACTGCGCAAAAACAACGCGAGCGTGCTTGCCGTGGGCGATATTTTCCGCGATATAAGCGCGCTTATAGAGCGCGACCGCGAGTTTTATGTCAAGCTTATGAAGCTTAACCCCGACATATTCAGCAAGGGACGTATCAAGGCTATGCTGTGCCGCGCGCTAACCGTTTCGCTGAAAAACGACGGCGCCGTGACCGACGAGGCGACGCTCTCCGCCGTGTCGGAGTTCACCGTTTCCGGCGTGCTTTCGATGTATTCGATGTGGTTCGACGGCGGCTGTACCGCCGATCTCTCCGCGCTCACGGAGGTTTTGGTAAAAATAGTTTCCGAGGGGCTGCGCGGGTTCGTTTCCGATGAAAAATTGTCGGCAATTCGCTTAAAATAAGCCTTTTTCGGGAAAAAGATTGGTGAATTACACAATTGACCGAAAAGGGCATTTGTTGTAAAATATAAAAGCATTCCGTAAACGAAGCGGAAAAAGAAAGAGGTATATTATGGAAAGGAAAAAATCCGAGCTTTTCACGGTGAAAAGCATGGTTTTCATTGCGATATTTGCGGCATTGATATGCGTTGCGGCGCCGTTCTCCGTGCCTATGCCGGGGCTTGTCCCGATATCGCTTGCGACATTTGCGGTTTATCTCGCGGGCGGACTTCTCGGCGGAAAGCGCGCAGCGATCGCGGTGGTGCTTTACGTTATCATCGGCGCGGTCGGTCTGCCGGTGTTTTCGGGATTTTCGGGCGGATTTGCAAAGCTTCTCGGCGTTACCGGAGGGTATATAATCGGGTATATCCCCTGCGCTCTTATAACCGGTATTTTCGCGGACATTCCCTCTAAGGCACACTGGACAGTGCCCGTGGGCATGGTTCTGGGGACGATAGCCTGCTATTTATTCGGCACGGCGTGGTTCATGATCGCGACGGGCTCCGAGCTTGTCCCCGCATTGATGAGCTGTGTTATCCCGTTCCTTATCGGCGACGCGGTAAAGATCGTCTGCGCGAGCGCGGTGACAATGCCGCTGAAAAATGCGCTTAACCAATATCTTAAGGCAAGCGGCTGACCCTGCGGAGCAATAACTCAATAACATAATGGCACCTTTAAAAACCTCGTTTGAGCCAAAATTGCCATAGCACATTGTTAACTTCGTCGATTTTGTCTTTTCAAACCGGTTTTCAGAGATGCCAATAAAACAGATATAAAAAGCCCGCTGCCGACGTTGACGAACGGCTGCGGGCAAATTATGGCAATTTTATGAGGTGGAACAAATGCAATCGGCAATGGTGATAGCCTATCAGGCACTTATAATGTTTATTCTGCTTGCGGTGGGTTATGTTCTTTATAAAAGGAAGCTTGTCGGCGACGAGGCGACAAGGCAGTTTTCAAACATCGCAATATCGCTTATCAATCCTATTGTTATATTCAACGCCTATCAGACGGAGTTTGAGCCGCGTCTGCTCAAAGGGCTGCTGTGGTCGGTCGGGCTCGCTGTCGCGGCGCACGTCATTTTTATCATTGCGGCGATGGTCTTTGTCAGGAAAGGGCGCGGCAGCTGGCGTGTGGACCGTTTTTCGATGATATATTCCAACTGCGCGTTCATGGGGATACCGCTTATTGAGGCGACATTCGGCACGGAGGGCGTGTTTTACCTCACGGGCTTTATCACAGTGTTCAACCTGTTCCTGTGGATACACGGCGTTATCCTGATGAGCGAGGAAGGGAAGCACAGCGCGGCGGAAACAGCAAAGTCGCTTGTGAAGATCGTTCTTTCTCCCGCGATACTTGCCGTTGTGCTCGGGCTTATCATGTTCTTTACGGGGCTGAGGCTGCCGTCGTTCATTCAGACGCCGCTTAACTATCTGGGCGCAATGAACACCCCGCTTGCAATGCTTGTTTCCGGCGCGACTATCGCAAAGGCGGGTCTGCTCAGCGGTCTGAAATGCCGCCGCATATACTTTGTTCAGGCGTTCAAGCTGCTTATCGTGCCCGTTCTGCTTGCGGCGCTGTTCGTTCCTATGAGGATATTCGGCGCCGATCCTCTGATAATCAATGTGGTACTTATCGCCGCCGCCGCGCCGACTGCCTCCGCGACGATAATGTTCGCCTACAAATACGGTCAGGACGCGGAATATGCTTCCAGCCATTTCGCAATGTCCACGCTCGCAAGCATAATAATGATGCCTATTGTGCTGCTTGTTTCGGATCTGTTTTCACGGTTGATGGTCTTTTGATAGTTATTATTGTGCAAAAACAATAAATATAACAGGATAATTTTGTGCTATTTTGTTGTTGCAAATTGGGCGGATACATGGTATAATTATAACGTAATAAATATTTGCAAGATAGTATAGTGGCCTTTTGGCTGACATACTTCTTAATATATTTTCCCCAATTATTTAAGCCGCACAAAAACCGTTTTCCCCAAACGGTCGGCGAATTGTTTCACCTTACCGCAGACA
>CAMERU010000075.1 GCA_945935925.1 uncultured Clostridia bacterium | reverse complement strand
ACAACATCAAGGGCGAGGGTCTTTCGGGCTGCACTATCATGGGCGACGGCAGCATCTCCCTCATCATCGACACCAACACGCTTATCGGCTAAGGAGGCTTTGTATAAATGACTAACGACGTTATCAAAGAGGCAGTCGCCAAGCAGCAGTCGGGCGACAGAAAGCTTGCCGCAGACAACACCGTCCTCGGAAAGGTAATGACCTTCAATATCGGGGATCAGGTCTACGGCATAGAAATACAGTTTGTCACCGAAATAATCGAAATGCAGCACATAACCAAGGTGCCGCACGTTCCCCCCTATATAAAGGGCATAATCAACGTGCGCAGCAAGGTGGTTCCTATCGTTGATATAAGAACGCGCTTCGGCAAGCCCGAGATACCCTACACCAACCGCACCTGCATTATTATCCTCTCCTTCAACGAAACAACGGTCGGAATTATCGTCGACAGCGTTGCAGATGTTGAGGATATCCACACCGGCGACATCTCCGCAACGCCCGAAAACCGCTCCGTAAACACAAATTCCTTTATACAGTATATGATACGCTCGGGCGATACGGTAAAGCTTATCCTCGACGTAGCAAGGCTGCTCGACGAGCAGGAGGCATAAAATGGAGATAACTGACCGCGAATTTGAGCGGCTGGTCGGGTATATGCACGATAACTACGGCATAAACCTTTCTTCAAAGAGAGTGCTGATACAAGGCAGGCTCGGGAATATGCTGCGCGAACGCGGCTTTAAAAGCTACGGCGAGTATATCGACGCTGTGCTCGCGGATAAGTCGGGCGTTGAGGTCACGACAATATTAAACAAGCTGACCACCAACCACACCTATTTTATGCGCGAGCCGGAGCACTACGCATTCATGCGGGACACCGTGCTCCCGTGGGCAGTCGAAAACGCAAGCAACAACGAGCTTCGCATATGGAGCGCGGGCTGCTCCAGCGGGGAAGAGGGCTACACGACGGCAATGCTGCTCGATGATTATTTCGGGGCGAAAAAACCGCAGTGGGACACACGAATACTCGCCACCGACATCTCCGAATCCGTCATGGAAAAGGCAAAGCAGGGGATATATTCCGAGGAGGGAATGAAGGGGTTAAGCCCCGAATGGAAGCGGCGGTATTTCACCGCTGCCGCCGACGGAATGTATGAGGTTATCCCAAAAATCAAAAACGAGCTTATTTTCAAGCGCTTCAACCTCATGGACCCTATGCCCGAAAAATACAAGCAGCGCCCGTTTGACCTCATTTTCTGCCGCAACGTCATGATTTATTTTGACCAGCCGACAAAAAATGCGCTCGTGAACAGGTTTTACGACGTGCTCAAGCCGGGCGGATATCTGTTTATCGGCCATGCGGAAAGCGTCGCGCGAAGCGAAACCAAATTCAGATACATAAAACCCGCAATATACCGCAGACCGCTCTGATATCACATAAAACAGGGTCGGGAGGGGCTTTCATGAAGAGAATAAAACTTTTGGTGGTGGACGACTCCATTCTGTTCAGAGAGGTGCTCGCCCGATATATACGGCAGGACGAAATGATCGACGTCGTGGGGACGGCGGGCGACGCCTACTCTGCGCGCGACATGATACTCAAGCACGAGCCCGATGTAATGACGCTGGACGTTGAAATGCCGCGCATGGACGGGATAGCGTTCCTGAAAAAGCTGCTGCCGCAGTATTATATCCCAACAATAATAGTTTCAGGCTCGGAGGAAAAGCGAAAGGCTGCGCTTCTGACAGGCGCGGTAGAGGTCATCGCAAAGCCCGCCGCCCGCACAACAAAGGACATGGCGCAGTTTGCGTCGGAGCTTTGCGCGTCGATAAAGCGCGCATATACCAAGCGGAATCCCGACGCCGAGCCGAAAAAGGAGATCATTACTCCCATAAGAAGCGCCGCAAGCGTTATTTCAAACCGGAAGATAACCCCAATAACGGCACCTGCCGCATCGGGTAAGAAGCGCAGAGCGGACGCCCTGATAGCGCTGGGAGCTTCAACGGGCGGCACCGAAGCGCTCGAGCAGGTCGTAAAGGCATTCCCCGCCGACTCGCCGCCGGTGCTTATCGTGCAGCATATGCCCGCAGGGTTCACAAAATTGTATGCCGACAGGCTCAACCGCTCCTGCAAAATGGAGGTCAAGGAAGCCGAGGACGGCGACAGGGTGCGCCCGGGGTTAATTATCATCGGCGCGGGCGAGCATCATCTGCGGCTGTGCCGCGACTCGCGCGGGTGGTACGTTTCTTCAAAAACGGGCGACAAGGTTTCGGGGCATTGCCCGTCGGTCGACGTGCTGTTTACTTCTGTCGCGGAGAACGCGGGCGAAAACGCTATCGGAGCTATCCTCACGGGAATGGGCCGCGACGGCGCGGACGGGCTGCTCAAAATGCGTAACGCGGGGGCGTTCACCATAGGGCAGGACAAGGAAAGCTGCGTTGTTTACGGTATGCCTATGGAGGCGTACAACATCGGCGCGGTCGAGGTTCAGGCGCCGCTTTACAATATCGCGGATATTATTATGGACAGCCTTTACTGAAAAGAATACTTCAAAAAACAGCGGCGTTCTTATCGGAGCGCCGCTTCATTCTGTCAGAGTCAGGAGTTAGAAGTTAACAGTTAACAGGTTAGCATATAGGGGTTATTTTTCACTCCTCACTCCTAATTTATCTATAAACCAAAGCGGCACTATTACAGCGCCGCTTCAATTTTTATATAATCTTCCAAAGTAAGCTCCTCCGCGCGTGCCGTGGGCTTTATCCCTGCCGCCGAAAAAATATCGGCAAGCTCCGCTTTCGATATGCCGAGTTCTCCCGAAAGAGGGTTGACAAGCTGCTTGCGCCGCTGCGAGAAGCCCGCGCGGATAATGCGGAACAACCGCTTCTCCCGCTCGGGCGGGAGCGCCGCGTCCTGCTTTATGTCAAGCCTTATCACCGCGCTGTCAACATTCGGCGCGGGCATGAAGCTGCCCCTGTTCACCCTGAACAGCAGCTCGGGCTTGCTGAAATAGCTGACCGCACAGGAAATAGCCCCGCACTCTCTCGTCCCCGGCGCCGCGCAGATACGGTCAGCCGCCTCTTTCTGCACCATGACCGTCATTGACTTAATCGGAAGCCTGCTCTCAAGCACACGCATTATCACGGGAGAGGTGATGTAGTACGGGAGATTTGCGCAGATAACCGTGTCCCTGCCGCCCGATTTTTCCTCAATTAGCGCCGCAAGGTCGGTCTGCATAACGTCCGCAAAAACAACCTCCGTGTTGTCAAGGTCGGCAAGCGTTTCCTCAAGGATAGGCTTCAGCGAGGTGTCTATCTCCACCGCCGCGACCTTGTCGCAGCGCAGCGCAAGCTCCCTTGTGAGCACGCCGACGCCCGTTCCTATCTCCAGCGCGAAAACGCCCTCGCCGCAGCCGCCCATCTCCGCAATGCGCGGGCAGACCGTCGGGTTGACGATAAAATTCTGACCGAGCGACTTCGTGAACGAAAACCCGTGCCTCTCGAACAGATCCTTTATCACGCCGATGTTTGTAAGCTGCAAATCAATACCCCTCGCTTCCCTCAAGGCTTTCGTCATTCTCTATCCAGCTGTTCACCGAAATGGTCTTTATCTCGTCGGGAGCCGTTCTGATGACAACCTGGGCTATACCCGCGTTGATAATCATGCGCTTGCACATGGAGCATGGCTCAACATCACCGTAAAGCTCGCCCGTCTTTGCGTCAAGGCAGGCAAGATAAAGCGTCGCGCCGAGCATATCGCTGCGCTGCGCGCTGATTATGCAGTTCGCCTCCGCATGGACCGAGCGGCAAAGCTCGTAGCGCTGCCCCTTGGGGACGTTAAGCCTTTCGCGCATACAGGTCCCGAGGTCGGAACAGTTCACTCTGCCGCGCGGCGCGCCGTTATAACCTGTGGCGATTATCTCGTCGTTTCTCACGATTATCGCGCCGAAATTCCTGCGCAGGCAGGTGCCGCGCTCTGCTACGGTCTGTGATATGTCGAGGTAGTAGTTTATTTTGTCGCGTCTTGGCATGGTGCGGCTCCTTTCGTTTTTCGGGAATATTACTTCCTGCGCATTTTCTTAGCAATAAACGTTCTGTTCTGGACAGGCTTCTCTATCATGGGCAGACTGCCGTGGCGCTTCTGAATATCGTTCGGAAGAGGGATATTGCGGTCGATGTCATGGATATACGCCATCGCAATCTCGCGCTGCTCGGGGAGGGTCATAGTGTCGTTGCAGTATGCGACAACACGGTCAAATTCCTCGCGTGCCTCCTGCTTTCGCCCGAGATTTGCGAGAAGCTCCGCAAGGACGCAGCGGAAGCGCGCTCCGTCAGCTTCGTTGTCCTTGTCCTCCTCTTCTCTTATCGCCTTTTTAAGATGAGCGATCGCGTCGTCGTAATCCTCAAGATCAATATATTGCATTGCTGCCTTAAAATTGATATTCATTTATTCTTTCCTTTCGTATGATGTATTTTTTTATATTGTATCATATTACTTGCGTTTTGTCAAAGAATTTTTATATTTTCTTCTTATCGCGCCGAAAATTACATTTATTTACAGATAAGATATGACACCCTTTTCTCCGCCGCAATGATAAAATTGTCACAGAAGAAAAAACGGCAGAACTGCCCGTGAAAACGAAAGGATGTTGAATATGGCGGAAAAAACAGCCCAAATCAAACGAGAAACATTATGGACGCGCGTGAGGTCTTTTCTGGCGGACTATGCGGTGTGGGCGCTGGCAGGGTTCGCGCTGGAGCTGGGGGCGTCGGCGGCGGGAGCGGCTCCCGGCGCGTCGGCGCTTACCGCGGGACTTTCGGGGAACAAGGGCTTCGCCGCCGCTGCGGGCGGTCTGTTCGGGGCAATGCTCCGAGGTATCCCCGGCTGCTTCATGGGCGCCGCCGCGCTCGCGATCGTCCTCGCCGCGCGGCTTATCCCCGACCTTAACAAGCTCGCGCTGCGTGCGGGAATACGCGCCGTTTCGGCGGCGCTGGCGTGCTTCTTCCCGAGGGCGGCGGAAATAACCGAGCCGTCCGCCCTGCTTTTCGGGATAATCGCTTCCGTTACCGCGGGAGTGTTCGCCGCCTGCGTCTGCCTGCTGTCTGAAAGCGTGAGCCTGCGCGGGTTTGATATCTCCGAGGAGCGCGACTGCGCAAAGGCTGCCGTTATCACCGCCGGAGTATTTATGGCGCTCGGTATGCTGAATTACCCGATAATCAACATCGGCAGGCTGGCGCTCGGGCTGCTTTTGCTAACGGTGACGGCACGGCGCGGGCTGTCATGGTGCGCCGTTTTCGGGACGCCCGCCGTGCTCGGGCTGTGCGCCGCAGACCCGCTCACGGGCGCGGCGGGGGCTGTCATAGCGCTTGCGGCACTTCTTAGCTGCATTTTCTCCCGATACGGCAAATTTATCCGCGCGGCGGGCTTTGTTTTCTTTTCCTGCGCGGGAATGCTCGCCGCGGGGACAGACGACGGGACATGGTGCATTCTTGCGGAAACCGCGCTTGCCGGCGCTGCGTTTGCGATTATTCCCGTGGAAAAAATCAAGACCGCCGAGAGCGATTTCTCCGATAATACAGTGGCAATGCTGCTGAGGGAAAGGCTCTGCTTTGCCGCCGACGCTATCTCCGGGATAGGCAGGGGCATTGACGCCGCCGCGGAAACGCTCGACAGGAAATACGGGCTGACGCTCGAACAGGCGGCAGAGCGCGCCGCCGACCGCTCCTGCCGCTCCTGCCCGAACAGCATGGTGTGCTGGGGGGATAAATATGAGCTGTTTCGGGGGGAATTTTCGCGGCTTGTCAAGGCGGTAAGAAGCGGAACAACGCTCACCGAGCACTCGCTCTCGCCGCAATGCGCGGAAATATGCGTCGACAAGGCTTCGGTAATACACGCGGTCACTAAGGAATACGAGCGCTTTCTTGCCGCCTCCGCCGACGAACAGCGGATACGCGAAATGCGCCGTATATACACCGACCAGCTTGAGGGAATGCACGATATATTATGCGATATGGGCTGCGCGAAAATTGACCCCAAAAGCGCCGCGCACAGCCGCACCGCCGAAAAGCGCACCGAAAAGCTGCTATGCGAATGCGGTATGTCGGGCGCGCAGGCGTTCATCACCTTTGACAGGCGCGGGCGTATGCGCTTCGAGGCATACGGCAGCACCGAGCCGAACGTCGACCGCGAATATTTAGGCGGGCTGCTGATAAAAGCAGTGGGGCGCGAGCTGGAGCTCCCCGAAATAACGAACGGCGGCGGGCGCTGCCGCGTCACGACGCAGGAACGCACGGCGCTTTCCGCAGAAATAGGTGCTTTTCAGCTCTGCCGCGGGAAAAACAGGGTGTGCGGCGACTGCTACGAAAGCTTTACCGACGCGCAGGGGATATTGTATGTAATTCTATCCGACGGAATGGGCAGCGGCAGCAGGGCGCGCGTTGATTCCGCAATGGCTTGCTCGGTGATTTCACGCCTGCTGAAAAGCGGGATAACGCTCCCCGCCGCCCTCGAAACGGTGAATACCGCGCTGATGCTGAAAAGCGCGGACGAAAGCTTCGCAACGCTGGATATCTGCCGTATCGACCTGAATACGGGGGAGTGCGCGGTGTACAAGGCGGGCGCGGCGGTGACATATATAAAGTCCGCCGACAGGCTGATACGAGCGTCGCTGTCCTCGCCGCCCGCAGGAACGGGCGGAAAGCTCACCCTCCCCGCGCAGAAATTCACTGTCGCGGCGGGAGATATGATAATAATGACGACCGACGGCGCCGTGCTGAACGAGGAGTGGCTGTCAAGGGAGCTGTCGCAGCCGTCAACGCCCAAGGAGCTCTCCGAGCGCATAGCAAGAGCCGCCCGCGCCGCCGAAAACGGCAGAGAGGACGACATAAGCATTATCGCCGTTTCGGTCAGCACCTAAGAGGAGGCTTTTTATTGCAAAACAGTCCCACCCTGTCGGGCGGGACTGTAACTTTTTCGATAAAAGATTCAGATTTTGCAGTAGAGCACTGCGTAGTCGAAGGGCGAAACGGAAATCTTTCCGTCCTTTATCCCCCTGCCGTAGCGGTCAAACGCGGGCTCGAAATCATAGAACATATCGGTCATGTCGTTCTTTATCTCGAACGTTCTGCCGCGGGTGGACTTGTTAAGATAGATGATCGCCGCGTCGCGCGTTATCTTGTCGTACCGCGCAAATACGCAAACGTTGTCGTCGACCTCTATGAATTTCAGGACACCCTGCGCGAACGCACGGGAGCCCTTGCGCACCCGCGCAAGCTGCTTCGTAAATTCGATAAGCTCAATGTTTTCCCTGCCCCACGGGTAGCAGCGGCGGTTGAACGGGTCGCGGTAGCCCTCCATTCCCGCTTCGTCGCCGTAGTATATCGACGGTATCCCCGGGAGGAAGAACTGAAGCACCATCGCGCACTTCATCAGCGATATGCCGTACATATACTGCTGCCCGTCAAGGTATCTGTCGCACTGCCAGTCCTTGTCGTGCCAGCCGACCTCCTCGCCGCCCAGACGCGTCAGCGCGCGCTCCGTGTCGTGCGTCGACAGGAAGTTCATCAGCATATCTATCGCGGGCTTGGGGTAGTGGTCAAGTATCGTCAGAATACTGTCCGTAAACGCCTTCGCGTCCGCATACTTGACATAGTTCAGTATCGCTTCCTTGAACGGATAATTCATAACGCTGTCAAGCTGACCGCCGATAAGGTAGCGCCTGCGCACGCCGTAGCTCTCCTTGTTGGAGGCGTCCTCCCAGACCTCGCCGTAAATTATCTTGTCGCCGCCCATCTTCTTGACCGCCTTGTTGAGGTTGTCAAGGAAGCAGTCGGGAAGCTCGTCGGCAACGTCAAGACGCCAGCCCTTTGCGCCCGCCGCTATCCATTTCTGGAGTATCCCGCCGTCGCCGCATATATACTCGGTGTAGCGGTCGTTGTCCTCGTTGACGTTCGGGAGCGTGGTTATGCCCCACCAGCTCTCGTATTTGTCGGGGTAAGCCGTGAAGCTGTACCACGGGAAATAGGGCGAGTTCCTGTCGCGGAATGCACCTGTGTGCTCGCCGTAGCGCCCGAATTTGTTGAAGTATATCGAATCCGCGCCCGTGTGCGAGAAAACGCCGTCAAGGATAATGTCGATCCCCATTTCGCCCGCCTTTTTGCACAGCTCCTTAAAGTCCTCCTCCGTGCCGAGCAGGGGGTCTATCTTCTCGTAGTTCGCCGTGTTGTAGCGGTGGTTTTCGTGCGCCTCGAATATAGGGTTGAGATACAGTATCGTAACGCCCAGCTCCTTCAGATAGGGCAGCTTCTCTATAATTCCGCGCAGGTCGCCCCCGAAATAGTCGTTGTTGCGGACAACTCCCTTGCTGTCGGGCTTGTAATACGGCGTTCCGTACCAGTCGTCGCGCATTATCCTGTCCTCGGGGACATTCTCATGCGTAACGCCGCTTTTCGCAAATCTGTCGGGGAATATCTGATACATGATACCGCCGCGGATAAATGCGGGCGTGTAGAGATTCTCGTCGAATACCGTGAGCTGAAACAGCTCCTCGCCCTCAAAAACGCCCATGCTCGCGCCACGGCGCTTTATATAGCGGCGTCTGCCGTCAATTATTCCCGTAAAATAATAGTGGTGGAGCCCCGTATTATTCGGCGTGAAAACGCCGGAATAAATGTTGTCATCGCCGCTCTCGTCCTGTATGACAAGCTCGATAAAGCGCTCCTTGTAACCCGGACGGAACATGACGAGCGTAAGCCCGCTCACCTGCATATATTTCGGTATGCGGACATTGAAAATACTCGGCTGACCGCGCCGCAGCGCGCCGAACGGGTGCTTATAGCCGGTGTCGAAGCAGTCAAACAGCGGCAGACTCATAAAAACAGCTCCTTTGTTTATAATTGACAGCATAGCGGCGCGGAAGTGATACCGCCGCGCCGCAGAAATGTCTGTTATGATGGTATGAAATAATTACTTGAGGTTCCAGATGTCGCGCGCGTAATCTGTAACGGCTCTGTCCGCAGAGAAGCGGCCCGCGCCCGCAATGTTGAAGAGCGACTTTCTGTTCCACTCCTCGGGGTTCTGATAAACTTCGCTGATGTACCGCTGTGTGCCGCGGTAGCTGTCGAAGTCCGCAAGCGCCATGTAGAAGTCCTTGAACTTGATGGTGTTTGCAAGCTCCTCGAAAGTCGCGCCGTTGATACCGTTGTACATACGCTGTATAACATCGCGGATAACAGAGTTGCTGTCGATGTAGTGCTGAGGGTTGTAGCCTCTCATGCGAAGCTCGTTGACTTCGTTCGTTCTCATACCGAAGATGAAGATGTTGTCGGTGCCGACAGCCTCGTGTATCTCAACGTTAGCGCCGTCGTAGGTGCCGAGCGTGAGCGCGCCGTTGAGCATGAGCTTCATGTTGCCCGTGCCGGACGCCTCTGTGCCCGCAAGGGAGATCTGCTCGGAAACCTCAGCCGCAGGCATGAGTATCTCGGACAGAGTTACACGGTAGTCCCCAAGGAATACAACGGAGAGCTTCTCGCGCAGCTTGGGGTCGTGCTTTATCTCCTCGCCGATGCACCAGATCATCTTTATGATCTGCTTTGCAACATAATAGCCGGGAGCAGCCTTGGACGCGAAAATGTATGTCTTGGGAACAAACGGAGCGTCGGGGTTCTGCTTGAGGTAGTTGTAGTCCGCGATAATGTTCATCGCGTTGAGCTGCTGACGCTTGTATTCGTGCAGGCGCTTTACCTGAACGTCGAAAATGCTGTCGAGGTTCAGCTTGGTGCCGGTCGTCTTTTCAACATACTGCGCGAACGCTTCCTTGTTTGCTCTCTTTATCTTGCCGAGCTTCTCAAGGACGGACTTGTCGTTCGCGAATACCTGGAACTTGATAAGCTCGCTCGCGTCCTTCTTGAAGCCCTCGCCGATGCACTCGGAGAGCAGGTCGGTAAGCCCCTGATTGCTCTGGAGCAGCCAGCGGCGGTACGCGATACCGTTGGTGACATTCTTGAACTGGTGCGGCTTATCCAGCGCCTGAAGGCGGAACACGTCGTCCTTGATGATCTGGCTGTGAAGCTTGGAAACGCCGTTTACGCTGTGAGAAGCGGCAACGCAGAGGTTCGCCATGTGCACCTTGTTGTCCTGAATAATGGACATCTTGGAAACGCGGTCGGAATCATGCGTTCTGTTGAACAGATCCTCGCAGTAGCGGCGGTTTATCTCGCAGATAATGGTGAATATTCTGGGGAGTATCCTCTCGATGAGATCCTTGTCCCACTTCTCAAGAGCCTCTGCCATAACGGTGTGGTTGGTGTATGCGAAAACATTGGTAACGATATGCCATGCCTGATCCCAGCCGTAGCCGCAGTCGTCAAGCAGAACTCTCATCAGCTCGGGGATAGCGAGCGTGGGGTGAGTATCGTTTATATGGATAGCTACCTTCTCATGGAAGTTGTCGAGCGTGCCGTAAACCTTCATGTGGCGCATAACGATATCGCCGATAGAAGCCGCGC
>CAMERU010000074.1 GCA_945935925.1 uncultured Clostridia bacterium | reverse complement strand
ACGCTCTTCCGATCTGGCGAAGCTCGATATGGTTCTCGGAAACGATATCACAAGCCCCGTTGCTATCAACGAGTTCAATAAAATCGGCTTCGACAGCGTGTTCGACAAGGATAAGATATCCCTTGTAATGGATCACTTCACCCCGAACAAGGATATCAAGGCGGCAAAGCAGTGTCAGCAGTGCCGCGAGTTTGCGGGGAAGTATGACATAACGAATTATTACGACGTCGGCGAGGTCGGCGTTGAGCACGCGCTGCTGCCCGAAAAGGGTCTTGTTATCCCGGGCGACGCGGTTATCGGCGCGGACAGCCACACCTGCACCTACGGCGCTCTCGGCGCGTTCTCCACGGGCGTCGGTTCGACAGATATGGCGGCAGGAATGGCAACTGGCGAGGCTTGGTTCAAGGTTCCCGGCGCTATCAGGTTCAACCTTACCGGCAAGCTCGGCAAGTGGGTAAGCGGCAAGGACGTAATCCTGCACATTATCGGCATGATCGGCGTCGACGGCGCTCTGTACCAGTCGATGGAGTTCACGGGCGAGGGGCTGCATTCTCTCTCCATGGACGACAGGCTCTGCATGGCTAATATGGCTATCGAAGCGGGCGCGAAGAATGGCATTTTCGAGGTCGACGACGTAACTCTCGATTATGTAAAGGGAAGAACGGACAGGCAGTTCGAGGTGTTCAGGGCTGACCCCGACGCGCACTACAACCGCGTTATCGACATTGACCTTTCCGCGATAAGACCCACCGTTGCGTTCCCGCACCTGCCCGAAAACACAAAGACTATCGACGAGGTCGGCAAGATAAAGATAGATCAGGTCGTTATCGGCTCCTGCACCAACGGCAGATACAGCGATCTTGAGATCGCCGCCAAGGTCGTTAAGGGCAAGAAGGTCGCTAAGGGCGTCCGCGCTATCGTTATCCCCGCAACTCAGCAGATATACCTTGACGCGCTGAAGAACGGGCTGCTTGAAACCTTTGTTGAAGCGGGAATGGTCGTTTCCGCGCCTACCTGCGGACCCTGCCTCGGTGGTCACATGGGCATACTTGCCCCCGGCGAGAGAGCAGTTTCCACCACAAACAGAAACTTTGTCGGCAGAATGGGCGACGTTACTTCCGAGATATATCTTGCAAGCCCCGCTATCGCTGCGGCAAGCGCGCTGACAGGCTACATCTCTGATGTTCAGGAATAAGGAGGGCAATAATGAAAGCACACGGTTTTGTACATAAATACGGCGATAACGTTGACACGGACGTAATTATCCCCGCGCGTTATCTTAACACATCAGACCACAAGGAGCTCGCCTCGCACTGCATGGAGGATATCGACAAGGACTTTGTAAACAAGGTAAAACCCGGCGATATCATAGTTGCGAACATGAACTTCGGCTGCGGAAGCTCCCGCGAGCACGCGCCCATTGCTATCAAGGCGAGCGGAGTAGGCTGTGTCATCGCGTCTACCTTTGCGAGAATATTCTACCGCAATGCGATAAACATAGGTCTGCCTATCCTCGAATGCGACGAGGCTGCAAAGGATATCGACGCGGGCGATGAGGTCGATATCGACTTCGATACCGGAGTTATCACAAATGTGACCAAAAACAAGACATATCAGGCTCAGCCGTTCCCCGATTTTATCAAGGAAATCATCAACAAGGGCGGACTGCTCAAGTCGTTAAAGGGCTGATTTTGGAATGGAGCGATTTGCGTGATACTGAATATTAAGCCTGCCGCGCGGTATCAGACAGAGGATATCTGCGCTCTGGCAGACGCTCGTGACAGGGATTTCTTTGAGGAAAGTATGCGCGGCGGGCTGCTTACGGCGGTCGTTACCTGCGACAGAACTGTAAAGGGCGTATGTGTTTGCAGCGGCTCGCCAATACCCGACGGCTGCGAGATCTCCGTTCTTTTTATTGATAAGGAGCAGCGCAGAAAAGGAATAGGCAGAAAGCTGCTGTCCTATGCCCTGCGCGAAATGCGCTCGCAGCGCTTTACGCGTGCATTTATATGGATCGACGAGAATAACACCGCCGCGGCGGGATTTATCACTCGCTTCGGTTTTTCGTTCGACGGGAAAGAACGCAAGGTGCCCTCGCCCGACGGATCGGGCATGATCAGTGAAATGCGCTTCAGAATTGACATTTGAAAGGATATTTGTTATGGAAAAGAATATTGCCGTCATAAAGGGCGACGGTATCGGCCCCGAGATTGTTACCGAGGCTATGAAGGTACTCGACAGGGTCGCCGTTAAATTCGGTCATAAGTTCAATTATGAGCAGCTGCTCATGGGCGGCTGTTCCATTGACGCCAACGGCGTTCCGCTCACAGACGAAACGATCGAGCGCTGCAAGGCGTCCGACGCGGTTCTCATGGGCTCCATCGGCGGAAACACTACTACCTCTCCGTGGTACAAGCTCCCCGCAAATCTCCGCCCCGAGGCGGGACTTCTGAAGCTGCGCAAATCGCTCGGGCTGTTCGCTAACCTGCGCCCCTGCCACCTTTTCCCGCAGCTGAGCGGCGCCTGCCCCCTCAAGGAGGAAATAAGTGCCAAGGGCTTTGATATGCTGATAATGCGCGAGCTTACGGGCGGACTGTATTTCGGCGAGCGTCACACCGAGGAGGTAGACGGCGTTATGACCGCTGTCGACACGCTGAAATATGACGAAAAGGAGATCCGCCGCATAGCGATAAAGGCGTTCGACGTTGCGATGCAGCGCCGCAAGAAGGTGACAAGCGTCGACAAGGCGAACGTACTCGATACGTCCCGCCTGTGGAGAAAGGTAGTCGAGGAGGTCGCAAAGGATTACCCCGAGGTCACTCTGGAGCATATGCTTGTGGACAACTCCGCAATGCAGCTCGTAAAGGACCCCGCGCAGTTTGACGTAATGGTAACCGAGAATATGTTCGGCGATATCCTCTCCGACGAGGCTTCCATGATAACCGGCTCTATCGGTATGCTCGCCTCCGCAAGCATGAACGAAACGAGCTTCGGTCTGTACGAGCCGAGCGGCGGCTCTGCGCCCGATATCGCAGGTCAGAACAAGGCGAACCCCATTGCAACGATACTCTCCGCAGCAATGCTGCTGCGCTATTCCTTCCACATGGACAAGGAAGCCGACGCGGTGGAAAACGCAGTCGACAAGGTTCTCGAAGCAGGCTACAGAACGGGCGACATCATGTCAGACGGAATGACCCTTGTTTCCTGCTCCGAGATGGGCACAAAGATCGCAGAGTTTATCTGAGGTATATGTGTTTTATACAAAAATATTTGCATTTACGAAAATTTAATGTAAATAACATTAAAAAATCAAAAAGCACTTGAAAAACCTCGTTTTTTGAGCTATACTAAGTATATCTTATTAATGATAAAAATCGGGTTATTCGCTTTTCCGTCCCTTATGGGATATCATCGCGGTGCGCCGCCAATGTTCCCGAAAGGAATTTCCTGTTTTTACCGAAAGGAGCGTCTTTTTATGTACAACGATCTGGTCGATACCATCGGCTTCCTCGGTGGCTATGACAAGGAAGTAGCTGACGCTATGGGGCTGGAGCTGAAGCGTCAGAAAAGAAATCTTGAGCTTATAGCCAGCGAGAATATCGTATCTCCCGCTGTCATGGCTGCAATGGGCAGTGTTCTCACAAACAAATATGCCGAGGGTTATCCCGGCAAGCGTTACTACGGCGGCTGCGAGGATGTCGACATTGTTGAAACTATCGCGATCGAGCGCGCTAAGAAGCTGTTCGGCGCAAAGTTTGCAAATGTTCAGGCGCACTCCGGCGCACAGGCGAATACTGCGGTATATGTTGCTCTGCTTCAGCCCGGCGATACTGTTATGGGTATGTCGCTCGACAACGGCGGACACCTTACACACGGCTCGCCCGTAAACATTTCCGGCAAGTATTTCAATTTCGTACCCTATGGCACGAATGAAGAGGGCTTTATCGATTATGAGGAGCTCTACAAGATCGCGAACAAGTGCAAGCCCAAGCTTATCGTTGCGGGCGCTTCCGCTTACCCGAGGGCTATCGACTTTGAGAAGCTTTCCTCTATCGCAAGGGCGGTCGGCGCATACCTTATGGTAGATATGGCGCATATCGCAGGCCTTGTTGCGGCAGGTCAGCACATGAGCCCCGTGCCCTATGCGGACGTTGTTACAACTACCACACATAAGACGCTACGCGGTCCGCGCGGAGGACTTATCCTCACCAATAACGAGTATATTGCAAAGAAGATCAATTCCGCCATATTCCCCGGAACGCAGGGCGGCCCGCTCATGCACGTTATCGCAGGCAAGGCGGTATGCTTCGGCGAGGCGTTAAAGCCCGAGTTCAAGGCATACGGCGAGCAGATCGTCAAGAATGCGAAGGTGCTTGCCGATACGTTGCTCGAAAAGGGCTTCAATCTTGTTTCGGGCGGAACGGATAACCACCTCATGCTTGTTGACCTCCGTCCGTTCAACATCACCGGCAAGGAGCTTGAAACCAAGCTTGACGAGGTATATATCACCGTAAACAAGAACGCTATCCCCAACGACCCGCAGAAGCCCGCTTACACCAGCGGCGTAAGAATAGGCACTCCTGCTGTTACCACCAGAGGGCTGAAGGAAGAGGATATGAAGGTCATCGGCGAGTGCATCTATCTCACCGCGAAGGATTTCGAGGGCACGCAGGACAAGGTTCGCGGAATGGTCACCGAGCTTTGCGGAAAGTACCCGCTTTATGAATAATAACCCCTATTGATACAGGAAGGAAAGAGTATTTTTTGATGATGACAGTAAAAAATACCGAGGTTTTATACCAGAATTATAAGGAAGTTGCTCCGCTTGGAATAATCGCCATGAGAGGAACGGAGGAGCTTGCTTCCAAGATTAACAATTACCTCATCAGGTGGGCTGACCGAAACGGTATGCCTTATGATGATTTCATGATTGAGGCGACCTGCCCGCGTTTTGCTTCGGGTGACGCAAAGGGCCTTATCAAGAGCACTGTCAGAGGTAAGGATCTTTTTATCCTTATTGATGTGGGAAATTACAGCTGCACCTACAAGTATTTTGACAAGGAAAACTATATGTCGCCCGACGACCACTACGCTGACCTCAAGCGTATCATTCAGGCGGCAAGCGGCAAGCCCCACCGCATAAATGTTATCATGCCGCTCCTTTACGGCGGCAGGCAGCACAGAAGAAGCTACCGCGAGTCGCTCGACTGCGCGTTCATGCTTCAGGAGCTGCGCGATATGGGCGTTTCCAATGTCATCACCGTGGACGCTCACGACCCGAGAGTCTGCAATGCCGTACCGCTCATGGGCTTTGATAATGTTATCCCGTCCTATCAGGTGCTCAAGGCAATGTTCAAGGCATTCCCCGATCTCATAATCGACAAGGATCACTTCATGGTAGTCAGCCCCGACGAGGGCGCGCTGAACAGAAATATGTTCTATGCGTCGGTAATGGGCGTTGATATGGGTATGTTCTATAAGCGCCGTGATTACTCCGTTATCGTCAACGGCAGAAATCCCATCGTTGCGCATGAGTACCTCGGCAGCTCTGTAAAGGGCAAGACCGTTTTTGTTGCGGACGACATCATTTCTTCGGGAGAATCCATGCTCGACATCGCGCGCGAGCTGAAAAAGCGCGAGGCTAAGCGCTTCTTTGCGTATGCAACATATGCTATATTTACCAACGGTCTTGAGTCGTTTGACAAGGCTTACGAGGAGGGGCTTCTTGACGGCGTATTCGGCACAAACCTCACCTACCGTTCGCCCGAGCTGTTAAAGCGTCCGTGGTTCAAGGAAGTTGACGTTTCCAAGTATATCGCGTACTTTATCGCTTCGATAAACCACGACACCTCTATCAGCAACGTAATTGACCCTCATGCAAAGATAGACGCTCTGCTTCAGGAGCACAGAGGAATATAATATGCCTTTAGCGGACAGAATACGCCCCACCACATTGGAAGATGTAGTGGGGCAGTCCCATCTGATAGGAAAAAACAAGCCGCTCGCGCGGGTCATAGAATCGGGGAAGATCCCGAACATGATATTTTACGGTCCGTCAGGTGTGGGCAAGACCACGATCGCGCGCATTATCGCCGAGAAAGCGAATATGCGCCTGCACAAGCTCAACGGCACCTCCGCGTCCACGGCGGATATAAAAAGCATAGTTTCCGAGATAGGAACATTCTACGGCAGCAGCGGCATTCTGCTGTACCTTGACGAGATACAGTATCTCAATAAAAAGCAGCAGCAGAGCCTGCTTGAATATATCGAGGACGGAAGCATAACGCTTGTCGCGTCAACGACCGAGAACCCATATTTCTACATTTATAATGCCATTCTCTCGCGAAGCACGGTTTTTGAGTTCAAGCCGGTGCAGCCCGAGGAGCTTGAAAAAGCGGTTCGGCGCGGATTTTCCGAATTGTCCAAGGAAAACGGCACGGAATATTCCGTTTCCGACGAAGCGGTAAGCTACATCTGCCACGGCTGTGGCGGCGACGTCAGAAAAAGCCTTAATACCGTCGAGCTTTGCGCAATTTCCGCGGTAGACGGCAGGGTAGACCTTGAGCTTGCGAAGGAGCTTACGCAGCGCAGCAATATGCGCTACGACCGCGACGGCGACCAGCATTACGACCTGCTTTCCGCACTTCAGAAATCTATACGCGGCTCCGACGAGAACGCCGCGATACATTATGCGGCTCGCCTTATCGCGGCGGGGGACATAATCTCAATTTCCCGGCGGCTGCTTGTTATTGCCGCGGAGGATATCGGGCTCGCCTATCCGCAGGCAATTCCCATAGTAAAGGCGTGCGTTGACAGCGCAATGCAGCTCGGGCTGCCCGAGGCGCGCATACCGCTTAGCAACGCTGTGATTTTACTTGCGACCGCGCCCAAGTCGAACAGCGCATATAATGCAATTAATGCGGCGCTTGCCGACGTGGAGAACGGCGTTACGGGTGATTTCCCGCGCTGCCTTCAGAATAAGCATTATGACGGCGCCGACGCGGAGGTCAGGGGTCAGAATTACCTTTATCCGCACGATTATCCAAACCATTATGTGGAGCAGCAGTATCTCCCCGACAGTATTAAGGACAAGGTGTATTACGTTCCCGGCGACAACAAGTTCGAGCGCGCTTCAAAGGAATACTGGGACAAGATAAAGTGCCCTAAAAAACCGTCTGAATAAGCTTGCCGCAGTTTTCGCAGGAATATACCCACCTGTCGATATGCCCCGAATTAATAAAATAGTGCAGCTCATTGTCGCAGTAGGCGCTGTCAAAGGCGTTCACGATGATGAGCTTTACTTTCATCTTTTCGGGGATTATCGCCTTGATGTACACGCTGGCGGGGCGATTGATATGTACGCAGTCGCGCGGCTCGGCAAGACCCGCCAGATTGGGCGCAAGCTCAATGAAAACGCCGTATTCCTCAATGGAACGCACTATCCCCGTGACCGTTTCGCCCGCCTCGAACATATCCGCGTTCTGCTTCCATGTGCCGAGGAGCTCCTTGTGGCTCAGGCAGACGCGCCCTCCGTCGAACGAGCGAATGACCGCGCGGATATTCTGACCCACATAAAATCTGTCGGCGGGGTGAGATATTCTGGAAACGGATATCAGGTCGATAGGGATAAGCGACGGGATACCGCAGCCGATGTCCACAAAGCAGCCGAATTGTTCGAGGTGGGTGACCCTTGCGGGGATAACGTCGCCGGGGACAAGTCTGCTCAGGTAGTTCTTCTCGCATTCAAGCTGCGCCCTGCGGCGCGACAGCACGGCGTAAACATTGCCGTTGTCGTCGCGCGCGAAATCCGTGATGATGAAGCATACAGGCTTGTTGACGCGGGAAATAAGCGCAATATCCTTGGTCGTGCCCTCGGATATGCCGATAGCGCCCTCCTCGCGCGGGATAACGCCTTTCATGCAGCCCAGCTCGATGATAAGGTTATGTCGGCTGTCGCATACGACGCAGGGTGCTTCAAGGATCTTTCCCGCCTGCATACATTCCTGAAGAGAAAAGAATGAGTGAAGGCAGGCGTTGTTTTCGGGTGTGCCGATCAAATTGCCCTCGGGCAGATAATCTGTCATTTTGTACCTCCAGAACAGTATTATTTTTCTGTAAATACTATGACATGGCAGGCGATAATATGCAAAAAGCGGCGGGAAAACTCCCGTCGCTTTATTTATTTAATGTCACATCATCGGAGCGAACAGCCTCAGCAGACCGCGCCCGATACGCACGAATATGTTCACATTGCAGCAGTCGGAATAGGTTATCTCCTGACACTTTTCAAGCGTTTTGAGGTAATCCTCCTTAACTTTGAGAATGCTCTCGGTCTTGTACATCCATGTAGCGCACTCGAAATGCAGGTAAAGGCTGCGGAAATCGAGGTTTATCGTTCCGACGACGGAAACGGTATCGTCCGAAACGAAATTCTTCGCATGAATGAATCCGGGCGTGTATTCGTATATCTTAACGCCGAATTTTACGAGCTTCTTATAATGCGCACGTGTGACCGCATGAACGAACCACTTGTCCGCAATATGCGGCGTTATTATGCGGACGTCAATGCCGCTTTTCGCCGCAAGAATAAGCGCGGTGGACATTTCGTTGTCTATTATGAGGTACGGCGTTGTGATATATACATATTCCTTTGCGTCGTTGATGATGTTGAGATAAACGTTTTCGCCGACGGGCTCGTCGTCGAGCGGGCTGTCGGTGAAGGGAATAACGTACCCGCCGCCTTTACAGGCTTCTATCTCATCCCTGCGCGGCATATAGAGCGAGTAGTCGTCGGGCTTTGTGTTGTTAAGATAGTTCCACATCGTCAGGAACATCATTGTAAAACTCCAGACCGCTTCGCCTTTGAGCATAACGGCGGTATCCTTCCAGTGACCGTGCTTTTCAAATTCGTTGATGTACTCGTCGGCGAGATTAATACCGCCGTTAAATGCCGTGTGACCGTCGATAACAAGGATCTTGCGGTGGTCGCGGTTGTTCATTTTTGCCGACCATATCGGCTTGAACGGGTTGAACACCTTGCAGCGAATGCCCTTTTTCTCAAGCTCCTCGTTGTATTTATACGGCAGCGTGAACAGGCAGCCGAAATCGTCGTATATAACGCGTACATCAACGCCCTCGGCGGCTTTTCTCTCCAGTATTTCCAGCACCGTGTTCCACATCTTGCCCTCCTGAATAATGAAATATTCAAGGAAGATGAAGCGCTTTGCATTTTCAAGCTCGGTTATCATCGCGGCAAATTTATCCTCGCCGAGAGGGAAGTAAGTTGTTGCCGTGTTTGTGTAAACGGGGTACCCGCCGTAATTGAAGAGGTAGTTTGCCTGCTTTTCGACCACGCGTGTATCGTTATGCAGCTTTTTCATCAGCTCGTTATCCTGCGGGAGCAGCAGCTTGCTTTCGTCGTTGAAGCTGTTCATGCGTTTTCGCAGGCGGTCGCCCGAGTGACTGTTCCCGAAGAAAATAAAGAACATTACGCCGAATATCGGAAATACAAGCAGGGGAATGAGCCACGCGATTTTATAGCTGGGGTTGAGGTCGGAGTTTACGACGCAGAACGCCATAATAACGCCGATTATCATAAAGGCGAGATATGAATAAGCGAAAGCTGTTCCGAGCGTCCAGAAAACAGCGATAAGGTAGCTTATCTGTATCAGAATACCAAGAATACATACGGTAGTCCGGTTGAATATACGTTTTAGCAGCTTTGGAATAAAATTCATATTTATATCCTTCCGTGACAATGATTACAGTGATATTGCATACTATATATTATACACAATTGAGCAAAATTTGTCAATACCGCACGAAAAAAAAGACAGCAAAAAAGCTGTCTTTAATGTTATAATTAATTATCCGCAGAGGGGACAATGTAGTAGATCCGCTCGTCGGGGTTTGCGAAATCCAGCTTATCACGCGCTATCTGCTCGATATATTCATCAAGGTTCGCGTCGTCCTCAAGATAACGGTTTATCTGCTCGTTTTCTTCGAGGATCGCGTTGGTTTGTTCGACAAGCTCATCGTACTGCTTGCTGTATTCCCGCGCTTTAACGTTGTCTGTTATTATGGAATAAACAACGAATGCGATGAAAACAAGTCCTGCCAGAAAAACGAGAATGCGGACTAATGAATGGCGGCTGTTTTTTTCAGCGGCTTCTTCTGACCTGAGCTTTAATGACATGACTTGTTTCACTTCCTTTATTATTCGAATTACTATTATTATACACTTTTTTATGGTGTGATTTCAAGTACCCGATCGGCTTTTTCCCGATTTTCAAGGAAAAATTATAGACATTGCTAATTTCCGCGCGCATTTTATGTGCAAATGCTCCAAAAGAGCTTTTGAGTTTTCCCGAAATAAATCTTATAAACCTGCCGATAGTGAGGCGCCAAGCCTCGGCTGCGGCGCTCTCAAGGAGATTGAGAATGCGCCCGACGGTCACGATATACGCAAACACGCCCGCCGCAAATCCGAGCACGGTGCAGCTGCGGACATAGCTTCCGAGGACGGGGCAGAGCGCCTCGACGGCGAGCGCGGCAAGGAAGAAGAATGTGACATCGCATACGAAAACCGCCGCCCTGAATTTCAGAATAAGCCTGATTATACGGAGCGCCTCATAGACCGCGCCGAATAAAAATCCGCAGACGAGCGATATCATGAAGCAGTCGGGTACGCTGTAATTCATGGATTCCTCCGTTTATCTGAACAGTTTTTTTACAGGTCCGTCAAGAACGCTGTGCCGGTTGTAGGCGAGCGAGCTGACGCAGCCCGTCATTGTGAAATCGCCCGTTTCCGATTCAAGCGTTATAACATGGAGGTCGTCGCCCTTAATGACGAGTTCCCCCATGA
>CAMERU010000073.1 GCA_945935925.1 uncultured Clostridia bacterium | reverse complement strand
AAATATCTTGATATATTAGTAATAACGGGCGGATAGGGTCGCGCCCCGCTTGGGGCGTGTGAATTGAAATTTGATGTTTTGTTTGTTACGATTAATACGAAATTTGTCGCGCCCCGCTTGGGGCGTGTGAATTGAAATAGTTAGCAACGATACATGAACATGAGATTGGTGAAGTCGCGCCCCGCTTGGGGCGTGTGAATTGAAATATATCATAAAACGAAATATATATTATCGTTTGGCATTTCAGACAGATCGGCATCACCGAACAAGAAATTCACTCCGGCAAACCCTGCCGCAGCACTCCCGGCGTAACTGTCGCATTTGCCGGAAAAAACATTTGTAACTAAATTGTTACCATACTGTAATCGCCGTGTAATTGCAAATTGAATTATTCAGTGCTATAATGTGAGTAAAGAAACACGGTCATTGTCCGCAATGCCATTTTACCCATCGGTGACCGCAAGTACAGAGGTGTTTTACATGAAAAAACAAATTGCTCTTATTTCTTCCATAGCTCTGCTTCTTATGTCCGGCTGCTCGGGAACTGAAAACCCTGCGCTTGAGAGCTCCGTGCTTGAAGATACTGCCCGACCCGCCGATTCGACCGAAAGCAGCGAAAAGCCTGCCTTGTCTGCCGAGCCGCTCTTCCGCGAAAGCTCGCTTTTTTTCGACAAAGCCGATAATGCGGACGCCGAAAAGAATTTCCTGACAGCTGCTTCCGCAGGAAAGCCGCGTTCCGCCGAGGAACTCGGGCTTGTCCGCATGACACCCGCCGATGAGGACGGCATATATGAATACAGTCTGGAGAATGTTCGTGTTAATGCGTTTGTGAATGCCCGCTCCGAGGAGGATATTTCTGTAATAGTAGATCCCGCGTATATGTACAATATTCCGCTGCCGAGCCTTGAAGCCGTTCCCGCCGAGGATTATGTGTTTGACATAAACGGCAGAAAAGTCGTGTGCGATTCGCTGTATGTCGGGGCGACATCCTCCGATTTTCACGGAACGGACGGCTGGTGCTATGCCGCGGTATCAATGAATATTCGGTATGCGGCTTCTGCGGACGGAATTGTGGCGACAGGCGAGCTTACCTCCTTGGAAAAGCTTTCGGACACGGAAACAGCACTCGATGTCTGCCTTTTAGGGGACAAAGCCTTTGACGAAAAGGACGGAAACGCCGCGGAAGCCTATAAGGCGCTCCTTTCAATGAAGGATAAGCTGCTTGCCGATGACATCATGGGCGTAAACCTCATTGACCTTGACTTTGACGGCAAACCCGAGGTGCTTGTGTCGCGGAGCGTTAATGTCGAGGGAACGGCAGATTGGAGCCGTTTCTGCGATGTCGATATTTACCGGGTGAATGATTCCGTGCCCGAGTATGTTGATACACTTTATAATAATGACACGGGTCTGATGGATTACAATGGGAACGTGATAGGTCTGAAACCGCTTGAAAACGGAGAAAAAGCGTGGTTCACCATGTCGCGTGTAAATCGCTTCGATGAAAGCAATAAAAATCCCGCCGACTACATTTTCATACTGAAGGACGGGAAGCTTGAGTTTACCGAGATATTCAGCAGCAGCGGCGAAGACGAGTACGCCGAGGGCGACGGAGCTATGCATTATTTCATGAACGGCGAGGAAATCCCGTTTGAAGTAACGTATGACTACGACCCGTATTATGACCCCAACGATGAATATTGGAAAGACGCAAAGCCTGACCACCCGTATTATTCCTACGGCGAATATACCGCGTCCTTCGGAAAATGGGAGATATACGGTTGGCTGCGCAATGATTACTGCGCGGATATCGAACGGACTTTTTTACTGTACTCCGACCAATTCAGCGCTATGGGAGAGGATTCGGAATATGAAAAACTCCCCGTGACCGAGCGAATGATCGAATACAAGCTTGCAAATCTTACCGACGCTTATTATTTCGGCGAATATGACACCACAATTCAAAATTACGGTTACAGATTCCTCGGCGATTACGCAAAGCCTGTGATATACCTTTACCCCGAAGAAACGACCGATGTTACCGTTAAGGTAAGCCCCGACGGCGGGCTCACCTGCACCTATCCCGATTACCGCGACGGCTGGAACGTCACCGCTTATCCCGACGGCACGCTTGTCGACAAAGCAGACGGCAGGGAGTATTACTGCCTTTATTGGGAGGGCGCGGGCAACGCGGAATGGGACATGAGCAGCGGTGAGGTCGTTCGCGGCGGCGATACTGCACAGTTCCTTGAAGAAAAGCTTGCCGAGATAGGGCTCACCCCGCGCGAGCGCAACGAGTTCATAATTTATTGGCTGCCGAGAATGCAGCAGAACGAATACAACTACATCACATTCCATACAGAGGATTATTCTGCGTCTGTTCCGATGGAAGTGACCCCGCAGCCCGACAGCGTGCTCAGAGTATTCATGGTATATGCGAGCGTACCGGAATACTTTGAAACGCGGCCGCAGCATTTCGGCGGGTTCGTCAGAAACGGATTTACCCTTGTTGAATGGGGCGGCGGAGAAGCGGCTGTTCAATAAACGGCGTTATTGACAAATAAACAGACCGGCACTGTGTAATATCGGTGCCGGTCATTATTTTATAATTTTGTATATGGTATAGCAGTCACGCCGCAATATCCTTTTTGAGATACCTGAAATACCCCGCAGCAGCGCCGACGGCGGCTATACCCATTCCCACCGCGATAAGCCCGTATTCAAGCTTGCTTTCGGAAATGATATTGCTTGCTTCTGCGTAGGCGTAGGGAGTGACCCATCGGAGAAATTCGGCGCTGTCGCTGATGTTGCAGATAATATTCATGAAATAGAGAGCGAGCGATGTTCCGAGCCCGATACCGATACTGCCGCGCTTAATGAACGCAGAAATTCCGAAGCAGACGCAGGCTGTTTCTGTCTGCATGAGCAGATACGCGATATGAAGAAGAATAAACTGTTCTGTTTCAAGCTGTTCTCCGATAGCAGCAGCCGCTGCAATGTTCACCGCCGCGACGATAATATTAAGCAGCACCACCTGCGTCAGCACCGAAAGCAGCTTTTGCGTTACCACCGAAAAACGGCTCACGGGGTGCGTCAGCAGAAATTCTGCTGTTCTGTCCTTTTCTTCCTTTGCGAGTGCGGATACGCCCGTCAGCGCCGCGAAAAAGCCGCCGCCCAGCCCGATTATGTTCCCGCATTCTATCCCGTAGAACCCCATAAGCTCGCCGAAGCTCAGTCTGTCCATACC
Source organism: uncultured Clostridia bacterium (assembly GCA_945935925.1). Taxonomy (GTDB): domain Bacteria; phylum Bacillota; class Clostridia; order Oscillospirales; family Ruminococcaceae; genus CAG-115. The sequence goes on along the minus strand of CAMERU010000073.1, from coordinate 7,670 downwards.
GAACGCTGCGGTAAATCCGCCCATGTTGGCGAAAACGTCGGTCACGCTGTCCATTTCGTTCTTCATTTCGGGGAACATAATTATGCAGACAAGCGTCATGAACGCTATCGACGCTGTCCAGATACAGAACGCCTAAAAGCCCTGTTTAAGCTCCTTTATATATACTGTCATACGTCATCGCCGCCTTTCTCGTAATAGTGCATGAATATCTCCTCAAGCTGCGGCTCGGTTATCGTCATGTCATATATCGGCAGGGCGGCTGCCGCGTTCAGCAGCGCCTTTATGTCGCCGTTATAGAGGAAAGAAACGCTGTCCGCGCCCGCTTCGACCGATCTTCCCGCTATTGTATCGGGGAGTATGTTAACGCCGTGCAGCGTTACGCGCTTTGTGTTTGTTTTAGAGAGATTTTCCACGCTGTCAAGCGCGATCAGCCTGCCGTCCTTTATTATTGCCGCGCGGGAGCAGTTTTTCTGTATTTCGGAAAGCACGTGCGAGGACAGAAAGATCGTTGTTCCGCTGCGGTGACGTTCGCTGAGAATATCGAAAAACTCCTTCTGCATGAGCGGGTCAAGCCCGCTTGTCGGCTCGTCAAGAATGCACAGCCGCGGCTCGTGCTGCAAGGCGCAGACTATCGACACCTTTTTTCTGTTTCCGAGGGAAAGCTCATCGGCGCGCTTGTTTTTATCCAGCGCCAGCCTTTCGCACAGCCTGTCTGCCTCGGCAGAGCAGTCCTTGCGTCGCATTTTCGCGGAGAGCGCGATTATCTCCCTGACCTTCATTCCGCTGTAAAATGTCGCTTCCGAGGGCATATAACCTATGTCGGCGAGTATATTCGTCCTGTCGGTCGCAATGTCCCTGCCGAATATCCGCGCTTCTCCCGAGGAGGGGCGGATAAGCCCGAGAAGCGTGCGGATAGTGGTGGATTTTCCCGCGCCGTTAGGTCCGATAAATCCGAAAAACTCTCCCTCGCCGACGCTCATATTAAGGTCGATTATCCCGCGGCTTTTGCCGTAATATTTCGTCAGATCGTTTGTTTCGATTATGCCCATTTTTACACCTTTCGCAGATATAGCTTCTTCCAGAAGTCGATCATTCTCTCGAAGTCCCTTTCAACCTCGTCGGCGTCAAATTTGCCCTGATGAGTTTTCTCCCACAGATAACCCTCGGAGGCGAGGTACATATCCATATACATCATTTGCAGGTCGATACCCTCGACGAATTGTTCGGGGTCGATTTTCAGCATTTTTGCGTTATTGTCGAGGGAAGCAATTCTGCCTATGATTTTCCGGATATCGCCGCATATCTCGGGGTCGGTTTCGTAGTATGCCTTGAGCGTGAACAGAGTGAGGTCGGGGTATTTTTTCATAAGAGCGACCTTAGCCTTCAACCCTCGGTACATTATCTCAAAAAAATCATCTTCCTCGCCGCAGCCGAACTCATAGAGGTGTTTATAGGTAGTATCCGCCGCATTTTTTATCAGGAACAGATAAAGCTCCCGCTTGTTTCGGAAGTAATAAAAAAGCAGCGACTTGCTTATTCCCGCCTCGTCGGCTATCTCGCTGACGGGACATTTTTTGTAGCTGTTCTGTGAGAAAACACGGTAACCCGCGTTGATGATCGCAAGCTGCTTTTCTTCGGGCAGGCTGAAAAATTTTTCGTTCATTTCTACCTCCTGACTGCATCGGTCAATGCTATTATAAATCCGCTGACCGTTTTTGAGAAGACCCTTTGCGAAAAATTAAGGCGGTTATGCAAAAAATAACGGCGCGTTAATTTCGGAAAAATTTATTTTACCTATTGACAAATGATAAAACAAATGCTATACTGTGTATAGTGTATATATACAATTTTTAGAGGTGCATCATGAATATTATTTTGAGCAATTCATCGGACGAGCCGATCTATCAGCAGATAATCGCGCAGATAAAGGAGCAGATAATGAGCGGAGAGCTTGCCGCGGGGGACGCCCTGCCGTCAATGCGAACGCTTGCCGCACAGCTTCGTATCAGCGTGATAACGACCAAGCGCGCTTACGAGGAGCTTGAACGCGACGGGTTTATCGAAAACTTCGCGGGCAAGGGCTGCTTCGTCAAGCATCAGAACACCGATTTCCTGCGTGAGGAAACGCTCCGCAAGACCGAGGAGCTGCTTGCAAAGGCGTGCGACGCGGGCAGAATGTGCGGTCTGACGCTTGAGGAAATGAAGGAAATACTTGAACTGGTTTACGGAGGGGATAAGAATGAGTGATTACGAAAACGCTATCGTGATAAACGGACTGACCAAAAAATACGACGGATTTACGCTGGACAATGTGAGCTTCAGCGTGCCTAAGGGCAGCATAATGGGTTTTATCGGGCAGAACGGCGCCGGCAAGACCACTACGATAAAGGCGCTGCTTAACGTTATCCGACCCGACAGCGGAACGATAGAAATGCTCGGCATGGACAACAGCACACATGAGCTTGAAATAAAGGAGCATATCGCCGCTGTCTTTGATGAGATACCGTTCCACGAAAGCTTCACGGCGGATATGCTGAGCGTTATGTTCGGGGGAATGTACAGCACATGGGACGAAAAAACCTACAACGCATATCTTGAGCGCTTCGGGCTGCCCCGCAAAAAAAAGCTCGGCAAGTTCTCCAAGGGCATGAAAATGAAGCTGCAGATAGCGACCGCTCTTTCGCACGGCGCAAGGCTGCTCATTATGGACGAGGCGACAACCGGTCTTGACCCCGTTGTAAGAAATGAAATACTTGACATCTTTCGCGAATATCTTCAGGACGACGAGAACTCCATTCTTATGTCCTCTCATATTACGAGCGACCTTGAAAAGATCGCCGACTGCGTTACCTTTATCGACAAGGGAAAAATACTGCTGACGGGATATAAGGACGAGATACTCGACAGCCACGGCGTTATCAAATGCACAAAGGACGACTTTGCCAAGCTCGCCCGCGAGGATTATGTCAGCGCGCGGATAAATGATTTCGGCGCGGAGGCAATGGTATCCGACAGGGCAGAAGCGAAGCGCAGATACCCGGGAATGATGATCGAAAAAACGACCCTTGAGGAGATAATGCTGTTCTATGTGAACAGGGATAAAAAGGAGTGGGCATAATGGGAGGCTCGTTTTTTAACCTTGTTAAGCGCGAATTTTATATTACCAGAAAAGGGCTTATCGCGGGCTATGTGATCTTCGCCGCAGCGGTGACTGTGCTACTGCTGATACTGTTAAGCACATATCACGGCAATGTAAAGGCTGTTTTTGACAGCGTTGTTTCTTCCGCGAGCAATTCTGCTTCCGAAACGGAGGAGTTTCGGGAAAAGGTCAGGGAATCATGGGATACCATGGTATATATCGTGGTGTCAGCCGTAAAATACATTCCGCTGTTTTACCTCGGCTGTCTTGCCGACACCGTTGCAAATACAGCAATAAACGACGATAAAAAGCTGTGGACATATTTCAGGCGCTCAACACCTGTTCCCGCGTGGAAATACTCGCTTGCGAATGTGGCGTTGTACGCTGTTATCGCCGTGCTGGATTTTGCGGTCGGCATTGCTTATCTCGCGGTTATTTCCGCTGTTACGGGGACGGCGCTGCTTGCGCAGGATATTGCGGTGCTTTTGTCATTCATGGCGATAGGGCTGCTTTTCGGGCTGGTCTTTCAGACGCTGATAAAGCTGCTTCATTCCGTTGACAAAGCGGGAATTGCATTGGTTATCGCATTGTTCGGCACTATTGTTCCCTACAATATCATTCATACCATCGTTGACCCCGAGGGCGCAAAGCGATCCGTTGAAGGATTTGAGTTTCAGGGCTTGCTTGACTTCCTGACAAATAACCTGCTGCCGTTTCTGCCGTTTATAATTGCGGCAATTCTGGGCTTGATGTTCATTGCAAACTATTTGCTGCTGATAAGGAGGGAGAAGTAATGAGCGGGCATATCTACAAAAACTTCTGCCTTTGCAAGGGAAATGTTATCTTTATGGCGGTAATGCAGGCGATCGTTTCCGCGACAATTATTGCTGTGGCGATACTTGGCGGAAATACGCTTGACGGGGAATTTACAATATTATCCGCGCTGTGCTACGCCCTGGTTTTCTTCATGGCTGGTATTTCAAACACGGAATATTTCAAGATCGACGAACAGTCGACATGGGTAAGCTTTGTTGCTTCCACCCCGCTTTCGGCGAAGGGTCAGGTCGCGGGGAAATATTACACCGTCCTTATAATCAACATCGGGATATTATTCTGCGGTTTTGTCACGGATATAATTGTCACCGGAATAACAGGCAGCGCGGCATATGCAATGAGCGGCGTGCTGATGGTGTTATTCAGCATGGAAATGATCATCTGCGCTTTTGAAATGGTGTTCTACATACGCTACGGTTCAAGTGTTGGATTAAGGGTAAAGGGCGTTGTATTCGGTGTAATTATTGCGATCATTCTGATATACTTCCTTTTCGGGGATATATCGTTTATTCTTTCGGACGACCCGATTGCGGCTTTGATAGAATTTCTTGCAGGACCTGTTCCCGCATGGATAACGGCAATACTCCCGTTTGCCGCTGTCGGTATGTATGCGGCGTCCTATGCGCTGTCGCTGAAGCTTTATCGGAAAGGAGCGGAGAATTATGGAGATTAACAAAAAGCTCACCGTAAAGCGGCTGATAATATACATTGTGCTTGCGTTTGCTCCGCTGTGCATCATGGCTCCGATACTTAACGCCTGCTGCGGCGGACCGATTTTTGTAAGCAAAGATCCGCAGGTGCAGACGGTGGTTTATGTTTTCAGCGCGCTTGGAATGCTGACTCCTGCCATTGCCAATCTGCTTACAAGGCTTATCACAAAGGAAGGCTTTTCAGGCTCATTCCTCGGGCTGACCGTGGGAAAGCACCCGGGCTGGTATGCTGCTTCGATAGCGGTCAAGCTTGTTGAAACGGCGGTAAGCATTGTACTGCTATACGCTATATTCCTCGGCGATATGAGCATGGACGAGGCGTTCGTTAAACCCGAATCAAGCGTTTTCTATGCGTCGGTGATAACACAGCTTGGCTATTCGCTGGTGGTATTTTTCCCTGCGTTCGGCGAGGAATGGGGCTGGCGCGGATATATGATGCCGAAGCTTACGGAGCTTATCGGCAAGCCCGCGGCGGTTATTGTCGGCGGAATTATATGGGGGCTGTGGCACGCTCCGCTAACTATGTCCGGTCACGATTTCGGCACGGATTATGACTTCTTCCCGTGGCTGGGTATTCTGGTAATGTGTCTGCTCTGCACGCTTGAAAACGCGTTTCTGACACTGCTTACCGAGCGCACGAAATCTATCTACCCCGCGTCGTTCGCGCATATGGTGAACAATAATCTTTCTGCTTCGGTGATATTTATTCAGTTAGGCTCGGCGGACGCAATTGGCAGGCTGGAGGGAATCAATTCGATATTGATAAGTCTTGTTTTGCTTATCGCAACGGCTGTAACGGGAACGGTAAGCTTCATTCTGCTTGTCAAAGGGTCAAAAAAGGCGGATTGATTGTGCGTATTGCCTAAACAAATAGTACAAAATGCACAAAATTAAAATCGGGTGTAACCTTTCGATAATTTGCGGTGTCATATAAGCAGCGGGGCTGATAAGGCGGTTCCCAAAACCATAGTTCACTTTAACCTCTCAAACGGCGCATTTTCACTCAACACTTATCATTCATTTTCCTGCCGCCCTGCCGTTCATATCCCCCCTCTCTCACCGGATAAAAACGGCGACCGCCCCGCTTGATAAATAATAACGCCTGCCGGAACTGCATTGCGCGGTTTCGGCAGGCATGGCTTTTATTGACGTTTTCGGGAATCATTCCTGCCCTTTTCTGACGGGGAACTGTGCGGAAAGCTGTTTAAGGTGATCGTTTGTTTCACATAGCTCTTCAAGCGTCATTGCCTGTGAAATATAAATATCCTTCCACCCCTGCGAGGTGTCATATACAAATCGCACCTGTACCGCATAGATACTGCCGACAGCGGTTACGGCAAATTTCAAAAATGGTTCTAAAAATTCCGTAATAAGTCCGGTTTCCGACCCGCTGATTATGTTGTGTTTTCCTTCCCTGACATCGAAGCCACGCACTAAACGTGGCTTGAATCTACTTGCATGTAAGCCACTGTTCCTTCGTAAGATAAGTAAAGTGCTCGGTTCGTACATCTCCCATTAGCGGACAGGGTTTATTTTCTTCGGTATGATGGTAGCGAAAACCACACTTTTCCTGACATCGTTTGGATTTTTCGTTTCCGTTATAATAGCCACACCACATTGCATTGTATCCTAAATCTTCAAAAGCGTGCTTCTGTATAGCTCTTATAGCTTCGGGAATGTATCCGTTTCCCCAAAAAGGGACACCAATCCAATATCCGATTTCAATTTCTGTGTTGCTCGCTTTGGTATGAGACTGTGCGGGAGGAATCAAACCAATGCTTCCAATTGCACGATTATCACCCTTTAAGCAAACGGCATACGTTTCATCTCCTGATAATACTCCCCTGATTATCTCAAGACTGTTTTCAACGCTCGTGTGTACAGGCCAGCCTGCAATCGGTCCAATAGCCGGGTCTTTTGCGTATTCATAAAGGCTTTCTGCGTCGGAGTCCTTCCACGGTCGCAGAATTAATCTTTCTGTTGTAATTTCCATATTATTTGCTCCCTTACACAAAATCTTTCCCGATTTACTTCTCTTTCCTTGACATCGAAACCACGCACTCAACGTGCCTCGTAAACGGGAACATATCGAACGGCTGAATATCCTCGACCGAGTAATCCGTCGAAAGTGTTTTCAGATCGCGCGCGAGGGTAGCGGGGCTGCAGGAAACGTAGACGATCCTTTCGGGGCGCACAGCGCACAGCGCGCGGAGGAACTTCCTGTCCGCCCCCGCGCGGGCGGGATCTATGAAAACCGCGTCGAAATGCACCTTGTGAGCGGCGCGGTCGCGGAGATATTCTCCCGCGTCGCCGCGGTTGAAAGCAACCTTTTTTGTTATGCCGTTGATACGGCAGTTCTGCACCGCGTCGCGGACTGCCGCAGCGTTGTATTCAATGCCCTGAACGCTGTTTACATAGTCCGAGGCGATTATCCCTATCGTTCCCGTGCCGCTGTACGCGTCAAGGATATTGTCACGCGGTGTGAGCCGCGCGGCGTTTACCGCGTAATTGTAAAGCCGTTCCGCCTGTTCGGGATTTACCTGATAAAACGACTGTGGCGAAATGCGGAATTTCTTCCCGCATATCTCGTCGATTATATAACCGCTGCCGTACAGCACCTCTATATGCTGACCGAGCAGCAGCATATCGGGATCGGTGTTGACCGAAAAGGTAACGGAGGTTATTGAGGGAAATTTTTTTACCAGCGCGGCAGTGAAATCGTGTTTTTTAGGGAACATCGTACTGCTTCCGACAAGCGTTACAAGTATCTCGCCCGTCCTTTTTCCGATACGGATAAGAGCGTGCTTCAGAAAGCCGCGCCCCGTACCGACGTTCCACGGCTGAATTTTAAACGAGCGCAGAAGCTCCCTTATCCCGACGATTATCTCATCGGCGCGCGGGTCGTTTACCATGCAGCGGTCGATTCCGACAATGCCGTTTCTCGACGACTGGAATACCCCCGAAATAATGCGCCCGTTCCTGTCGCT
>CAMERU010000072.1 GCA_945935925.1 uncultured Clostridia bacterium | reverse complement strand
AACGGCACAGCCGTTGTCGGAGAAACCGCCGAGTCGCTCAACGAAGCGGTTGCGGTGACAGGGGAGGCGATAGCGCTCATCAACGAGATAAACAGCGCCTCTCACGAGCAGGCTGAAATGGTCGAAAAGGCAAACGAGGGCATTGAAAGCATTTCCGCGGCGGTTCAGAGCAACGCCGCCACAGCCGAGCAGAGCGCTGCCGCAAGTCAGACGCTCAACGAGCAGGCGAAAATGCTGCGCAACCTTACGGAAAGGTTCACATTGCTCAAAGAAGCTTCGGAAGAAACGGCAGCTTCGGAAGAACCGGCAGCTTTTGAAGAAACGGCAGCTTCGGAAGAACCGGCAGCTTCGGAATAATAAACCAAAAGCGCTCCTTTCGGGGCGCTTTTTTTATGTATCGGGTCATATCTGCCCGGCTTTTCTTTTCCGGTTATCGGGCAGCGGCCCGAACGGCGGGCAGTTGTCTGTAATTATCTGAAACGGGGTCTTTCCGAATACGCAGTAGGTCATTCTGTGCGGGAACAGCCAGCGGCAGAGCACCGCGCGGTATTTTGTGGTGATGGTGACGTCGTAGCCGATGGTTTTCCACAGCAGCTTCTGCTCCTTATAGTCCACCCGCAGCACGTCGCTGTAATAGAAAGTCACGACCTCTCTGCCCCTGCGGTCGGTCAGGGTGAACTCCCTGCCCGTTGCGCGGTAGAGGTATTCTTTCCCGCCGACAAGTATCATAACGGCAGCAAAAGCGCCGCCGAACAGGAACACCGCCGCGACAAGCAGAGCAAGCTCGGGCATTGCCGCAAGCAGATCGGGAAAATAACAGACGGCGCAGAACACTATCGCCGCAAGAACGGCAACTATCGCTGCGGCAAGCGGGAACGCCATTTTCTGCCGCAGCCGCATTCTTCCCTTTTCGATAAGCGCGTCCTTATCGGCTTCCTCCTGCCTGCACTGCTGTGCTGTCGGGGGCGGCGCGGCTTTCCGTCCCTCGTCCGAGAGCGCCGCCTCCAGCCGCGCGACAGCGCTTTGTGAGCTAAGGGAAACGGTGGGCATTTCCTCGCTTTCGGGGTTATTATCCCGCATTTTTTCGGGGAACACCGCCCCGAGCGGCTGCGTATTTCCCGCAGTTCTGTCGCCCGTTCTCATTGCCTCCTCGATAAAGCGTTCGGCGGCGGGAACGACCTCGGGCTCCGACGGCTTGCGCAGATTGCGGGCGCGCTCGTCGATGATGTTGAACACGGTGTTCCTCGGGTTGGTGACAGCGTGGCGGTTGGGGAAAACAAGGCGGTATGTTATCGCGCCGTTAAGCGTCCGCACGGTGACGTTATAGCCGCGCGTTCTGCCGAAAAGGGTCATTTCGTCGTAATCGACGCCGAGGGCTTCCTTATAATATATCGTCCGCGTTTTATGCCCGACTGTGGCGGTAAAGCGCTCCCTGTCGCAGTCGTAGCGGCATTTGAACCCCGACATGACAAGCTTCGCCAGCACCACCCATACCGCCGCCCATACAGAGCATACGATAAGTGACGCCAGCGCGAAAAACAGCGCCATTGACGTCTGGTACAACGCAGGCTCAAGGATCTTCACATCAATAACGATTATCCCGACGACCAGCGCGCAGACGCACAGCGCGAACAGCAGGTATTCGAATTTTGTCCCGCAGTAAAATACGCCGCTTTCCCTGTACCCGAAGCGATCCTCGTATTTTTCGATGCTTGAATAGTTGTTTTCTTTCATGATGAGTTACCTTTTTTGTGAAGTGTTTCGTAAGGCTATGGCAAAGCGCCGCACCTGCTCCGTCGGGTCGTATATACATATTATACAATATTTCCCGCATAAAAGCAATACCTTGTCCGGGGCTGAAATAAATGTTCGGCGGGGGAGTTGATTTTTTTGGCGGAATGTGGTATAATTTAATCGTATGTGAAAAGGAACGTTCAAAATACCTTGGGGGGTATTATCTTGGAAGTATTATATACCTGTAAAATGCAGATAGCGCTTTTGATATTTCTGTTGCTTTTCGGTGTTTTGTTCGTCAGGCAGGGCAACAAGCTGAACAAAAAAACGGGGCAGAAGCTCTGCAACAATAATTTCGACAGTTTGTTCATAATTGCGGAGATAGCCGTTGTGCTTGATGGTGTGACGGTCTACACGGTCAATCATCTTGACAGCGTTCCCGCCGCGGTGAACTATATCGCGCACGCGCTGTATTTTGTGTCGCTGCAGCTTTTCGTGTTTGAGCATTTCTTTTACTGGCTCGATGTAACGGGCGGCGCTTCGGGCAGGGGGAAAAGGGCGGCTTGTATGATCCCGCAGCTGTTCTCCACGGCGGCGACGCTGCTCACCATGCCGTTTGTTTACTACGTCAACGGGGAATACACCAATTATTCCATGGGCGTTCCCGTGTACATATGCTTTGGGGACATTGCGCTTTATACCGTGCTGACGATCGTATTTTTCCTTCGGAAAAGCGCCTATATCGAGCATGACAAAAAGATGAGCTTCATGATGACCATTGTTACCTCAACGGTGATTTGGCTCATACAGATAATATTCCATGAAGCGCTGCTCGCGTCGCTTGCCGTGTCGCTTATCGTAACGAGTCTTTACCTTATAATGGAAAATCCCTCCGTCAAGGAAGCAAGGCTGTATCACAGGGAGATGATAATGGGCTTTTCGACCCTTGTTGAAAACAAGGACAACAACACGGGCGGTCACATCAAAAGAACCTCTATGTATGCCGAGATAATCGCCCGCGAGCTGCGTAAGGATATCCACTATCATTACCTGATAACCAAGGACTTCATTGACAACCTTATCATTGCCGCGCCGATGCATGACATAGGGAAAATAGGTATCCCCGACGTTATTCTCAACAAGCCCGGCAAGCTTGACAGCGACGAATACGAGATAATGAAGACCCATTCGACGATAGGCGCGCAGATAATCAACGACACCTTCGGCCACACCATGGACGACGATTACAAGGACATGGCGTACAGCGTTGCGCTTTATCATCACGAAAAGTGGAACGGGCGCGGCTACCCCGAGGGGCTCAAAGAGAATGATATCCCGCTCTGCGCGAGAATAATGGCTGTTGCGGACGTGTTCGACGCTGTGTCCGCTAAGCGGTGCTACCGCGACGCAATGCCGCTTGAAAAGTGCTATGAGATAATCCGCGAGGGCAGGGGAAAGGACTTCGACCCCGATATCGTGGACGCGTTTTTCCGCTGCATTGACGAGATAGAGCGCGTCGCCAGAACCGCGAACGGCGGCTGTTGAATTTGTGGGATCTCCCCGAAAAAGGAAGCGGTGTGCCGCGGGAGATGACATTCTTCTTGTGCACTTTGTACAGATAAATAAATTTACCCCCGGGTTATTGCTGCAATAACTCGGGTTTTTGTTGCAATAACTCGAATTTCTGCTGCAATAATGCCACAAAGAAAAGTAAAGAAAAGAAAAGTAAAGAAAAGAAAAGGAAAGTAAAGCAGAGCAAAGAAAAGAAGAATAAAGAAAAGGCTTCCGCCCGCTTGCACGGAATGTAAAAAACCGCTTACGCGGGAGCAGGCACAGCACGCTCTGCACAGCGGAGCGGGAGCACACCCGACAGACCTCGCGACGGCGTAATATGAGTTGTTTTTGGGTCATAAATATATTGACAAAATAAATTCACGGTGTTATAATAAACTTGTGTAATATGTCATTTATCGGCATTTAACAACAGCAGAATAAATTATCCGTCGCACACCGACAGGATATTATTTCAAGGAGGAATTGTAATGGCATTCATTGATATGGTGGAATGGTCACCGCAAAATAACGCGGAGTTCGCCTACCGTTTCCCGCAGAGCAACCTCAGCACGGGCACACAGCTTATCGTGCACGAGTCGCAGGAGGCTGTTTTCTTCTCCAAGGGGCAGATACTCGGCAAATTCGGCCCCGGCTCGCATACCCTGTCAACGCAGAATCTTCCTTTGCTGAGAAATCTTTTCGGTATCCCCTTCGGCGGCAGAAACCCGTTCATGGCGGAGGTGTGGTTCGTCAACAAGACCGCGCCGCTCAACATCGACTGGGAAACCACTACCATGCGCTTCATGGATCCCGACTACGGGCAGATGCTCCCGCTTATCGCCAAGGGTAGATACGGTCTCAGAGTGACCGACGCGGAGCGCTTCCTCGTAAAGCTCGTCGGCACCATGCAGCACTTCACCGCAAGGGAGCTCACCGACCATTTCAAGGGCGCGATGATCGCCAAGACAAATTCTTCCATAGTTGCATTCATGAACGCCAACCGCGTCGGCATAAACAGCATAGCAATGCACCTTGACGACCTCTCGAAGTTCATAAAGCAGCCCATGTCCGAGTTCTGGGAGGAATACGGCTTCAACCTTGAGGGCTTCTACATAACCGAGGTCAACCTTGACACCTCCTCCCCCGAGGGCAGGAAGATATCCGAGGCAATGTCCGACCGTTCCGCGCAGGCTATCGCGGGCTACACATGGCAGCAGAAGCAGTCCTTCGAGGTTGCGGGTAACGCCGTGAACAACAACTCGCCCATGGGCATTCTCGGCGTTGCGATGATGACGGGCGCTTTCTCCGGCAACAACGCCATGGGCGGCGCTATGATGCAGACGCCCCCGCAGAATCAGTATCAGTTCAACCAGAATCAGGGCGGCATGAATTACGGCGGTCAGAATTTCGGCGGCGCTCCCAATCAGAGAATGGCGCGGCGCGAGGTTTTCTGCTCGAATTGCAGCAAGAAATTCTCGGCGGAGTCCGCTTTCTGCCCGCACTGCGGCAATAAATACAACCCCTGCCCGATGTGCGGCGCGGATAACTCCACCCGCTCGACAAGGTGCGTTACCTGCGGCGCGACGCTTGCCAACAACAACGGCGCGGCGGATAACGTATGCTTCAAGTGCCACAACCCCGTGCAGTACGGGCTGAAATTCTGCCCGACCTGCGGAAACAAGCTTATGTAACGGACGGGAGGTATTATGAAGAAAAACGAACACCTTGCCGTAAGGGTAGTCATTTTCGTTGCGGGGATAGTTGTCCTCGGTCTTGCGTTCGCGCTGTTAAGCCCGCTTTTCGAGCGCATGATGCCCGAATATATTTTCGCCTGCGTCAGCGTTTCGCTGCTGTATCTCGCCGTTTTCCTGCCGCTGCTGCTCGGCTCGGCTAGGGGCGGGATAGCCTCCCTTGCCGCTGCGGGAGCGGTGTACTGGAAAGGGCTTGCGGCTTATTTCACAGCTTCCGTTGTTGCGATAGTTCTTGCGTTCACATTTCTCCCGCTTGTTATTTCTATCGTTATTCAGCTCGTTGCTCTGTTCGTGTTTGTGATATGGGTATGTCTGGCGCTTGTCGCTAAGGGTCACATTGAATCAACAGCGCGGGACGAGGATATAAAGATGTCGGGCGTTACGGCGTTAAGAAGCAAGGCAAGCAGGCTCGCGGCGCTTGCCGCAGGGCTGGAAAAGGGCGACAGTATGCGCGCCGCCGCAGAGAAGATCGCGGAGGATATGAGATACCTCTCCCCCGGGAACACCGCCGAGGCGCAGGATATGGAGCGCAGTATGCTCGCCGCACTTGACACCATTCTCACCGACAGCTATTTCATTTCGGGCGAGAAGGGTCCCACCGCCGCGCTTGAAAGCAAGCTGAAAAACTTCGACGCTCTTTACAGAGTTCGCAAAAATATGCGTTAAGAAAGAGGACAAACGACATGACGGGTAAGATATTTGAAAACTCCTCCAACATCTATCAGGATCAGGCGAAGATCCTTTTCGACTACTACAAGGCAGCCGCGGAAACGATAGTATCCGCGGAAATGGCAGAGGAACGCAACAAGGCGGACCTTATAAGGCAGCGCGACGAGATGACCGCGGCGATGAACAAGGCAAAGACGCTCTCAACGATAATGTTCGTGCTCAGCATTCTCATTATTCCGCTCATCATCGGCATAGTTCAGCGCGTTAAGTATAACAATTTCAAGAGAGAGGTCGAGCGGTTCGAGGCGCTTATCGTCGAGTGCGACGAGAGATACAGGAATATCCGCAGGGAATACCGCGTAGACAAGATAGGCGTGGTTTATGTTCCCGTTGCGACAAGAGTGCCGTTTGAGGACAAGAGCATAGTTCTCGACCACACGGGAGCAGTCGGGGAAACGGATTTCAACCTCACCATACTCAACCGTCCCGACGAGTTCCAGAGCTCGGTGCAGCAGCTGTCCGACTCGCTTGAGAAGATGCCTGTCGTTGAAAGCAGCTCCATGACCGAGAACGTCAACACCTCGGATTATTCGACATCTATTCAGAACGTCACGCTGTATGACTACATGGGCAGCATTGACAGGCAGGTAAGAAATATCAGCTATCTTCTCGGCGACAGCAACAACGCCTCTGTAAGGATACCCGTCATCAACCCGCAGAGCCGCGACGCCGATTATCTGCGCGAATATTCGACGACCGACGTCGGTTCGCACAATGTCATGAACGTGTTCGACGTTTCGTTTGACGACCGCCTCGCGAAGTTCGCGTCGCTGAACGCGCTGAAGGATCAGATAAAGAACACCGGCGATTCCGACAGCAACGAATACATAAAGCGCCTTATGCGCCGCCTTGCGGACTCGGTTCAGCTGCTCACCAAGACAAAGCTTTCCTCGCAGAGCAAGCTGACGGAATACACCTCCTCGATTTTCGACCTTGTGCTGAAGGCGGGATATACGCAGTATTCCCCGACGCTCGAGGCGGAGGAGATAGAGCGTGCGCGCGCCGAAAACATATTCGATTATCACACGGCGGTCAATGATTATTCGCCCTTCTCGCTCAAGTCGGGCTCTGTCGTTAAATACGAGCTGTTTTCCAACAGCTGGATCGCCGAGGACGGCTCCAGAACGTCTATGCCCTTCGGAATGCACCAGATAGACGAGGAGATATTCATGCCCGTCATTTCTGCTCTCATGGAAGAAAACAAGATCGAGAGAATGAAGATCTACAACAACATAGACGACCAGAAGAGAATGTACGTCGACAGGTGGAAGACCGAGATCGGCAACTATTTCAGAGATAACCGAAAGACCGCGGACGAGCTCATCACGCATATGCGCGAAACCTACGCGGACTACATGAACGCATACAATATGTACCAGTCGCTTTTAAGCACCAGCAACGCCATGAAGCAGAGCGGCAGCACCGACGACAGCGAGGTAAAGGAGAACGAGGCGCAGGCGGAAATGATAGCGGGCTTCGAGGCGCAGGCTTCGCAGTGCAACCAGCAGCAGGAGGAGTTCGCGGAGTTCATGGATCGTATCAACGACAGCATAGACGAGAGCACGCACCAGTTCGAGTATATCGAATACTACGAGGGTTCGCTCAGAGATAACATGGCGCATGAAACGGCAGTCGCATTCTCCGACCTGCACAGCCTTGACAGCCGCCGCAGGAGCCTTGTCGGCGTCAGCCCCTATGTCGCGAGCAACGCCGTGCTGCTGCCCGAGCCTGTTGTCGCACCCGACGTTTACGAAAGCATTCAGACCGACCTTGTTCAGAAGGTCAACGGCGTTATCGGTCAGCCGAATGTCATTTCTCTCGAAAAGACAGACGCAGCTGCCGCTGTGAATACGGGGGAGTGACATAATATGGCAGATTTTGATTTCGTAGTCGATACCAACCCGATGGCGGCTTCCGTGAATGATGTGTCAAATCATGTCACGGCAACCACCGCCGCAGTCGTTGCGATGCAGGCGGCGGTCATAGCCTCCGAAAAGAGTTCGGCGGACAAGATATGCTCTAACGTTGACAAGGGCTTCTTCAACCTTATCCGTTCGCAGGTTTCCATGAAGCTTTCCGTCTGCTATACCGAAATGCAGGCGAAGCTTGCGCTGCTGCTTGAATACGGAAAGACGCTCAACAAGACAAAGGAGCGCATGGAGGGCGATTACAACCGCGTTAAGGGGCAGTACAGCCATATTTTCAAGGGACTGGACAAGGCGCTTTCCAACCGTATCGCGCAGCTCGACAAGGACGCGGTGGGAATTGCCGAAACAAGAAAGAAGGTCACCCTCGGAATGTTCGAGCGCCATGTCCCCGAAACGGTGGTCACATCTTCCGAAGTTGACTCGCTCGACCAGAAGATAGTTACCTCAAGAATTAAGGACAAGACCAATCACTCGCTGGATTTCCTCGCGAACAAGGTCAGCGAGAACCATGTCTACAAGACGCTGATGGACTCCATGCTCGACCGCACTAGCACCGAGGTGAAGCAGCAGGAGTATATCCCCGTGGTATTTGCCTCGAAGCAGAGCACGCTCGTCACCGATACATATGTGTTCAGCCTGCACCTGCCCGAATACCTCCCCGACCAGATACGAAGCAGCATAAGCCTTAATATCCTCAACCAACAGGAGATATGCGCCGCGGCAGGCAAGGAGGATTTCGAGCGGAAAAGCATCTGCGACGAATACAGGGCGCTTGTGGCTTCCTCCGCGCTTGACCCCAGAGTTGCGGAAAAGATGATGCAGCTGTTTCAATTAGGAGGTTGCTGATGAGTTATGTAAGGAATTATTCCGGCACGGTCCATGTTTCCGGCTCCGTCAGCGCCTACTACCCCGCGAGCGAGAACGGGGGCTATCATACCGTTTCTTATGAACAGAATGTTCCCGTGACATTTTCGGTAACCGTTGCGACCGAGCCGTTCGACCAAAGCGTCAGGAATGCAAGCCTGCGCGTTGACGGACTGACGGCTTCCGTTGCGGCGATGAACGCGGCGAACTGTGCGGCGATCGCGGAGAGCCACGAGCAGATATCCGACAGCCTGACGAAGGGCTTTTACAGCCTTATTCAGAACGATATAACCACAAAAAAGGCAGAGAACAACACGCTTATCCAGACGAAAGCCGCGCTGCTGTTCGAGCATTCAAAGGCTGTCAAGGACAAGCACGACCGTATGCTCTCGGACGTTGAGAGGGAGCGCGCGAAGTTCGGAAAGGTGTTCAGGGATCTCGATAACGAGATGGAAAGGCGTATCACCGAGATAAACAGACCCGCTTTCACGCTCGGAAAGAAGGTAAGGGAAGAGGTCGCGGTGAAGCCGTATTTGTCCTCCGCCGCAAAAACAGCCGACCTTCTCGGCGCAAGGGGGAATAACAGCGGGAACATTGCTGCGGCGGGGCTGCGGCAAAAGGTGTCCGTCGTGCTCCACAACCTTGCCGAGTCGCTTAACAGCAACCTGAAGTACCGCCACATGATGCGTGATATCCTGTGGAACAAGAGTATCGAGGAGGACAGGCAGCAGTCCTACATACCCGTTGCGTACTGCGTTTCGGAGCAGATATCCGACGGGCGGTATGTGTGCAGCTGCTATACGTCAGACAATGCGCGCAGGGACAGTATCCTTGCCTCCGTAAATTCGTATGTGATACAGAAAAACGCCGAAGCCAGGGCGGTGCCCAATGAGGAACTGAAGCTTATCGATCAGGCGTTTTCAAGCATGGTTCAGGACAGCTACACAAGCTCGGGCGAGCGGGACGAATACCGCGAGCGCGTTTATACCGAGATATGCAGGCTGTGGAAAGCGGGCTGTCCCAACCTTAAACAGGTATAATTATTTGACATCAGGAGGAGCAGATGGAAACTTTACGCGAAATAAGGTTTGATGATAAGGATCTTTTCCTAAAGGATAACATTGTCAAGACAAGCATTCTTCCGCAGGGCTCGAAGGATCTCAAGCGAAACATAAAGATCGAGGCGAACACCTTCCTTGAGGGCAGCGTTTTCGGCAACACGATAGAAATTGACGGCGGCAGCGTTGTTTTCAAGAGCGCGGTCTTTGCCAACAAGGAGCTTCACATTGCCACTACCATTGCGGGCATGGTGCGGTTCAACAAGGCGGTAGCGAGCTCGGAGAGCATTGCGGCGCTGGTGTCGTCGGGCAGGGTCATTTTCGGCTCGGACGTTAACGCTCCGTCGGTAAGGCTCAGGAACTGCTATATCGGCGGCAGCGTTTTCGGCTCGGAGGTATATCTTGAGAACTGCGTTGTACTCGGCGGCGTTTTCGCAACCAAAAATCTCACGATAACAAGCTGCATTTTCGGCACGTTCAACGCGCCCAGCGTTGAGCTTTCGGGCGTGAACTATATGCTTTACCCCGCGGCGTTCTCGGTGGAGCCGCTTTCGTTCCTGCCGCAGACGGAGCTTTACAACATCTCCATGGCGCATCTCGGAGCGCTGTTCAAGGGCGAGCCCGAGAGCAAGAACACGGGCAAGATAAAGATGGATCTTGAGGACGACCATCAGAGGACGGTCCTCGTGGACGACGACGGCTCGACCACCACGGTGAACAGCTATTCCGTTTCGGGAAGAGTGCTTGTCGCGGATCTTATTGATTTCGAGAAGCTGGAGAACCACTTCCTTATCGGCGCGGGCGCGCTGAACAGCCAGATACTCAAGGTCTACTCGCTTACCAAGGCTGACGGCGAGAAGTCGGAGGAGCTGACCGTTGACAACATCTCCGATTTCTTCTTCAAGATAATCTCGGGTGTGATACAGATACAGGATATCTCCGGCGAGATCAGCTTCAGCGACCTCAAGAAAGCGTTTGAATAACGCTTCCCGCCATATTGACGCATAATAACTGCCGCTCGGCTCTGCTCGGGCGGCTTTGCTTTTTTAGGGGATTTTGGCGGCATTGGCGGGGCGGTGACACAAAAAAAGGGTTACGGGCGGCAATGGATAAAAGACAGTCACCCCAAAAATATGCAAATTTCTGCAAATCTGCACAAATAATCTTGACATTCGCGCAAAATAGTTGTATGATATTAGTTAAGAATAAATTATGCAGAAGCTGTGACTTCTGCAGGAAATGGGAAATTTTTTATGGGAAAGACAAAAAAGTATATCGGGCCGGTGGTGTTTGCGGTGCTTATCGCCGCATTTGTCGTTTGCTGTCTTGTTCGGACGCCGCTTTCGGAGGCGGTGGGCTCAATGTGGTCGCTGCTGCCGCCGATCGTGGCAATAGGGCTGGCGCTTATCACAAAGGAGGTGTATTCCTCGCTGTT
>CAMERU010000071.1 GCA_945935925.1 uncultured Clostridia bacterium | reverse complement strand
CAGGTGCGAAATCGCTGCGGCGCTCATGCATTCGCCCGAGCTGCTGTTCCTTGACGAGCCGACGACGGGACTTGACCCTGCAACGCGCAAAAGCGTATGGGAAACGATCACCGAAATGCGCCGCACGACCGGCATGACGGTGTTCCTCACGACGCATTATATGGAAGAGGCTGCGCAGGCGGACAAGATAGTCATTCTCGACAGCGGCAGGATATGCGCCGAGGGTACTCCCTTTGAATTAAAGGAGAAATACGCCCGCGACAAGCTGCGGCTATACACCGAAAAGGAGCTTTCAGCCGACGGGCTCACCGCCGAAAGCTACGGATACAGCGCGGAGCTAAGCGGCACTATGTCGGCGCTGGATATTCTTGATAGGGTTCGCGGCGACATCACGGGATTTGAGGTAGTCGGCGGAACAATGGACGACGTTTTCCTTAACGCAACGGGAAAAAAGCTTGAAAATACGGAGGGTGCGAGATGAGAGAAGTAATGCAGCTTGCAGGGAGAAACCTTAAAATTTACCTGCGCGACAGATCGGCGGTGTTTTTTTCGCTGCTGTCGGCAATTATCGTTATAGTGCTTATGCTGGTGTTCCTCGGGGACATGAATGTAAACGCGATAACCTCGCTGTTAAACGAGGTCGGTATTCCCGAAACGGAGGAAACGGAGCTTAACGCGCAGCTTCTCGTTATCATGTGGACAGTGGGCGGTATCCTCTGCGTGAACGGCGTTACAGTGGCTTCGATGATGACCTCCGTTATGATAAACGACGCCAACGACGGAAAAATTCAGGCGTTCCGCACCGCGCCGCTCAGCCGCACCAAGCTTTCTCTCGGGTACATATTATCCGCATGGGCGGCTTCCTCGTTTATCTGCGTTGTCACACTTGCCGCGGCGGAAATATTTGCCGGTGTGAACGGCGCGGCGCTGCCGCAGCTCGGCGAGCAGTTCCTGCTTCTCGCAATGATCGCGGTGAACTGCTTCACCTATTCGGGGATAATGTATTTCGCGGGGCTTCTCATAAAAACGCCGGGCGCATGGTCGGGATTCTCCACCCTTGTGGGCACTCTGGTCGGCTTCCTCGGCGGTATTTATATCCCTATCGGCAGTCTGCCCGAGGGCGTTCAGGCGGTGCTGAAATGCCTGCCCGTGCTCCACGGCTGCTCGATGTTCCGCAATATCCTCACAAGAGCAGCGGCAGAAACGGCGCTTGACGGCGTGCCCGCAGAGGTCATTGCCGAATACCGCGAGGTAATGGGCATTACGACAAGCTTCGGCGATTTTGAGATATCCCGCGGATTACAGCTTGCAATTCTGGCGGTTTGTGGTATAATATTTATAGTTATCGGAACGCTTATCGGCAGAAAAAGATATAATTCCGACAGATAACGGAGGTGAGCGGGATAAAAATTACAATCGAAGAACTCCCCGAGGGCGCAGAGGAGGAGATAGTCATTCGCTGCGCTGCTCCCGACGAGGAGATACTGAAGCTTATATATGCGCTGAAGTCCCGCCGCGACAAGCTCCCCTGTCTTGACGAGGGCAGCATTGTGATGATCGAGCCGCGCTGCGTGTACTATTTCGAGGCGGTGGACGACAGGGTTTTCGCCTATTGCGAAAACAAGGTCTACGAAATTCGCAGGAAGCTCTACGAGCTGGAGCAGCAGTTCGAGAACACCGATTTCCTCAGAATATCAAAATCGGTAATTATCAACCTGTCAAAAATAAAGCGGCTCACCCCGAGCTTCAGCGGACGCCTCGAGGCGCTGCTCGACAACGGCGAAAAGGCGGTCATCTCGCGGCAGTATGTTCCCGCCCTGAAGAAAAAGCTTGGAATAGGAGGTCAGTCATGAAGCTGTTCAAGGAAATCATCAGCTATTTTACAAAAATAACGACCGGAACGCTGCTTATCAGTCTGGTAGCAATTAAAATTTCCGGAGTTGAAGTATGGACGACCGATATTCTGTGGCATATCCCGCTGCTCGGGCTGGTGACGACGATAATTACCGTCGCGGCGCTCCCCGACAAGGATTACACCCGCCGCGAGGGGATAATAAGGTACTCGCTGCATTTTGTGCTTCTTTCGGCGGCAGTTCTTATAATGGGCGCCGCTTTCAACTGGTACGTTCCGTCGTTACTCAACTGCACGGTCATGCTGCTGTATATCGTGGCAGTCTACGCATTCACCTATATCACACGATACATCAGCAGCAAGAGATCCGCCGACGAACTCAACAAGGCTCTCGAGCGGCGGAAGCGCGGAAAATGAACATTACAAAAAGGGCAGCTTACGAGCCGCCCTTTATTTTTTGCAGACGCCTTTACCCTTCGGCGTCAGTTTTCCCCACTATTCAAGCCGCACGGCTCATTTATCTCATTTATTATGTTATTTATTATCGCAGCGTCCTTTTCCTTGTCGTCGTCGGTGAGCTCCGAATAATCCACAAGGCACTTATGTATCCTCATTTCGGGGTCCTTGTTCCTGCCGTTTTCGGGGATACCGTATTTCCAACCGTTAAGATAATGAAACCTGCACCATCTTATATGCTCAAGCACGGCAAGCTTTTCAACATCGGTATTTATACCCGACTGTATAAGCTCGCGCAGAACGTCCATATAATCAGCAGAGGAGATGTTTGACATCTTCGTGAAGCCGTCCAGCCTGTTCCAATCGGTTTCGCCGTTGTTCGCCAGGGCGTACTGCAGATTAAGCTCTTTTCCCTTTGCGATAAGGGCTTCCTGACGGATATTACTGTCGGTGAGTATTTCCCCTTCACTGCCAAAGCTGCGGAGAGCTCTGCTTTTAAGGCAGCCGCCGATATCTCCCGCCTTGGGTGAATAGTAATATATCTCCGCCCCTCTGCAAACGGTGAATATCGTCTGAAAAAGGTCGGCGGGCAGCTCGTCCGCTATGATAATTATATCCGAGGTTTTCATAACGTCCCAAAGATCAGCGCTGCCGCTTTCATAATACAACACCCTGTCCGCATTACCCGTGGGCATATCCTCATGTCTTATACGATAATTTTCGTTGTCACCCGCCAATATGTAGGTTATCTGCTGTTCCTCGGAAAATATATTTAAAAGCAGCGCGTAATTAATGATATTCCCTGCGAGCGCGCCGCTACCGTAAACGGTTATTGTAAGCCTGTTCTTCCCTCTTGACCACAGCTTTACCGACTTCCACAGCACGCGGGCAACAGAGCCGTTGAAATCGAAGAACGTCACATCGTCGAACGCGTCCGTCATGCCGTATTCAAGCTCACGAAGCCCAATATAAACAGGCTTTCCTTTAAGCTTAACGCTGTGCTCCCGATAGAATTGCAGGCTTTCCGTATCGGAGCCGAGCATTATTATGTGAGAAGCCGCGCGGGGTTTTATACTGCGCTCCGCATACATAGCCTTCGTTTTCCTGTCGAACGCTATCTCAACTCCGGGCTCGCTGTACACCGCCACGCTGTCGCGCGAAATGCATTTTATCCGGTCGATTATTTTCAGCCACAGCGACCTTACCGCGTAAACCACAGCGGTAGTCGTCACCAGAGCGGACGTCCAGCGCGCCGTTTCTATCAGGATATTGTACGCGTCGGAAACGGGGTTAACAAAATACAGCGCAAAGCTCGCATACATTGCGTCGGAAACTTTTTCTCCCGTAATAATATACCCCGCCGTTCCCAGCAGGAACGGGAGAACGCTCAGCACGGGTATCAGCTTTTTGATATGCTTTTTCATATGACATTCTCCATTGAAACTATTTTTAGCGGTAACCATAAATCAATTATAACACATTTTTCGATTTTTGCAACATATTTTGCACGAAAACAGTTCTGCGCAAAGTCCTTGCCCGCGGACATGATATTTTCCGCGCAAGGATAATAAGCACTTGAAAATTTTGCAGGCATATGTTATAATTAAGACAATATAATGATTATATGGTGATCATATGCAAATTATTCTGTACATAATAACCGCTCCCGTCATTCTGGTACTGCTGCCGGTTCTGTGTCTGTTCCTGTTCCTGTGCGGGCTTTTCGTGGATACGAAAAAGCAGTACGAGCGCGACAGCAGATTTTTCCGCGCGCTGCTTGACGGGTCGACAACGATCATACTGTGGTTCCTCGGCGTTCGGTATGAAATTTCGGGAGAGGAAAAATTCCCGACAGACAGCAATTTCCTGTTCATAAGCAATCACCGCTCGAATTACGACCCTATCGTTCAGTGGACGGTGTTCAAGCGGTTCAGGCTGTCCTTTATATCAAAAAAGGAGAATTTCGGGATACCGATGTACGGCAGGATCATACACCGCTGCTGCTTCATGCCGATCGACCGCCAAAGCCCGCGCAGGGCAATGGAAACGGTCAACCGCGCCGCGAAGCTGCTGACCGAAACCGACAATTCCGTCGGAGTTTACCCCGAGGGCAAGCGCAGCAAGGAATGCAGGCTGCTGCCGTTCCACGCGGGCGTGTTAAAGACCGCGCAGAAAGCGGGAAAGCCGATCGTCGTATCTACCATCGAGGGGACGGAAAATATTTTCTTGAACATAAAGCGGTTCAGAAAGACCGTTGTTACAATAAAAATACTGGAAACAATAAGCGCCGACAGGGTTAAAGCCGCAAAGTCATCGGAGCTCAGCGACTACTGCGCCGCGCTTATGAAAAAAGAACTGGAGGGGCAGGATAATGATCTACGCACTGTACAACCCGCTTGCGGGCAACAAGACCTGTGAGGAGCAGTCGAGGAAGCTGAATGAATTATACAGGGATGAACTCACGTTCAAAACCATGACCGACATCGACTATGCCGGTTTTTTCGCAGCGCTCGACAGTGATGACAAGGTGATAATATGCGGCGGCGACGGCACGCTCAACCGTTTTGTGAACGACACACGCGGCATTGATATCCGCTGCGACATACTGTATTACGCCGCAGGCAGCGGCAACGACTTCCTCCACGACCTCGGCAAGGAGAAAGGCGAGCCGCCGTTCATGATAAATCAATACATAAAGGATCTTCCCTCGGTCACGGTCAACGGCAGGGAGTCGCTGTTCATCAATGCGATAGGCTTCGGTATCGACGGGTACTGCTGCGAGGTCGGCGACGAAATGCGCAAAAAATCCGACGGCAAGCCCGTGAATTACACGAGCATTGCAATAAAGGGTCTGCTGTACGCGTTCAAACCCACGGACGCAACGGTTATCATCGACGGCAGGGAAAGGCGCTATAAAAAAGTATGGATAGCGCCCACCATGCACGGCAGATTTTACGGCGGGGGCATGAACGCTGCCCCGAGCCAGCGCAGGGACGACCCCGAAGGGAAATTCTCCGTCGTCATATGGCACGGCTCCAACAAGCTGAAAACCCTTATGATATTCCCCTCGATATTCAAGGGCGAGCACATAAAGCATACCGAGTGCATTGAAATCGTGAAGGCAGACGAGGTAACCGTAAGATTTGACAAGCCCTGTGCGCTCCAGATAGACGGAGAAACCGTTCTTAACGTAACGGAGTATTCCGCAAAGAGCAGCGCTAAGGTCAGACAGGAGAAACAGCAAGCCGCGGCAGCAACCTGACGGCAAATACAAAATCACAGCCCCGTATCTTTAACGGGGCTGTTCATTGTCATAATTGAGCCGTATAAAGGACATTAAACGCGTTTTATTCAGCACCGCATATTTTTTCTGTGCGGGGTTGCCTTAAAATTACTCCTGCGGCGATCAATGCCCGCTTACGTTCATCCACACGCGCATATCATTCTCGCCGCGGTTTCCCCATGTGTAATACGGCACTGCAATTGCTTCGCAGGGGGTGAGCGTTTCGGGCTCGGAGCTGTAAAGGCTGTCGCAGTCGGACATTCGGAACGCTTTAGCCGTAAGCCTTACCGTCCCTCCGAGAAGCGAGGGCTCCCATTCCCCTACCGCGGGGACGGAGTTTTTATCAATGAGAATATCCCTCACGCTGCCGTTATCCGCGCCCTCGAAGCAGTACACAAGAGGTCCTCTCATAAGCGCGGTCATTCCCGCAAGCCGAG
Organism: uncultured Clostridia bacterium; assembly: GCA_945935925.1. GTDB lineage: Bacteria > Bacillota > Clostridia > Oscillospirales > Ruminococcaceae > CAG-115. The sequence continues at coordinate 5,045 of CAMERU010000071.1, read as the reverse complement.
GCACTCTGCTTGTCGCCCGCATAAACACGGGGGTTCCGTCAAGACATAACTCAATTTCCGCGCTGCCGTTTATGTCAATGTAAACATAGCCGTTTTCGGGTTTAACGGCAAGCGTTTCACCGCCGTGCTTTATCGTATAGCTTGCGCTCCATTTCGGAATGCGTACCGCGAGCCTGCCGCTGCCCTTTACATGATATTTTACGCTCATTTCATAAGGCTAACCGGTAACGCATTCAAGGCTCAGCCCGTTTGAAAAGCCGACTGTTCCCGCAGCATACAGATGACAGTACGCGGTATCCCCGCTCTCGGAGTAGGCGTATTTCCCTATCGAACCGATAAGCCTTGCAACATTCGGGGGACAGCAGGCGCAGGCATACCAGCCCGGGCGCGAGGGCAGAGCATGGGTATGGGTCGCAGATTTCCCCGAGATACCAAGGTCGACTTCGAGGGGATTTACATAGAAAAACCGCTTTCCGTCAAGCTGCATTCCCGCAAGCACGGTATTGTAGAAAGCAAGCTCCATAACGTCCGCATACTCGCCGTTTATCTCGTTTTCAAGCATTCTCCCCGCAAAAAACATAAGCCCTATCGCCGCGCAGGTTTCGGAATATGCGGTGTCGGGGGGCAGGTCGTAGTCAACGGTGAACGCCTCGCCGATCACGGTCGAGCCGATACCTCCCGTGATGTACATTCGCTTCCGCACGATATTGTCCCAAAGGCGGCGGCAGGCTTCAAGGAGCTCCCTGTCGTCTGTTTCTGCGGCAAGGTCAGCCATTCCCGTGTAAAGATATACCGCGCGCACAGCGTGTCCCGTTGCCTCGGACTGCTCCCGAACGGGCTTTCCGCTCTGACGGTAGTCGTTGTCCCATGGATTGGAGTTCCACACCGTCCAATCCCGCTTTTCCGCTTCCCGCGCATAAAATCCGGGGTCTGTTCCGCGCTCGTCGATAAATCGCTCGGAAAGCTCGAGAAAGCGCCTGTTCCCCGTAAGGCGGTAAAGCTTCATCAGCGCAAGCTCTATCTCGGGGTGTCCTGGAACGCCTTCGTTACCCTCCGTTACAAACCGCGCGTAAATGCACTCCGCATTTTTCTGCGCGACATCAAGCAGCTTCCGCTTCCCCGTCGCCTCGTAATAGGCGCAGGCTGCTTCTATCATGTGCCCGGAGCAGTACAGCTCGTGCCCCTCGAGCAGATTTGTCCAGCGCTTTTCCCTGTCCTTTATTGTGAACGCGGTATTGAGGTAACCGTCGGTATCCTGCGCCGCCGCGATAAGGTCGATAAGCTCGTCCGCCCTGCTTTCAAGGTCGGCGTCGGGCTTGTTCGCGAGGGAATATGCCGCCGCTTCAAGCCACTTGTAAGCGTCGCTGTCCTGAAACACCATTCCGTAAAATCCGTCGACGATATCCTCGCCCCGCAGCGCTTTAGCCGCATTGATGAAATTTTGGGCGACATGGCTCTTTTCCGCGCCCTCTGCCCTGTCCCAAAGAACACTGTACTGATACGGAATTACCGTATCGGCTACGATCGTCTGATACTTCCCGATAAATCCCGCCGCTCTGTACGAGTTAACCGATATCTGCTTTTGTGCTTTCATATTATTCCTCCTTAGTGTTGACATTTGGATCAATGACAAGGGCTTCTCAAAAGACCCGATAACGGAGCGCTTCTTTTTAACAGCGTACCGCAGGCGGGTTCACAAGAAATATTAAGGCGCCCTGTTTTCGGACGCCTTTCTTCTATAAAACGGATCACAACAGCTGAAATCCGATAACTCCGAGGACGCAGGCGACGCTTCCCGCAAGGCTTACGGCAGACATTTTTTCGGATGCATCTTTGTTATTTTTCGGGAGCAAGCCCATAACGAAAATAACGACAAGTATCATAGGCTGAATGAACGAGTAGCTTGTCAGACTGATGACCGCTATGTAATTCATAACAAGCAAGCCAACTGCGTTGGGCAGCTTCGAGCCGAGGACAAAGCCCACGCCCTTTAACCCCTCGGGAGAACGCTTCGCGATAGCCCACGGTTTTGCGAGAGGGATAAGAGCAAGCGCGAGGACAATGAGCGCAAAGTACAGCGTCATTGTTGACGACACATATTCCTGCGCGCCCGTGATAATAAATCCGTAGCCGTAACTTTGCAGCAGATACAGCGCCAGCGGGATCGCAAGCCGCTTATAGTTCACCTTTTTTCTTCCGCCGACCGCCACAAGAACCAGCCCGACGGCGGTGACAACGATAAACAAAAGCTTCAATATTTTTAACTGTTCGCCGCGGAAAACATCGGTGAAGTAGGACATAAACAGCGTTATGCCAAGCCACGCTTTCAGCTCAAACACCGACATATCCACCAGAATTTTTGCCGACATGGAAAACTCAAGAAGCTTGCACAGAGCGATAAGCAGGATTGCAACCACCGACTGCGGACAGAGCGTGATAAACCTGTCGCCCTCGCCGAGAAACGGCAGCATTGCCGACATAAATACGGCAGTACCCGCCGCCATAAGAAAGGTCATTTCATAGCCGTTCATTTTCGCCTTGCTTACGGCGTATTTATCGTTGAGCGATGTCACGGTAAACATTGCCACGACAAGAAGCATTAACAATATCGTCATAGAATGATATCCTTTATAAATAAAGTAACGTTTATATTATAAATGCTTTGCCCGCTCCTGTCAATATTACAAAACAACAAAGTTAACGGGCTGTCGGGGCATTTTTTGTCAATTCGGATAATATGCCGCCGCAAATCAGCTTTCCACCCTGTAATACAGGATATATCTGTGGTATTTTTCCGCGTTATTGATATCTGCGCTGCGCTGTTCAAGGACAAGGTAGGTCTTGTTGTTTTCAACGGTTATTGTTTTCATGCGGCAGACAAGCCCGCCCTCGTACATATCGGAAATGTAGTACCCGTTCGTCCAGAGGTTTGTCGGTTCAATGCGGTCGGGGTTCGGCTGATAAAACGCAAGCGTTCCGTCGGGATATACCGCGACAAATTCATACATCACGCCGCTTTTTCCCTCCGCATTGAAAATGACCTCCCGCGTTATCGCCGTAATATCGGTATCGCCCGGGAGCACCCTCAAAGCCCGCCATGTGCCGTGCACGGACGGGTCGTCATAGAACTTATATTCAAACTCGTCACGGTATGTGCCGCTTTCAAGGGCTATTGTCGTGAATGATATTTCGGGGGTTATCTCTTCGGTTACTTCACCCGTCATTTCATCGGTTACTTCGGGGGTTGCCGTGGTTATCTCACCCGTCATTTCATCGGTTACTTCGGGGGTTGTCGTGGTTATCTCACCCGTCATTTCATCGGTTACCGCACCCGTTACTTCATCGGTTAATTCACCCGTCACTTCATCGGTTACTTCATCGGTTACCGCACCCGTTACTTCATCGGTTACCGCACCCGTTACTTCATCGGTTACCGCACCCGTCACTTCATCGGTTAATTCACCCGTTATTTCAAGCGTTATCTCCTCGGATAATGCCTGCGTTGGCGCAGCCGTATGCGCGGGCTTGCCGTTGACGCAGAAAACAATTATCGGCGCAGTAAGGGCTGCTGCCGCTGCCGATATATACGGCGCATAATTCGGGCGTGAGGCGCGCTTTATTGCACGGCTGACCTCCGTCATGTCATGATATCTTTTCTCGGGGTCGAACCTTGTGCAGCGCTTGATTATCCGCCTGTATTTCGGCTTGTCCGCGTTGCCGCCGAGTATTTCTTTCATGGTAATGCCGAAGGAATAGATATCCGAGCGGCTGTCGGTCTGCATGAAGCCGAACTGCTCGGGCGGGGCGAAGCCCTCCGTGCCGATAAAGGTCGTGTCGCGGCAGGCAAAGCGCTTGGTGAGCCGTGCGGCGTCAAAGTCGATAAGGCGGATATGCCCGTCTGTCCCTGCGATAATGTTCGAGGGCTTGACGTCACGGTGGATTATCCCCGCGTTATGCAGCGAGATAAGCGCGGCGCAAAGCTCATTCAGGGCGTTTACCGCTTCACTTTCGGAAAAGCTGCGGTCGCAGGCGGGCGTACCGTCAATGTATTCGCTGATGACATACGCGCCGTTTTCGTCACGGTAACGCCCGATAAGCCGCTCCGTAAACGGGCAGTCAAGGCTGTGCAGTCTTTCGAAAAGCTCCCTTGGAATATCACGGTATCGGCGTACATACTGCCGCCCGTCATCTCCGACAACAAGCTGAATATCACCCTTTTCGGAACGTTTCAGCACCGAAGCGAGCCGATATTCCGCCGCTGTCCGCTCATTCCTCCCGGATATAGATATCGTAGAAATACACCTCCTTATAATGCAGATAATCGCCCGTTTTCACGCCGACAAAAAGGAACTCCTCCCCGCCTATCGTGACCTCGAAAAAGGACTGCGCCACAGTGCTGTCCGCAAACGCGAAAATCAGATATCCGTTAGTCCAGCGGGCGTTGAAAACACATTCCTCGCCCTCGGGATCATATGCGGCGGCTTCTCCGTTATCCCCGATATACAGCGCCGATATCAGATTTACGCCGTCATATCTGATATCCCTCAGCTTGCGCGCCGTCAGCAGCGTGTTGAACGAATACTCCGGTATGGTGTTAAGCAGCCGCCATTTGCCGTGCACCTTGGGATCGTCATAGAATTGATACCCGAATACGTCCTCGTAAAGCCCGCGCTCGTTTTTCAGCGTGGTTATGGTTATCATGTCGGGGTTGTCCATGTCGGAGGTGTGAAATTCCTGCGGCTGCACAACCACTACGGGGGTCGTTTGCGCGGTAGTCGCGGTGGTGGTTATGGGGATGGTTGAGGTGGTTTTGGGGGTGGTTGAGGTGGTTTGCACGGTGGTTTTGGGGGTAGTTGAGGTGGTTTGTGCGGTGGTTTTGGGGGTTGTTGCGGTGGTTTGCACGGTGGTTTTGGGGGTAGTCGCGGTGGTTTGTGCGGTGGTTTGCGCGGTGGTTTGCGCGGTGGTTTTGGGGGTAGTCGCGGTGGTTTGTGCGGTGGTTTTGGGGGTAGTTGCGGTGGTTTGCGCGGTGGTTTTGGGGGTAGTTG
>CAMERU010000070.1 GCA_945935925.1 uncultured Clostridia bacterium | reverse complement strand
GCCCTCAACGCCGTTCTGCCAAAGCGGCGCGGAAATAAAGGAAACAAGCTTTCCCGTTTCATCGACCTCGGGCGACATTATGTAGGAATTGCCCTTCATCGCCTCGGTGTAGCAGATATTTCCCGAAAAATCCTCGCCGTCGAAAATACATTTTCCGTCCGCGCCGATAATATCGCCACGCTGAAAATTATATTCCTTTACCCTCGAGTTGAGGATCTCCTCTTTCTGTTCATTGGAAACGGAGGAGTCTGCAAGGTAGGGGTTGCAGCCCGCCTCTCTCACAACGGTTGAAAACGTCTGAAGCTCCCATTGGATACGCTCCGAGCACAGCTTCGCCATCTCTTCCATATTGTTTGAAGCGGTTTTTACCGCCGCATTGTAGCTCAGGAACATAGTTACGCTTCCGCAGATGAACAGCGGCAAAAGCACCATGATAAGAGATACGACGGTAATATGTTTTTTGATAGGCATTTTGGATAACACAGACATATTCATTCTCCCTTTTTCAATTTAATATCTTAAAGCACATACAATATACCAAACCGAATGTTGCTTTAATTTATTATATCATTTATTATCACCGAGGTCAACATGATTGGGACATTTTTTCACATTTCGACAAAATACGTTTTTTATTTTGTGCATTTTTTAACCCCGAATTAAGACGCAATAAAACGGAGCGCCGCCCCGCGCATGGCATTCCCCATAATATTCAAAAAAAAGCGGGGAGAAGCAAGGCGCTTCTCCCCGAAAATATGTATGTAATTCAGGTAAAAGGAATGCGATATTGTGACCGCGCCGCGGTATCACTCCGCGAACATGGGCGTGGAAAGATATCTCTCGCCCGTGTCGGGAAGAAGAACAACAATGTTCTTGCCCTTGTTCTCGGGGCGCTTTGCAAGCTGAATTGCCGCCCAGAGCGCCGCGCCCGACGAAATGCCCACAAGAATGCCCTCTGTGCGCGCTATCTTTCTGCCTGTCGCGAACGCGTCCTCGTTCTCGACGGTGATTATCTCGTCGTAAATGGAGGTGTTAAGTGTGTCGGGGACAAAGCCTGCGCCTATGCCCTGTATCTTGTGAGGACCGGAAACACCCTCGGACAGAACGGGAGAACCCTTGGGCTCCACCGCAACTACCTTAACATCGGGCTTTTTCGACTTGAGGAGCTTGCCGACGCCGCTGAGCGTTCCGCCCGTGCCTACGCCCGCTACGAATATATCGACATTTCCGTCGGTGTCGTCCCATATCTCAACACCTGTTGTCGCCTCGTGCGTAGCGGGGTTGACGGGGTTGGTGAACTGCCCGGGGATAAAGCTGTCGGGTATCTCCTCCGCAAGCTCGTTTGCCTTGGCGATTGCGCCCTTCATGCCCTTGGAGCCGTCGGTGAGCACCAGCTCCGCGCCGTAGGCTTTCATCAGGTTTCTGCGCTCAACGCTCATGGTTTCGGGCATCGTGATGATTATACGGTAGCCCTTTGCAGCCGCGATAGAGGTAAGACCTATGCCGGTGTTGCCGCTCGTCGGCTCGATAATTACGCTGCCCTTCTTGAGCTTGCCGGTCTTTTCGGCGTCCTCGATCATTGCCTTTGCGATCCTGTCCTTAACGCTTCCGCCGGGGTTGAAAAGCTCCAGCTTAGCGATTATCTTAGCTTCAAGCGCCTCGGCTTCTTCGATTTTCTTAAGTTCAACAAGGGGGGTCTTTCCTACAAGATCGGTAACAGATGTGTAAACGTTCATTTCATTTTCCTCCGTAAAAGTGCGTCGTTTCGGTGTTATCTCAAATTGAATTCGGCTCGCTGCCTCTTTCTTCTTTCAGATTATAGCATAGTTTTCCTACTATGTCAATATGTTTTGAGGAATTAGTGTGTTTTTATAGCATTGCACATTAATTTTCAACTTTTAAGATGAATTTGCACATATCCGACATTATTTTTATTACTTACACCGAATTAAGCAGTTTTTAATATAACCCCTTGAATACCGCCGCGCAATATGCTATATTTATAAAGGCGCTTTTAAAACAGCGCATTCGGGCTCATAATAGGGGTGGAGTAATATCCATATGCCCCGCAGAGCCGCCTTCGGCGGGGAAAAAGGTCGGTTTCGCCAACGGAACCTGCCTTGGCGGCAGCAGGCATTCCTGCACCGCTTATTCCAAAGGAGGTCTTAAAATGAGAAAATATAACGGAAAGGGCGTTTACGGCGCGGTCGCGATCGGGAAGTGCTCTGTTTTAAGAAAATGCGACGCGGCGGTGTCGCGCGTCCATGTCAGCGACACGCGCGCGGAAAAGGAAAGGGTCGCCTCGGCAAAGAAAGCGTCCGCAGCACAGCTCGGCAAAATTTACGAAAAGGCGCTGAAGGAGGTCGGCGAGACCAACGCGCAGATATTTGAGATACACATGATGATGCTTGAGGACGAGGACTACAACGACTCCATCGAAAGCATAATCGACACGCAGTCGGTCAACGCCGAATACGCCGTCGCGGTGACCTCGGACAACTTCGCGCAGATGTTCTCGTCAATGGACGACGCGTATATGCAGGCGCGTGCCGCCGACGTCAGGGATATCTCCAACCGCATTATTGCGAACCTCACGGGCGCGGCGGCTGACGGCGGCTCGGCGGGAAAGACCGTCGTCTGCGCGGAGGACCTCGCCCCGAGCGAAACGGTCGCGCTCGACAAGGACAAGGTGCTCGCTTTCGTGACGGCGCACGGCTCTGCAAATTCGCATACGGCAATACTCGCGCGCAGCATGAATATTCCCGCGGTGATCGGCGCGGGCAGCGTGTTCATCAATGAAATAAGGGACGGCGACGCCGTGATAGTCGACGGCTATACGGGGGAGATAATCGTTGACCCCGACGAGGAAACGGTAAGACGATACACCCGAAAGCAGAAAGCGGACGAGGAGAAAAAACGCCTGCTCGAGGAGCTGAAAGGCAAGGAGAACGTCACCTTGGACGGCAGGAGGATAAACATTTTCGCGAATATCAGCGGTATCGGAAATATCGGCGCGGTGCTGCTGAACGACGCGGGCGGGATCGGGCTTTTCCGCAGCGAGTTCCTTTATCTTGAGAACAGCGACTACCCGACAGAGGAGCAGCAGTTTCAGGCGTACAGGCGCGTTCTTGAAAGCATGGCGGGAAAAAAGGTGATAATACGCACGCTCGACATAGGCGCGGACAAGAAGGTCGGTTATTTCGGGCTGAGGGAGGAAGAAAATCCCGCCCTCGGATACCGCGCGATTCGGATATGCCTCACCCGCCCCGAGATATTCCGCACACAGCTCCGCGCGCTGTATAGGGCTTCAGTATATGGCGAGCTCGCGATAATGTTCCCTATGATAACAAGCGTGAGCGAGGTCGCACGGATAAAGGAGATATGCGGCGAGGTCAGGAAAGAGCTTGCCGACGCGGGGATAGAGTATTCCGACAAGGTTGAGCTCGGTATAATGATAGAAACCCCCGCCGCCGCGCTGATAAGCGACAGGCTGGCGCCCATGGTGGATTTCTTCAGCGTCGGCACAAACGACCTCACGCAATATACTCTCGCCTGCGACAGGCAGAACCCCGATATCGAGGATTTTATAGACGACCACCACGAGGCGATCCTCCGCCTTATAGAAATGAGCGCCGAAAACGCGCACAGAAACGGCAAATGGATAGGTATCTGCGGAGAGCTTGCGGCGGACACGTCGCTCACCGAAACATTCCTGCGAATGGGGATAGACGAGCTTTCGGTGTCGCCGTCGTTCGTGCTCAGGGTCAGGGACGCGGTGCGCAAAACGCGGCTTTCATGACCGCAAAAAAACAAAGAAAGAATGACATCAATGAAAAACAATTACAGGAAAACAATGTACGCCTGCTTTGTCGGGTATATCGTTCAGGCGATAGTCAACAATTTTCTGCCGCTGCTGTTCGTGACGTTCCGTTCGGAATACGGTATCCCGCTGTCGCAGATAACGCTGCTCGTCGCGCTGAATTTCGCAGTGCAGCTCGCCGTGGATATGCTGTCGGCGGTGCTTATCGACAGGATAGGCTGCCGCGCGTCGGTCGTCATCGCGCACATTTGCGCGGCGGCGGGGCTTATAATGCTGGCGTTCCTCCCCGACATTACCCCCGACCCTTTCGCGGGGATACTCGCTTCGGTGTTCGTCTACGCGATAGGCGGCGGGATTATCGAGGTCATAATAAGCCCGATAATCGAGGGCTGCCCTACCGACAACAAGGAGAAGGCAATGAGCCTGCTCCATTCGTTCTATTGCTGGGGGCATATGGGGGTAGTGCTGCTGTCTACGGCGTTCTTCGCGTTATTCGGGACGGAAAACCGGAAAGTGCTCACGCTTATATGGGCGGTCATTCCGATAGTAAACGCGGCGGTTTTCTCCCGCGCGCCGATATTCCCTCTCAACGGCGGCGACGGCAGCGGGCTTTCGCTGAAGCAGCTTTTCCGCAGCAGGACGTTCCTGCTGATGATGCTTATGATGGTTTGCGCGGGGGCAAGCGAGCAGGCGGTCAGTCAGTGGGCTTCCGCGTTCGCGGAGCAGGGGCTCGGCGTGAGCAAGACTATAGGCGACCTTGCGGGGCCGATGTCGTTCGCGCTTCTTATGGGATTATCAAGGCTTATCTACGGTAAATACGGCGAGAGGATAGACCTTGACAGGTTCATTGCGTTCAGCAGCGCGCTGTGCATCGCTTCCTACCTCTGCATAGCATTCCTGCCCGTTCCCGCCGTGGGACTTGCGGGCTGCGCGGTCTGCGGGTTTTCCGTGGGGATACTCTGGCCCGGAACGTACAGCAAGGCTTCAGCGATGATAAAGGACGGCGGAACGGCAATGTTCGCAATGCTGGCGCTTGCGGGAGATGTGGGCTGCTCGGGCGGTCCCGCGCTGGCGGGATTTGTTTCGGACGCGTGCGGCGGCGACCTGAAAAAGGGAATACTCGCCGCGGTGGTATTCCCGGTACTTATGCTTGTCGGAACGGCGCTCTGCGCCGGAAAACGGAGCGGATAAGGCAATACTGTTGCAGCACCCCGCAGCCTGTCGTAAAACACAAGAAAATGGAACAGCGTGGAGTGTGGAGTATAAAACAACTCCTAACTACTAACTACTAACTCCAAACTCCAAACCTGTCTTTTCCAAAAAGCCGAGGGGCGCACCGAAATGCGCCCCCTTAATTATAAGTTAACATCAATGCAAGGTCATTCTCACCAGCAGCGTAAGCGCGAAAACCTCCGCCAGCCGAAAGCGCGCTGTCCCGACAGATAGGAAATGGCTCATCACCTCGGCGACGGCGCAGAATTTGTCAACAAGCGTTATGACGAAGGTCTCGCGGTGCTTCGGCAGGCGCGGCGAGAGCGGCCACATATGATTGAGTATCATATCGCCCTCAAGCTCGCTTATCGAAAACATCTCCCCCGCGTTCGACAGCGCGATCTTGGGGTGCCCGACGCCGTGCCAGCCCTCACCCTTGACAGGCTCATGCTCGCGCCTGTCATAGAAGAAAAGGTCATGGAAAAGACCCGCCCTTGCCCCCGCGCGCGCGTCAAGGTGCAGGCGGCGGCAGAGCAGGAAGTTGTAGTAGGAAACATTCAGGCTGTGCTGAAAGCGCGTCGTTCCGCTGTGGTGACTGAACTCGCACAGGCGCAGGATATTCCTGTCGTTCACAAGATCCTTAACGCAGTCGAAATATTCATCGAACAGGCTGAGATCCTTGTTTGAAAAAACTGCTTTTAACATTTATAAAATCACCCGAAATAATAATCCATGAGAAAAAAGCTACACCACATTCGATTTTTGTGGCACAACGTTATTTTACTACATTTTCGCGAAAATATCAACAATAATAGGCGAGTTTTGTTAAAAAGGTACAAAAATCAACTTTATATTTGTCATTTTTCACATTTTCGGGGATATCGGGAAAAAACCGCTCACGCCTTCCTGCGGATAAGCCTGTCGGAAATAAAGTACGAAAGCGTCACCCAAAGCGAGCCAATGACAATAAACAAGGGATAATTCGGGTTGACGGCAAAAACAGGGACGATCCCCCCGTTGACCTGCGTCAGCAGTCCGATACCGCTCACCGCCCCGAAAACAAGCGCGACAGCATTGACGGAGAGCACCGAAAACAGCATATAATTCCTGCGGCTGATACCGAGCTTCCGCTCCGCTCCGCGCTCCATGACCGACAGCAACACGCCGAAGCCCGCCGCCGCAATGAGCCATACCGCAAAGCCCGCAACGCTGTACCACGCAAACATTAACCCCGCAAAAAACAATATTGCCTGTCCGAAAGCATTCGCAAGCGCGTCAACAATATATGTTACGGTCTTTTTCATGATAAAGTTCCTCCTTTATCAAGTCGGCGTCAGACGCCGTTTCTTCCGATGAGGTCCTTGTACCGCGCCGACTCCGCGCTCCATTTTTCGGGGTCGGTCGGCTCGTATTCCTTGGTAAACCCGCTTTCGATGATGATACGGCGCGCCTGCGCGGCGTCCTTTATCTCGCCGAGCGCGATAAGCGACGCTATGCCGTTTCCCAGCGCGGCAGCCTCGGACGGCCCCGCGACAACGCGCCTGCCCGCCGCCGAGGCGGTCATTCCGCACAGAAGCGCGTCCCGCGCGCCGCCGCCCGTAATGTAAAGCGTATCGTAGGTGCAGCCCGTGAGCCGCTCGACGTCCTCAAGCCCGACGGCAATCGCGCACGCAAGGCTCCGATAAATACAACTCATGACCTCTCCGACGCTTTCGGGGACAGCCTGCCCCGTCCTGCGGCAGTATTCCGCAATGCGCAGCGGCATATCCTCCTCCGCGTAAAACGTCGGGTCATCGGGGTCAATAAAGCTGCCGAAGCGCTCCGCCGCCGCTGCCCTTTCAAGGTCGGAATAGCTGTAATCGCCGCCGTGGTCGTTGTAATAACGGCGGCACTCCCGAATGAGCCGCAGCCCCGTCATATTCTTCATCAAAAGCGAGCAGTCGCCGCTGCCGCCCTCGTTGGTGAACCCCGCTTCCATCACCTGCTCCGTCATCACGGAGCGAACGAGCTGCGCTCCGAGCCGTATCCATGCCCCGCAGGAAACGAAGGCGAACTGCTCCCCGTCGCTCGGCACCGCAAGCGCCGACGACGCGGTGTCATGCGAAGCGCAGGCAATAACAGGCACCTGCTCGCAGCGAAACTCCTCCGCAAGCTCGTATTTAAGCTCCCCGTAAACCTCGCCCGGACGTATTATCGGGCAGAAAATACGCTTAGGCAGACCGAGCGCCTCGATAAGGCGAATGTTCCACCCGCGCGAGCGGTGCTCTATAAGCTGCGTGGTGGTCGCCGCGGTGTATTCGCTGCGGTATTCCCCCGTGAGGAGATACGCGAAAAAATCGGGTATCATCAGCATTTTCTCCGCGCGGAACAGCGTGTTCCCGCCGCTCACAGAAAGCGCCGCCAGACGGAAAAGCGTGTTTATGCTCTGCGGGAGCACGCCGCTCTGCCCGAAAAGCTCCTGCCCGGGTATCCTGCGGAACACGTCCTCCATAACGCCCTGCGGTATTTCTTCGGCGTAATGGACAGGCTTTTCGATAAGCTGACCGCTCTTGTCGATAAGCCCGAAATCAACGCCCCACGCGTCTATGCTTATCGCGTCGAAGCCGCCGTTGAACACGCCGAAGCTTATCCCGATCTTCAGCTGCTCGTAAAGCTCGTCGGTGTCCCAGCGGAGATGACCGTCCTCCATAACGGGAACGTTCGCGAAACGGTGTATCTCCTCGAGCGAGATCACGCTCCCGTCAAATCGGCAGAGCGTCACCCCTGCGCTTGATATACCGAAATCAAATACAAGAACTGTTTTTGCCATGGCAGTATTCTCCTGTCATATGTTTTGCGTAAGCGGTCAGTGATATTTCCTGTAACCGGGGTGCCTTATCGGAAGCGCCCTGCCGATTGCGCAGCACTCCTCTATCTTGTCCATCGGGAGCTCGTGCGCGCCGCCCAGCTGCCTTGCGACAAGGCTCACCTTTGCGTAGTGCTCGAGAGTTTCCATGCGGAAATACGCCTGCGTTATGTCAACGCCGACGGTAAGCGCGCCGTGGTTTTCCATGAGTATCGTGTCGTGGTGCTCAAGAAAGGGCAGAATGCTGTCCGCAATGCCCTGCGAGCCGGGAGTGTCATACGGGGCTATCGGAACGCTCCCGAGGAACATTATCGCCTCGGGCATGGCGTAGTCGTCGAGCGGAATGTGCGCTATGGCGAAGCCCGTCGCGGTCGGCGGGTGCGCGTGAACGACGGCGTTCGCGTCGGGGCGCGCCTCGTAGCAGCGCAGGTGCACCTTAAACTCGCTCGTGGGCTTGTAGCCCGGAAGCTCCGCGGGCTCAACGACCTCGTTAAGCGCGTTCATTTTTATTATCATCTCGGGCGTAAGGTCAGCCTTGCTCACGCCCGTCGGCGTTACAAGAAAATTTCCGTCGGGCAGCCTTACCGAGATGTTCCCGTCGTTCGCGGCGACGAACCCCAGCTGCCACAGCCTGTGCCCGACATCGCATATCGCCCGCTTCAGTTCCTGTTCCGTCATGTCAGCCATCGTATCATATCCTTCCGATTTATATGCATAAATATATTCTTATTTTAATTTTATCATGTAGTTTTGAAAAAGTAAAGCGTTTTGATAACGATTTCTTTTGTGCATAATCACCAAATTTGTACCGTATTATTTCTATGTAGTTATATCCGCTCGTCTACTTGTAATAAGCAGTGATTTGGTGTATAATGTCATTATACGGGTAATATAAAACTCATCATACTGTAAATTGTTAACAAATATCCGGAAAAATTTATCGGAGGTGCGATGAATTGAGCGATATCAAGTGGCTCCCTCTTGTGGGTATGAATTTATCGGCGGCAAACCTTGCGGCGGCGGAAAAGCTGCGCAAATTCGGCTTTGCGGTCAACTGCGGCGAGTTCGGCTCCGAAAAGCTTACAAAATCGGGGCTTTGTATCTATGACGTCCTTCAGGAAAAGGATAACCCAAACATTCTTATCATCACATCAAACAGCGAGCTTTACGGCTGGTACAGAATACTCATGACCGGCATCGGCGCGGATTTCAAGGTTATGACGGGCGCGTCCAACGCTCTTGTGTTCTTCGACAAGAGCAGCTCCAACCTGTTCATCATGTCGCGCGACGCGCTGTCCTCTGCAAACGCGCTGAAGGAAAAGGCGGGCTCAGAGTTCCTGTGGGATCTCGTGATCATCGACGAGGAGCAGGAAACGCGCGTCCCCGACTACTCATTATACGAAAAGAATATCCCCGGTAAAACGGAAAAGCTTCTGATAAACGCGCCGTTCCCCGCAGAGAACGACGACGACAAGGCAGCGCTTATTTCGCTTATAAAGGCTGTCCTCGACGACAAGTCGCTCTCCTCGCAGGCGGACGACATCGAACTCACCGCCGACGACGCGGGTCTTAACGGCGACTCCCCCGTAATGCGCTGCTTCGGCGCGCGCAGCTATACCCCCGACAGCGGCAGGAACGTTTCGTTCTGCGAATACGCTTTCGATGAAGAGGTAATAAGCGGTCTGCGCAGACGCGTCGACCTGCGCTCCGGCGTCCCGCTCTATAAAAACGGCGGTAACATTTTCGAGGAATTTGACTGCGAAAAGGAAAAGAAGCTTTATCTGAAGCCCTTCTACACCCGCTCCGACGTTGAGGACCTCAGAGCGTTCGACAAGAAGCTCGACAGCTTCCTGCGCCTCACAGACGAACTTAAAAACGACGGCAGCCGTATAATGGTTTACTGCTGCGACAAGAACACGCTCGACTACCTGCGAAAGGTGCTCGTCTGCCTCTACGGAAACGATGTCCGCGTGGCAAGAAGCGAGCTCTCCCGCAGCGAGGACGTCCTGAGGAAGCTCCGCGTTGACGACAGCACGGTATATCCCGGGATAATCCTCGGAACAGACGCTCTCGGAGCAGTCGGCGACGGATTGGACAGAATAGACTGCATAATCAACTATGAGCTGCCCGAGTCGCCCGTAATGCTCGAGCGCCGCTGCACGCGCCACGGTTCCGCAAAGGAAGCGGAGCGCAGGTTCATCATCTTCCGCGACAAGAATAAAATGTTCGACTCGCGTATGCTGGAAAAGGTGCTCCTGCCCGACACGGCAGACGGGTTCTGCGGCGCGCTCCCGTCAAGGAATATCCTGCTCGATATCCCCGGCAGAGGGCAGTACCTCGGCAGCGTTGTTGCCGACCTCAAGTACATAAAGGGCTACGCCGCGGAAATCGACAACTGCCTTGATCTTATCAAAAAGGTCAAGTGCGAATATTCCGGCGACGGCGTTGAAAAGATATCCAACAGCCGCCAGCTAAGCGAGTTTGCCGAAAAGAAGCTCACAAAGCTGTTCACCGCTTTCGGTATCACCGCAGAGTCCTCCGAGGAGGAAATTTCGGCGGCGGCGGAAAATCTCGGCGGTCTGTGCAGCCTTGACGGCGGCAGGATCGTTAAGCTCCCCGAAAGCACGCTCTCCGCTCTCGGCGGGACCTTCGAGGGCGACGGCTACCTTTCGCAGCCGTTCGCATACGAGGCTGTCATCGGTCTTGCAAACGCAAAGGAGCATATCGACCTTATCCACAGCGGAGAGGATTTCCACCTCAAGGTCAAGCAGGAGCTGAGCGCGCTCACCGACTGCATACAGTATCCCGTGCTGTTCGGCATATGGAAATACAGGGTGCGCGAAAAGGATTCCAAGCGCTCCTTCAGGGATTATATCAAAATCTATAACGACGGCATCTGAAAAACGACGCCGCCCGAAAGCCGCCCTACCGTGCGGGGCTGCCCGATATCCATATAAAACTTGTCAAACAGCACGGAGAAACGGGGCGTATTTATGAGCGAAAGCAACGAAACAGTCAAGACGCTGCTCGGCGACTTCTTTGAACGCCACACCGCAGGCGACAAGGAAGGAATGTCGGCAGTACTGCAGGATATTCAGCTCAAGCTGAAATCCGGCGAGATAGACAGCCGTCCGTTTAAGGATTATTTCAACGATATGTATGCCGGCAGAGGCGCGATAAACGTTAAGGGTATAATCAAGGATTACCCGCGCGAGTCTATCATTCGCGAGCTGCTGCAGAACGTTTTCGGCTGCGACTACGAATCCAACGACATCAAGGTCATGATCGAGTTCCTCG
>CAMERU010000069.1 GCA_945935925.1 uncultured Clostridia bacterium | reverse complement strand
ATGCGCCCGTTCCTGTCGCTGCGGAATACCGCCTGCACCTTGCAGCGATAGCCGCAGGGGTCGTTCATGGGAATAATAGGGTTTACCGAGTGATAGCCGCCGAGCAGCTTTTCGACGTCATTCTGCTTCCATTCAAGCTGCCGCTCATAGGTCATATTCGATAGCTGACACCCGCTGCATTTTTTTGCGGCGGGGCATTGTCTTTCATTAGCCATTTTGTTTACCGTCCTCGCTTTTCTGTTGTTTACATTATAACACCGCCGCGCGTTTTTGTAAATACCTTTATGGTTGGTTTAAGAGTCATTTTCATACGCCGACAGCATCGGCTTTATTTTTCTGCCGCGGAATATCCTTTCGGAGTAATTCCGCGTGATATCCAGCACCTTTCCCGAAAGGCACAGCACCGCAAACAGGTTAGGCACTGCCATAAGCCCGTTAAGCGCGTCCGAAACGCCCCATGCGAGCCCCATGTCCGCGCACGCGCCGACTGCCGCGACCAGCACGAAAGCCACCCTGAACGGCACCGCCGCCCTTGCTCCGAAAAGGTAGACCGCCGCCTCCGACCCGAACCAGCTCCACCCGATGACCGTAGAAAACGCGAACATGACGACCGCCGACGCGAGGAGCTTTCCCGCAACGCCGCCGAAGGTCTGCGAAAACGCGTATGTCGCAAGCCCCGAGCCGTCCAGCGGCGCAATGACTGCGCCCGTTATCGCGCCGTTTTCGTCTGTCGTACCGCGAACCGTCATAATGTTTGAAAACGTGTAGATACCGCCCGTTTGCGCTGTTATACGGCTGCCGTTTATCGTGCGGCATTCCGTGTGCTCGGGCAGAGCGGCGCCGCCTGTTATCAGCGTATCGCTGTCGGTCAGACGGTAGTATTGCGTTTGTGTTGTTACAGCATTGAGCGCTTCGTCTGCTGTGGCTGCGCGGCAGGGGCTTGCAAGCAGCACGAACGCCGTGAGCGAGCACATAACGATAGTGTCAAAAAACACCTCAAAAATGCTCCACATTCCCTGAACGACAGGCTCCTTTACCGACGAGGCGGAATGAGCCGCGACCGATGTTCCCAGCCCCGCCTCGTTAGAGAAAACGCCTCTCCTGAAACCGACGGAAACCGCCCGCCTGACCGCCGCACCGAGTATCCCCCCGCCGACCGCGCCTATTCCGAACGCGCCCTCAAATATCGCGGAAAATACCGCAGGAATGCGCGGCGCGTTAGCGATAAGTATGTAAACCGCACCGATGATATAAAAGCCCGACATGAGCGGCACAAGCTTTTCGGTGAAAGACGCAATGCGCTTCACGCCGCCGAAAATTATCAGCGCTGCCGCAGCGGCAAGGGCGGCACCCGTCACCGCCTGCGGAACGCCGAAGTTCATTTTCAGCGCCTCGGCAGCCGCGTTCATCTGCGCCATATTTCCCATACCGAACGCCGCAAGCATACACAGCCCCGCAAACACCGCCGCCAGCGGAGCGGCAATGCGCCCGAGAAGCGGCTTTTCCGAAAGCCCGCCGCGGATATAACACATTGCGCCGCCGCACCGGACACCGTTTTTCTTCCTGCGGTAATATATCCCGAGTACATTTTCGGCGTAGCCCGTCATCATGCCGAATACCGCCGATACCCACATCCAGAAAACAGCGCCCGCGCCCCCGACGGCAAGCGCCGCGGAAACGCCCGCTATGTTGCCCGTGCCGAGCGTTGCGGCGAGCGCGGAGCACATCGCCTGAAACTGACTTACGGAGCCGTCGGCGCTTTTGCTTCTCCCCGAGCGGGAAAAAAGGGTGTTTTTCATGCAGTGACCGAAGCGGCGGAGCTGAAAAAAACCTGTCCTTATGCTGAAATATCCGCCCGTAAAGAGCATTGCCGCAAGCATTGGCGCGCCCCATATGATTTTTTCATTTATCGTTGAGATGATATCCATTCCTGCCCCTCCTCATAAAATATTATTCGGACAGGCGGTGGTTTATGAGGAAACTGCCGTGTTTTCGTGTTGCCTTAATGTACATTATGCAAAAAAAGCCGCTGTCATTTTTGAAAGAAATATATGTCGCTTTAACGAAAAATTTATACCATTTGTACGAATAATGTGTTATAATATTAAAAGGCTGGGCTGCAAAGAGGCAGCGTGCTTACGGGAAGGGGATGCTGTTATGAAAAGGGCTTCCTTGAAACAGGCGGTTAAGGACCTCGGGCTGACGGCGGCGATAATGACCGCTGCGGCGGCTGTCTGTTTTGTGCTGAACTATGTCACACGGGAGGATACGTTTGCGGCGTCCGTATTCCTTCTCGGCGTTGTTTTCACCGCAAGATTTACCAACGGGTATATGTATGGCATACTTGCGTCGCTTATCGGTACGTTCCTTTTAAATTGGGCGTTCACCGAGCCGTATTATATACTTAATGATTCCATCCTCAAATACCCCGTTTCGTTTGTGATATCAAGCTGCGCGTCGCTTATGATGAGCATGATCATGACGCGGATGCGGCGCGAGTCAGAGCTCAAAAGCATTGCCGAGCGCGAAAAGCTCCGCGCGGACCTTCTGTGCTCCGTGTCGCACGACGTAAGGACGCCCGTCACCACAATAGCAGGCTCCGCAGCCGCTTATCTTGATAACAGGGACGTTCTCCCCGAGGAAACTAAAACCAAGCTCATCGAGGATATCCGCGACGAGGCGCAGTGGCTTGCGCGTGTTTTTGAGAATATCCTCACCGTTACCCGCGTTTGCAGCGGCACGGGAGAGCTCAACAAGCGCCCCGAGGCAGCCGAGGAGGTCATAGGCGAGGTCGTGATGAATTTCCGCCAAATTCACCCCGATATCCGCGTCAGCACCGAAGTCCCCGGAGAGCTTGTCATGGTTCCGATGGACGTACAGCTTATAAAGCAGGTGATGAAGAATATCCTTGAAAACGCGGCGATACACGGACATAATGTCACAGAGATAAAAATAAAGCTTTCCTGCGACGGGGAGAACGTCCGCTTTTCCTTTGAGGATAACGGCTGCGGATTCAGCAGCGACCATCTGGAGCATATTTTCGACGCAATGATATTCAGCCCCGAAATGAAGGTCACAGACGGAAGGCGGTGCATGGGGATAGGTTTATCGCTGTGCAGGAGCGTTGTAAAGCTGCACGGCGGAGAAATTAGCGTTGGGAACGGCGAAACAGGTGCGCGCCTTGTGTTCGTTCTCCCTATGAAATGAAATGGAGGTCAAAATAATGGCGGTAAAGCATAAGGTGCTTATCATTGAGGACGAGAGCAGCATACAGTATTTTATGCAGACTATTCTTGAATCCAACGGATATGACACTGTTACAGCCTCGACGGGAAAAGAGGGGATAGCGCTTATAAATTCACACTGTCCCGATGTTATCCTGCTTGATCTCGGGCTTCCCGATATGGACGGCATGGAGATATTGGCGGAGCTCAGAAAATGGTCGCTTATTCCCGTTATTGTCGTGTCTGCCCGCGGCGAGGAGATAGACAAGGTGGCGGCGCTTGACAAAGGCGCGGACGATTACATCATGAAGCCGTTCGGAACGCCCGAGCTTCTCGCGCGGATAAAGGTCGCTCTGCGGCATTCGGCAGTCGGCGGGACAAATTCACAGATAACTCCCGACAGTCGTTACAGCGTAGGGGATCTTGTGATAGACTTTGCAAAGTGCCGCGTTTTGATAGAGGGGCGCGACGCGGAGCTCACGCAGAACGAATACAGGATAGTATCCCTGCTGGGCAAATATGCGGGACGCGTTCTCACATACGATTACATAATACGCCAGCTGTGGGGTCCGAATGCTAAAAGCGACAATCAGATCCTGCGCGTAAATATGGCGAATATCCGCAGAAAAATTGAAAAGCGCCCTGCCGAGCCCCGCTATATCCTGACCGAGGTGGGCATCGGATACCGCATGGCGGACGAATGACCCGCCCGACCTGTCGGCAGCGAATTATTCGCGGGGCTGTCTACAAAAAAACGGCTCCTGCGGCGGCAGGATTTGTCCGATATATACAAAATTATTGAAAAGTATAGCATTTCACGGAGATCTGTGCTATAATACTCATGTATTGTATCCCGAAATCGTAATTCCGCGAAAATAGGGAATAATAACAGGAGGAAAATTGAATATGAAAAACATCAAGACCAAGGATATGGTGTTAATGGGAATCATCACGGCTCTGCTGGTTGTACTCTCTATGACGCCTATCGGAACAATTCCTATCGGTCCGCTCTCCGTATCCCTCAACGTGATACCCGTAGCCATTGCTGCGGTTGCGCTGGGTCCCGTCGGAGGCGCTGTCGCGGGCGGTATATTCGGCATACTGAGCTTTCTTCAGTGCTTCGGTATAGGCGTGCCGAGCGGCATGGGCGCAGTTCTCGTGTCCATAAACCCGATACTCGCATTTATCCAGAGGTTTATCCCAAGACTGCTTGACGGGCTGCTTATAGGATTTGTTTTCAGAGCGGTGAGCAAGCGCTCCAACCCTTACATCGCAAGCGCTGTCACGGGCTTCTGCTCCGCGTTCTTAAACACGGCGTTCTTCATGTCCTCGCTTATGCTGCTGTTCGGTAATACCGAGTATGTTCAGGGATTAATGGAAAATCTCGGAACAGACAACGTTTTTATTTTCATATGCCTGTTCGTCGGCGTGAACGCTGTCGTTGAGATGGCGGTGTCTACCGTTATAACTGGCGCTGTCGGCTCTGCGCTTTTCCGCGCGAAGCTTATTCAGCCGGTAACTAAGAAATCTTTACAGTCATAAACAATATACCCGCATAATTCCCGAAACCGCTGCGCAATATCAGCGGTTTCTTTTCTGAAAAGGAGAAAAACAATGCTTACAGGAAAAACCGTCATTCTTGCCGTTACGGGAAGCATAGCGGCATACAAGACCGCAAGCCTTGCGCGAATGCTGAAAAAGCTAAATTGCTGCGTACACGTCCTGATGACCGAAAACGCGACGAATTTCATCAACCCGATAACCCTCGAAACGCTCACGCAGAACAAGTGCCTTATCGACACCTTTGACCGCAATTTTCAGTACAGCGTTGAACACGTTGCGCTTGCGAAGCAGGCGGATCTTGTGATGATAGCGCCTGCCTCGGCGAACGTCATCGGAAAGATCGCGAACGGTATCGCGGACGATATGCTGACGACCACCGTCATGGCTTGCCCCTGCCAAAAAATGATATCCCCCGCGATGAATCACAATATGTATCACAACCCTATCGTTCGCGACAATATCGAAAAGCTGCGCAGGTTCGGCTATGAGATCATAGAGCCCGCGGCGGGAATGTTAGCCAACGGCGACAGCGGCGACGGAAGAATGCCCGAGCCGGAGGAGCTTCTTGAATATATCCTGAGGGAGATCGCGTTTGAAAAGGATCTTGCGGGGAAAAAGGTGCTTGTAACGGCGGGCGCGACCCGTGAGGCTATCGATCCCGTGCGCTTTATAACCAATCATTCCTCGGGGAAAATGGGCTTCGCCGCTGCAAAGGCAGCAATGCTGAGGGGCGCGGAGGTAACGCTCGTCGCCGCTCATGCGGACGTTGCGCCGCCGCCGTTTGTAAAGGTCGTTCCCGTTGTGAGCGCGGCGGATATGTTCGAGGCGGTGACCGCCGTATCGGCAGAGCAGGATATCATAATAAAGGCGGCAGCCGTGGCGGATTATACCCCCGCGGAGGTGTCGGACAGCAAGCTCAAGAAATCCGATGATGATATGAGGATAGAACTGAAGCGGACGCGCGATATCCTTAAATATCTCGGCGAGAACAAGCGCGAGGGACAGTTCCTGTGCGGCTTTTCGATGGAAACGGACAATGTTGTGGAAAACAGCCGCAAAAAGCTGCTGTCCAAAAACTGCGATATGATATGTGCCAACAGCCTTCGCACCAAGGGCGCGGGCTTTGGCGGCGACACGAACATTATCACCGTGATAACGCGGCATTCGCAGCGGGAGCTCGAGCTGATGAGCAAGGAAAAGGCGGCTCACGCCATACTTGATATGATAATTGAAACAACAGATAAGGAGCAGTAAGATGATAATTGCAGTCGATATCGGAAACACGAACATCGTTCTTGGCTGTGCTGAAAACGACAGGATACTCTTTCGCGAGCGTATCTCCACGACGCAGACCGCGACCGAACTCGAATATGCCGTGATAATACGCGAGGCGCTCGACATTAACGGGATATCCCCTGCGGATATCGGCGGCGCGATAATTTCCTCGGTAGTGCCCTCTGTAACGGGCACGGTCAAGGCTGCGATAACAAAGCTCACAGGCTCCGATGTTATGGTAGTTGGACCCGGGATAAAGACGGGGCTCAGCATTATGATAGATAACCCCGCGCAGCTGGGAAGCGACCTTGTGGTTGACGCGGTTGCGGGCATACGGGAATACCCCGTCCCGCTCATCATCATTGACATGGGAACGGCGACCACGATATCCGTTGTTGACAGCAAGCGTAACTATATCGGCGGCGTTATCATGACGGGCATGGCGGTGTCGACCGACGCGCTTATCTCCCGCACCGCCCAGCTCCCGAGGATCGCCTTCGAAAAGCCAAAAAGGATCATCGGCGCGAACACCGTTGAGTGTCTTAAAAGCGGCATTATGTATTCAAACGCCTGCGCGATAGACGGTATGGTGGAAAGAATGGAGGAGGAGCTCGGCGAGAAGTGTACCGTTGTCGCAACGGGCGGGCTTTCCGGGGTAGTCATTCCGCTTTGCAGGCGCGATATCATCATCGACGATGACCTCATGCTCAAGGGGCTCGTGCTCATATATAACAAAAACAAGCGCTGACTGTTTATGTGGGAGGGAGCGGGTTTGCCCGACCCCTCTTTTTTGTCTGCGGAAAATGTTGACACCGCGGCTTATGCGTGGTCAGCTTGTCGAAAAACTCGGGCGGGCGTACATTTCCGTACGCCCGTCGGTTTATTTTATGGCTGCTCCCGATGCATTTTTGCGCGGGAATATTCCTCAAATGAAATGCCGAATTTCCCGAAGATATACTGCGCGTTGCGGGCGCGGTCGGGCGTTCCCGGGGCTATGCGGTAGGTAGGCGCGCCGTTCTCGTCGCACAGCGCGACAAGCGACGTCAGCCTGCTGTTGACCTCGCTCGTGTTGAGCCGTTCGGGGAGCAGCGCGAGCTCGGGGATATGCGTCGTGAAAACCGATCGGCAGCCTATGTCCGCGAATATACGCAGCACCTCCTCGCCCAGCAGACCGCTGTCGTGCGGGTTGGTGCTTGAAAGGCTTTCGTTCATCAGGACAAGGCTGTACTCCGTCGCGCATTCCGTCGTGCGGCGAATTTCCCTGCATTCCTCGGTGAAGCGGCTGGTATTCACCCCCGCCTTTTCTTCTTTCGGCGACAGGAAGAAAATATTGTCGCACAGCGATATCTCGGCGCTCTGTGCATACACGAAAAGCCCTGCCTGCGCAAGTATCTGATTTATTCCCGCCGCGCGGAGATAGGTGGTCTTTCCGCCGTTGTTTGTCCCCGAAAGCAGCAGGATACGCGCGCTGTCGTCCATTGTGCAGTCGTTGGTGCAGACTGTTACGGCGTTGTTTTCACGGGCGCGCTCGGTAAGAAACCGGTTGGTGAGGACAGGGTCGTGCATTGCTTTGAGGACGAATTTCCGCTGCTCTTTCGGGACAATTTCGGGACGGCAGAACGGCAGCCCGAGCTGCCGCGCACGCTCCGTGAGCTCCTTGGCGCCGATAAAGAAATCTATCTGCCGCGAAAGCTTAACGAGCATATCGGTGCTTTCCTCGTAGCAGCGCCTTATCGCGGCGTTGACGCGTTTCATATAGCCGCCGCAGAGCGCGTCCAGCTCGGCGAACAGCGCGCCGTCTATCTCGCTGATTTGTCCCTCTTTTGCCTTTCGGGAGTAAATTTTCGATATGGGCTCGGCGGTATCCGCGCGGGATAACAGCCGCTCGAACCGCGACCGCCTGCGCACCTGCTCCCTGTCCGCAGAAAGCAGCATTATCTCCGTCGGGCGCATTACTTCGTCGAAATTTATCGCAAAGGTAACGCTGCGTATTCCGTCGGCGAGGCTTTTTTTAAGCTCCGCAGTTTCCTTTAACAGCTCCCTGTAACTCTCGGAGGTAAACCGCTCCTCTATCTCCGCAAGCATACGCTTTATCCCCTCGGAGCGGAGTCTGCCACCGTATTTCAGGACAAATTCATGACACTCGGTCATGCAGTCCGCAAAGGCTTCTATCGCTTCGATATTCTCGCGCACCTCGTATAAAGACTGCGTCGCGCCACACCTTGCAAAAACCGAGCACGCGCTGTCGGAGATGGTCTTTATGCTGCGGCGGAGCTTATGCTCAAGCTGCGGCACGTTGATAAAGTCCTCAAGAATATCCTGCCGCCAGCGCACGACCGCTTCATCGGTGATAAGCTCGGTAAGTATCCCAAGCGCGTATTCCGTGCTGTACGGGCAGATAAGCATTGCGATATACGGCAGCTCAAGGCTTTCCGAAACCTCTCTGTCGAGCGTTATCCCGCTGTGGGTATAGTTGTCGGGATATAATAGGCTGAGCATATGCATCGCTTCCTTTCGCTGTGATGATATCACAAAACAGCGCCGCAATCAAGCCTGTTTTACCCAACGGCGCCGCAGAGCTGCCGAACGGCTATTCGGGGTGATTGACCTTTTTCCGGCTTTATGCTATACTTTTAATGGGGTGGTGTAAAATGCGTATTGCAATATGCGACGACAACGAATTATATATCCGTGAGAAGCTAAGACCGCTCACCGAGCGCGCCGCGGCAGAGGCGAACTGTTCTGCGGAAATAACAATGTTCACCGACGGCGGGAGCCTTGTGGGGGCGGTTGAGCGGGGACAGGGCTTTGACGTTGTGCTGCTTGATATAGATATGCCGGGGACAAACGGAAAAGCGGCGGCGGAGAAGCTGCGAGTGCTTGACCCGAACTTTTTTCTTGTTTTTGTGACCTCATACCGCGCGGAGGTGTTTAATACCATACCGTACCGAATAAACGCGTTTATACCCAAGGACAGCGGCGACGGCGCGGTCACGGCGGAGCTGAAGCGCGTGCTTTCCGACCGAATGGCGCGCCGCCCCGAGTATATCCTTTTTGATGCCGTGAACGGCGCGGAGCGTTCTGTGCTGCGGCTCACCGCCGACGAGATATTCTGCTTCTGCTGTGTACGAAGAAAGGTGTACCTTAAAACGGGAAATCGGGTGTACGAGCTGTGCTCGGTGCGCATATCGGAGCTTGCGCGGCGCTTTGCGGACAAGGGATTTTTCGAGGTATGCCGCGGCTATGTGGTGAATATTTCAAAAATACGCTCGGTGAACAGTATCGACCTTGAGCTGGACAACGGCGAGCTGATACCGCTTTCGCGCCGCCGCGCAAGGGCGCTTCTCGGGCGTATTTCCGACTATGTGACAGAGAGGGCGAACGAATGCTGATAGCCGACGCTGTATTGATCCTGTTAAAAAGCGCGATGTCCGCAGCGTTTGTCCGCAGGCTCGGCGGCAGCGGGCGCTCCGCCGCCGTTTATGCGGCGATAATTATACTGTGCGGGGGAATTGATATCGCGGCGGCAGCGCTTCCGCTGTGGGCAGGGTGCATTATTTCGGCAATGGTTTTGTTTTTGATGTGCATTGCTTTCCTGAAGATGAAGCCGTACAGCGCGCTTTCCGCTTCGCTGACCTGCATATATATCCTTACCGCCGCAGAGCTCACGGTGAATTGCCTGCTGTTCGCAATAATGCGCGGCGACTATCCCGCAGCGGTGAACGGCAGCCTGTTTAATCACGCGCTGTATGGGCTTGTCGGCGCGGCGGCGGGCGGCGGGCTTCTGTATCTTGTTTGGTACATTTTATCGCAGCAGCCGCAGGAAAGCTATGACGGCGCATGGCGGCATTATTCCTTTGTTATGGCTGTATTTCTTGTAATAACGGCGGTGTTCGGGTCGCTTTTCGGCTTTGACGGGAGCAATGCTGATATTGCGCCGATAATCGCCGCTGCGGCGGTACTTACGCTTTCGATGAGTATTGCGGTAGTCAATTTTTTCGCCGAGATATGCGCCGCCTATGCGCGCGAGAAGCAGCTCCACCGCCTGCGCTCCGACTACTGCTCGGTCAGGGAACAACTGGAGGTACAGTTTCGGACGTCGCAGCGCCTGCGAAAGGTTCGGCATGACATAAAAAATCATCTCATCGGCGTGAAAGCGCTTATTGACAGCGGAGAGTACGCGCAGGCGCGCGAGCTTCTCCGAGAGATAAGCGACGCCGCCGACAGCCTCCGACCCGCGCTTACGCAGTCAACGGGGAACAGCCTTATCGACGCGGTGATAACCTACAAGGCAGCTGTATGCGAAATGCGGGGGATAACGTTCGAGTATTCCCTTGAGCAGCTTCCGGAAATACGCATAGAGCTTTCGGATATTTCCTCGGTGATATCAAATCTCCTTGACAACGCGCTCGAAGCCGCCGAAAAGGCGGAGGAGCCTTACGCTTCCATAAGGGTTTTCATGTACAAGGATTACCTTACGATAATCGTGAAGAACAGGTTCCTTTATTTACCCGAGGCGCCCGACGGGAAAATTCCCACAGCGAAAAAAGACAGCGAGAACCACGGGCTGGGAATGGCTATCGTGAGCGAGATATGCGAAAGGAACGGCGGTGTGTTTCGTTACGGCGCGAAAGGCGCTTGGTTTAACGCGAGCGCAATGATGAAGAACAGGCAGCGTTGAATGACAGACATATTAAGGCGGCACCGCATAATTATTGCCGTTCGATTGCGCAGCCGTTTGTGACGATAATGCGCTTCGCAGATTGGCGCCTTGTTTCCTGCTCGTCCTGCATTCACACACCAGCATCGGTGCTTTTTCAAAACCGGAAAATAAAAAGTGTGGCTTGAACGACAAAGCGCCCGGACAGCGGCAGAGAGCTGCTGCAAGCAGTGTCCCCTTTTTTTCGGACTTGCGAAAATCCGTAACTCGGGAAAATCCGGGGCTGAAAATGGATTGTTTTTTTGGTCGGTTGTGATATAATGAGTAATACAGGTTGACAATCTGCCCGACAAATCGGAATATGTTGGGATAAGCCTATATCAATCATTTCCTTTGTTTTATTTCAAAAATTGATTACACCGAATAATGAATACTGTGCAGAAGGAGAAGCCATATGGAATTTAGGGCAATACCGCACAAAACTATTGGACAAGAAAGCGCAAAAGTGATATAAT
>CAMERU010000068.1 GCA_945935925.1 uncultured Clostridia bacterium | reverse complement strand
GTACTTCTTTATCTCATAGCGCAGCATTTCGCCCGCGAGCTTAGCTTTTTTGTCGCCGTGCTCCGCTGCGTCGGTGATGTCGCGGTTGTCGCTGGAAATACCGGAAATTCCGAGGAAGCCCGACTTCTTGTTGAGGTAGTCGCTCATCTCCTTGGGGGAGAGGTGCATCTTGTCTGCTATGAATGTTACTGCCGATGCGTCGACAGCGCCGCAGCGTGTTCCCATGATAACGCCGTCGAGAGGAGTGAAGCCCATGGAGGTGTCTATCGACTTTCCGCCCTCTACCGCAGTGATGGAGGAGCCGTTGCCGAGGTGGCAGGAAACTATCTTGAGATCCTTGATGTCCTTGCCGAGCGCGTCAGCAAGCGCCTGTGTAACAAACCTGTGCGAGGTGCCGTGGAAGCCGTACTTTCTTACATGGTACTTCTCGTAGCACTCGTAGGGCATACCGTACATATACGCCTTTTCGGGCATTGTCTGATGGAACGCGGTGTCGAATACGACTACCTGCGGAGTTGTTTCGGGGATAACCTTCTTGCAGGCTCTCAGCGCGAGCGCGTGCGGGTGGTTATGTACGGGGGCAAGCTCGGACAGGTCGTCTATCTGCTGGATTACCTCGTCGGTAACGAGAGTCGTCTTGTCGAATATCTCTGCGCCCTGTACTATTCTGTGGCCGACTGCGGATATCTCGCTCATGCTGTCGAGCACCTTTGCGTCGCCCGTGGTGAGTACCTCAACGAGCTTCTCGAATGCCTCGGTATGAGTGGGGAAGGTGCAGTCCGCTTCGTACTTTCTGCCGTCGAAGGTGGTATGCTTGATGTGGCCGTCGATGCCGATACGATCGCAGTTGCCCTTAGCGATAACGCTTTCGTCCTCCATGTTGATGAGCTGATACTTGAGTGAAGAACTGCCTGCGTTGATGACCAGAATTTTCATATTCTTTTTTTTCCTTTCTTAATTACCGGATAATAGACTGGGGTTTACAATATACCACATTTATTTTATAACTTTTTCACAGAAAAATCAAGTCTTTTTATCAAAAATTATTGATTTATTGCCGAAATGGGTGTAAAATATAATTCGGGAACCATTTTAACCACAGAGCAAGGGAGCATGAGCCATGAAAACTGCGGCAGTCATCTGCGAATACAACCCATTCCACAACGGACACAGGTATCAGCTCGAGCAGACCCGCGCGGCGGGCGCAACGCATATCGTCGCGGTAATGAGCGGGAATTTCACACAGCGCGGCGACGTCGCCGTGTTCGACAAATACGCCCGCACGCGCACCGCGCTGGAAAACGGCGTCGACCTCGTGCTGGAGCTGCCGACGAAATACAGCCTTTCCTCCGCGGAGGGCTTCGCGGCGGGAGCCGTCGGGATAATAACCGCGCTCGGCTGCGTCGATATGCTGTCCTTCGGGAGCGAAAGCGGCGATATCGCCGCGCTGAAGGAAGCCTCCGCCGCCAGCGAATACGCCGTCCATACCGACCTTTTCTTCTCGCTCATGCGAGGCGGGAAAAGCTACCCTGCCGCCCTTGCGGAGACGGTCAAGGAATACTACACAGACGACGTTTACGAAACGCTCAGCACCCCCAACAACACGCTCGCCGTGGAATACCTGAACGCCCTCGACAACTGCGGGAGCCGTATCGAGCCGTTCACCGTGGCGCGGCACGGCGCAGAGCATGACAGCGCGGACGAAAACGGCGCTTTTGCCTCGGCTTCCCTGATACGGAAGAAAATACTCGCCGGAGAGGACTGGTCGGCGCTTTCCCCCGCGGAGAACGCGCCCTGCGCGGACTTGAAGCGGCTGGAGCGCGCCATTCTCGCAAGGCTCCGCGAAATGGGCAGGGACGATTTCCTGCGGCTGTACGACGGCGCGAACGGGCTTGCGGAGCGGCTGTACAAGGCGGTGCGCAGGGCTTGCACGCTGGACGAGTTGTTTATCCTCACAAAAACAAAGCGCTACACCCTCGCAAGGATACGCCGCGCGGTGATGTGCGGCTTTCTCGGGCTTTATAAGGAACAGCTCACCGTCCCCAATGCGTATATCCGCATTCTCGGCATGAACTCGCGCGGGCGCGAGATACTCGCCGCGGCAGACTGTTCCCTGCCTGTTGACACTTCGTTGAAAAAGCTCGCCGCTGCGAGCCGCGAGGCGCACCGTCAGGCGGCATTCGAGGAACGCTGCGGCGACCTGTATTCGCTCGCGTTCGAAAAACCGCGCCCCTGCGGCTGCGAATTGACCACGAAGCCTGTCATTATCGACAATTAATCAACATAAATTTATATCGGCAGCGCGGCGCGCCGCATGACCGACACATCGAAAGGCATTTTATGAGTTTGTACACAGACCTGAGAGCGCAGAGAAAAACCTTTATCTATCACGGGTATCGGTTCGGCGCGGACTTTATAGAATACGAGTTCAGCATTGACGACGAGTATTATTTTACACCCAAGTGGGAATTTGACGCCGCGCTCACCGAGGGCGGCTATGACCGCGCTCTCGCGGAGCGGGCAGCGTTCTCGCTCGGCATGGCGGAGCTTGTTTCTTACTGGAAATGTATGTGCTGCCCGCTCGTCGAGGTGCGCTGCGGCGGACTTGACGAATGGGAGAAAGGCTGGTGGAAAAAGCTCTATTTCAATGGGCTCGGCGAGTTTTTCTACCGCAACGGCATTACCCCCGACTTCAATGATTTCATGGAAATATCCGCGCCGCTCCCCAAAAAGCTGCCCGCGCGCGACGACAGGCTGAGCGGCGTTCTCGTCCCCGTCGGCGGCGGAAAGGACAGCGTGGTGTCCATCGAGCTGCTCAAAAAGGCAGGCGAGGCTATCTCCCCCTACATCATAAATCCGCGCGGCGCAACGCTCGGCTGTGCGGCTGCGGCGGGACTTGACCCCAAAAGCATAATCGGCGTAAAGCGCAGCATAGACCCACTGCTGCTAAGGCTGAACAGCGAGGGTTACCTCAACGGGCACACGCCGTTTTCGGCTGTCGTTGCGTTCTCGGCGGAGCTTTTCGCCTGCCTTAAAGGGCTGCGCTATATCGCGCTTTCAAACGAGAGCAGCGCCAACGAGGCTTACGTCGACGGCACGACGATAAACCACCAATACAGCAAATCCACCGAGTTCGAGCGGGATTTCCGCGAATACTGCTCCCACAGCTTCGGCAGCGGCGCGCCCGAATATTTCAGCCTGCTGCGCCCGTGGAGCGAATGGCAGATAGCGCGGGAATTTGTGAAATATCCGCAGTATTTCAGCGTTTTTCAAAGCTGCAACCTCGGCTCCAAAACCAATACATGGTGCGGAAAATGCGCAAAGTGCCTTTATGTGTATATCCTGCTCGCGGCGTTCCTTGACGACGATGTGCTGACAGGGATCTTCGGCTGCAATATGCTCGAAAAGGAGGAGCTTGCTCCCATGCTGGACGGTCTTATGCTGGACGGCACGGATAAGCCGTTCGAGTGCGTCGGGACAAAGGAGGAGGTGCGCCTTTCGCTGAAAATGGCGTGCGACAGGCGCAGGGGCGCTCTCCCGCCGCTGCTGAAGCGGTTCTGTGACAAATTCCCCGACTATAAGGCGGTCGATCTCGGCGGCTATTTCGACAGGAATAATTTCGTTCCCGAAAAATTCCTGCCGCTTATCGGAGGCAAGGCATGAACATAAAAAAACTGATACCCGTTTTCGAGGGGAAACGCTGCGTTATTCTCGGCTTCGGGCGCGAGGGCAGGATATGGCTGGACATTCTCCGCAGGCTGAACGTCTGCGCCGAGATCGCCGTCGCCGACATGAATCCGTTTGATATTGAGGGAGTGACCGCGATAAGCGGCAGCGGCTACCTCGAAAAATGCGCGGAATACGACCTGATATTGCAGTCGCCCGGCGTTATCATCAAGGATAAGCTGGACGCGGCGGCAAAGGCGAAAATACTCACCCAGACGGAGCTTCTCCTGCGGCTGAAGCCCTGCCGTATAATAGGCGTTACGGGCACCAAGGGAAAATCCACGACCTCCTCCCTCATTCATCACTTTCTCACCGCCTGCGGCATGAAGTCAATGCTTATCGGCAACATCGGCGTGCCGCCGCTCGAACGGCTGGAGGAAATGGACGAGGACGCTGTCGCCGTGTGTGAGATGAGCTGTCACCAGCTTGAATTTGTGCGCCATTCCCCCGAAATCGCCGTCCTGCTGAACATCTACCCCGAGCACCTCGACCACTACATCGACTTCAACGCCTATGCGAACGCCAAGCGGAATATCTGCCGCTTTCAGGCGGCGGGCGATACCGTTATAGCGAATGCGGAGCTTCTGCCGCTTGAGCACGGCGGCAGGCTTGTCACGGCGGGCTTTAATATTCCCGCCGATATATGGACGGACGGGCGGGGCATAAAGCTTTTCGGGTCGGATATCCCCGAGGAAAAAATCAACACCCGCCTGCTCGGAAAGCACAACCGCTACAATATTGCGGTCGCCCTTGCGGCGGCGGTAAGCGCGGGCGCGGAAATTGACAGGTGCCTTGAGGCGCTGCCCGATTTCAAGGGGCTTGAGCACCGCCTTGAGCACGTTGCGGACATAGGCGGCGTGGAGTACATCAACGACAGTATCTGCACCATTCCCGAGGCGGCTGTCGCGGCGGTGCGCGCGTTCGACGGCACCGACTGCATTATCCTCGGCGGTATGGACAGGGGCATTTCCTACCGCCTGCTCGGTGATTTCCTGAACACGGGCGAGGTCGCGAACGTTATCCTCCTCCCCGACAGCGGCAGGCGTATCGGGGAGCTTATAACCAACCCCGCCGTCAACGTTATCCATGTCAATGATATGGAGCAGGCTGTGCGTGCGGCTCACGGCTGCGCGAAAAAGCGCGTTCTGCTCTCGCCTGCCTCGGCAAGCTACGGCTTCTACAAGAACTTTGAGGAGCGCGGCAGGCATTTCAAGCAGCTTGTGAATGCTCTTAAATAATATGACAGGGCGGGCTGCGCAAATACAGCCCGCCCTCGGGTATATTCAAACAGCCGCTTAATGCCCCGGGCTGTTCGCGGACGCGCCGCGGCGCTGCACAGCGCGCCACCGTCGGCACGGCTGTGTATCTTACCCTGCTGCATTTTATGCGGCTTTTTTGTTTTTGTGATGAATTTCCCGTGGTCAGCAGCCGAAAGAAACCGCCGCCAGCAGGCATATCTCGCGCATGACATTGTTGAGAAGCGCCCGCAGCTCTGTCCGCGCGGAGCGGTGCGAAACGCTCAGGCCCTCGCGCTCGGCACAGATATGCGCGCGGTATTGGTGGAAATCGCTCGTGACTACCGTGATATTGCTTTCAATGCCAAGCCCGCGAAGTATCTCCGCGGAATAGCGGAAATTCTCCGCTGTCGAAGCGGCTCTGTCCTCCATAACGATCCTTTCCTCCGATATGCCTCTGTCAAGGAGATACCGCCGCATTGCCTCCGCCTCGGAAAGCTGCTCGTCCCTGCCCTTTCCCCCCGAAACAACGCAGACAGCCTGCGGCTCGCTGTTAAGTAAATCAAGCGCAACTTCCAGCCTGTCAGTCAGCATTCGGCTCGGAGTTTCCCCGACTACCCTGCACCCAAGTACAAGCACGCAGTCGGTGCGCCCTACGGGGCGGGAGTTATCGGCATAATGCGCCATATTGACCCCGAAAAACACGCACAGGCCCGCAAGGAACAGCAAGACCGCCGCCGAAGCGGTCAATGCGGCTTTCCCGAGAGAACGCTTCCAAAGCCGCCTTATCGCCGCGAGGAGTTTCTTCCTGAAAAATACCGCGCAGAACAGCCCGCCGAACAAAAGCGTCCCCGCGATGTTACCGACATTTGTCAGAACGAGGTTGACCCACACAAGACACACCGCGCACAGCACCTCTGCCGCCGTCCAAGCAACAGCGGCGATTTTTTTCGCCATGTTTTCACCCCTAAGGAAAATCCCCCGTTTTTCGCGGGGGAAAAATATCAACTGTTCATGCCAAGCTGGATAGCCTTCATATTGAACTCGACAAGCTGCTTCTTCGAGGACGGGATTATCTTCTCAAGCGCCTTGCGTATAAGCTCCGCAGAGGCTATCCCCGTTTCCTTGATAAGCCTGCCGACGAGGATAATGTTCGCCATTCCGCGCAGGTCGTTCTCGTTTGCCATTTCCGTTGCGGGTACATACACGCAGCTGATGTCGTTTCTGTCGGATCTGCCCTCAACCAGCGAGCTGTCCACGATAGCGAGCCCGTCAGGTGCGACTGCGTTGATGAACTTGTCATATGACGGGTTGTTCATTACTATGAGGATATTCGGCTCGGTAACGAGCGGGGAGCCTATCGGCTTGTCGCTTATGCAGACGGAGCAGTTTGCCGTGCCGCCGCGCATTTCGGGTCCGTAGCTCGGGAGCCACGAAACCTCGCGCCCACCGAGAAGCCCGAAGTATGCCAGCAGCTTCCCCGCGAAAAGTATTCCCTGACCGCCGAAGCCCGCGAGGATTATTTCCCTGTTTTCCCTTTTTTCATTGTTCATCTGACTGCTCCCTCCTTATATACACCGAGGGGATAATACGGTATCATGTTTTCCTTGAGCCATTCAAGGCTCTCCACGGGGGATTTTCCCCAGTTTGTCGGGCAGGTCGAAAGCACCTCGATAAGCGAAAAGCCCTGCTTGTTCTTCTGGAACTCGAAGCCCTTGCGGATAGCCGCCTTTGCCTTGCGGATATTCGCGGGGTCGGTCACAGTAACACGCTCCGCGAGCGCAACGCCGCTTATCTGCGACAGTATCTCGCATACCTTTACGGGGAAGCCCTCGACATTGGTGTTTCTGCCGTAGGGCGTGGTCTGCGTCACCTGCCCCGGGAGAGTGGTGGGCGCCATCTGACCGCCCGTCATGCCGTAGGTAGTGTTGTTGATGAATATTACGGTGATGTTCTCGCCGCGCGTTGCCGCGTGAATGGTTTCGGCAGTGCCTATCGCCGCGAGGTCGCCGTCGCCCTGATAGGTGAAAACGAACTTATCGGGGTTGGCTCTCTTTACGCCCGTCGCAACGGCGGGAGCGCGTCCGTGCGCCGCTTCTATCATATCACAGTTAAAGTAATCATATGCCATTACGGAGCAGCCGACGGGGCAAATGCCTATCGTATCGCCCTCTATGCCCATTTCGTCGATGACCTCCGCGACAAGGCGGTGAACGATGCCGTGGGTGCAGCCGGGGCAGTAATGGAAAGGAACGTCCGTAAGCGCATGGGGTTTTGTAAAATCAGGCATGGTTATTCTCCTTTCAGCTCCTCATCAAGCGTAACGATCTGTGCGAGTATTTCCGAGGGCTTGGGAATAACGCCGCCTGTTCTTCCGAAGAAGGAAACGGGCAGCCTGCATTCTATCGCAAGCTTTATATCGTCTACCATCTGACCCATAGACATCTCCGTTACAAGAACGCGCTTTGCGTTCGCGCAGGCAGCCTTTATCTGCTTGTCGGGGAACGGCCAGAGTGTTATCGGGCGGACAAGTCCCGCCTTTATGCCGCGGCTGCGCGCAGCGTCAACGGCAGAGCGTGCCAGACGCGCGGTCGAGCCGTATGCCGCGACAACTATATCCGCGTCGTCGGCGAGATAGCTCTCCGCCTCGGGGCATTCAGCCTTAACCTGTTCATAGCGCTTGAAGCGCTCGACATTGTGGTATTCAAGCTCTTCCGCCTGTAAATAAAGGGAGTTGACGATATTGTGCGGACGCTTGTTTCCGTGGCCGCAGGTCGCCCACGGCTTGCCCGACGCGTCGGACATCTTTATCTCACCGTCGGCAAATGTAACAGGCTCCATCATCTGACCGAGAAGTCCGTCCGCAAGTATAAGCGCGGGCATTCTGAACTTGTCAGCCATATCAAACGCCTTCGTCACATAGTCCGCCATTTCCTGAACGGTGGACGGCGCGTAGACAAGCACCTGAAAATCGCCGTGACCGAGCGCGCGCGTTGCCTGCCAGTAGTCGGACTGGCTGGGCTGAATACCGCCGAGCCCGGGGCCGCCGCGCATAACGTTGATGATAACGCAGGGCAGGTCGGAGCCCGCTATGTAGCTCACGCCCTCGCTCTTGAGGGATATTCCCGGAGAAGACGAGGAGGTCATGCAGCGTATTCCCGAGCTTGCGCAGCCGTAAACCATGTTTATCGCCGCAACCTCGCTCTCCGCCTGAAGGAACACTCCTCCTACCTTGGGCATTCTTTTAGCCATGTAAGCCGAAATTTCTGTCTGCGGGGTTATCGGATAACCGAAAAAGCACTTGCAGCCCGCTCTGATAGCCGCCTCGGCAAGCGCCTCGTTGCCTTTCATAAGATTTCTTTCCATCAGTCAACGCCTCCGTTCTTTACCGTGATAGCACAGTCGGGACACATTACTGCGCACAGCGCGCAGCCTATGCAGGCGTCGTTGTCGATGCAGACGGCGGTGTAGTATCCTTTCTTGTTCAGCTTGTCATGCTGAATGCTTACTATTTTTTTGGGACAAGCCGTTGCGCAGAGTCCGCAGCCCTTGCAGGCGTCGAAATCTACCTTCATTTTTGCCATTGCTTTTCTCCATTCTGCCGCACTGTTTGAATTGTATTATGGTCACCACTAAAAACCTTGTTTGAGGAAAAACCGGTTTTTACAGGTGCCCTTATATATTATCATCCCACTCCCGCAGCGGCTGCTCGGGTAAACGAATAAACGGCGGACGATCCGCCGGAAACGATCATTGGTGCGGCGCTTGCGGGAATTTACCCTCTGCGCCGATATATCCGCGCCCACGGGCGCGGTGCGTCATTCCTCCCAGAAAGGGCGGATATAAACCTTAACGGGGAACGCCCCCTCGACGCCGAGAGAGCCCTCCGCCGCTGTGAATATCAGCGGCACGCCTGCCGCCGCCGCGCATTCCTCCGCGAACGGCACAGACTCCAGCACATCGCGCGCAGTCGTTTCCGCGCCGAGATTTGAGCAGTTGACGATGCCGGTGGCTTTCAGCCCGGAAACGCGCTCGATATCGTGCAGCAGCTCAAGATTTTCAGCGGGAGTGCGCGTTAAAAAGCGGTATTTGTTCACAACATACAGCATATCGCAGCCGTGGGAACGCAGCGTATCGGAATACTGCCCGAGCGCCACCGCGCCCGCGTCGTCGCCGCCGACATCTATCAGCACCCTGTCATGCCTGTCCAGCAGCGCGCCGATATCAAAAGTCAGCGCAGGGATATCGAGATTGGTGTTGGCGTATTTCGGGGCGGCGAGCTCCACGCCCGCGCTCCCGAAAAGCTCCCCGAAGTCCGCCGTGCGGAAATAAGGGTTCACAATGTCAAGGTCGACTATGCACACGTTCTCCCCCGCCGCCGCGAAATGCAGCGCAAGGTTGACAGCAATATTGGTTTTTCCCGAGCCGTAATGTCCCGTAACGGCAACCGCTTTTTTAAGGTGCATTTTTTCTCCGATCAATAATAATAATTGGAATAATCGTTTAGGCTTCCCGCAAGGCTGGCGCCGATGCAGCCCGTGCACGCAACCGTGCCGATGATGAGCAGCAGATCAATGCCCAGAACGATAGCCATTATGATAAGATTTGCGCGGCAGTAGTTCTTCTTGGGCTGCGGGGAATCGCCGAAAGCAAATACAAACAGCAGGACAAGGCTGACAACAGGAATGCAGCTTGTGAGCAGAATAGTGCCGACCCACTGACCGACAGTCATTGTTTCTGTCTTTTCTGCGGGAGCAGTGTTGTTCATGGGATAGTTCGGCATCTGCGCGTAATTGCCCGTTGTGTTGTATGTATTCTGCTGAGAATAGGGCGCAGGATTGGGGGTTACGGGCGTGCTCTGCTGAGCATATGGCATACCCACGGGATCGATAGGCTGTGAATAGGGCTGGCTTGAGGGCTTGCTGAGGTCAACAGCGCTGTCCATAGGCTCCCCGCACTTGGGGCAGAATTTTCCTTCGCCGGTCACAAGCGACCCGCATTTGCTGCAAAATCTTTCCATATAATACCTCTCTGTCATGTAATATTTCCTGCACAGTATTCCCGTGCAGAAGTAACTTTATACAATTATAATCATAACACATTATGTTTATTGTGTCAATATAAACAAAAAAATTTGAAGAAAAAACGCTCACAGAATAAAACAATTTTAATCCGTGCTTAAGTCATTTTGTCAGCCATTGGCTCATTCCCGCGCCCCAGACCTCATTCGGGCGCTCGCGGAAGCCGAATTTCTTATAGAACGGCTCCTTTCCCGACGCCGACATGAGATAGAGCACTATCGTTTCGCCCTCTTCGAGGGTGGAACGCATGAAATCCATTGTCCTGCGAAGCATTTCCGTGCCGATACCGCGGTGCTGATATTCGGGAATTACCATAACGTCGGTGATGAAATTCGCATAGCTCCCGTCGGACAGCACCCGTATCATACCGACCGCCCTGCCGTTGTCGCGGACGCAGGTTATGTGGAACGCGTTATTGAGCGCGTTCGCGGCGATCCTGTCCGAAAGCAGCATGAAATTCACCTGCCGCCGCATTTCCTTGTATTCCTCAAGAGTCGGTGCTTCGTCAATATATTCAAGCGCCATTTTTTACCTTTCCTCCAAACAAAAAGCCGCCCGCGGAAACGGACGGCAAAATCCTTTATTCGCTGTCGTTTTTGTCAGCGCTATTATCTTCTTTGCTCTCGTCAAGCTTTATATCTTCACCGGTCCCGGGCGCCGTCTGTTCTCCGGCTGTAACGACGACATTGCCGTCGGTGTCGATCTCGCCCGTCATAAGGCGGTAGAAATCCGCGCCGTCGATCTTCTCATGCTTCATGAGATACTGTGCGCAGCGCTCAAGCAGATCGCCGTGCTGGGTCAGGATATCCTTTGCGCGCTCGTAGCCCGTTTCGATTATCTCGCGTATTTCGGCGTCGATCTCGCTCGCAACGTTTTCGGAGTAATTTCTTCCCTGCGAATAATCCCTGCCGAGGAACACCTCGGTGTTCTCGCTGCCGTAAAGGATCGGACCGAGCTTCTCGGAGAAACCGTAACGCGTTACCATGTTTCTTGCAACCGAGGTCGCGCGCTCGATATCGTTGGAAGCGCCCGTCGAAATATCGTCAAGGATAAGCTTTTCCGCAACGCGTCCGCCGAGAAGAACTACTATCTCCTCCTCCATATAGGTCTTGCTTACAAAGCTCCTGTCCTTTTCGGGGACGTGCATTGTGAAGCCGCCCGCCATTCCGCGCGGAATAATGGACACCTGATGCACCTTGTCCTGCGAAGGGCAGAAATATGTCGTGATCGCGTGACCCGCCTCGTGATAAGCGGTGAGCCGCTTCTCGTCGTGGGTGATGACCCTCGACTTCTTCTCGGGGCCCGCGACTACCTTGATGGTAGCTTCCTCGATATCCGATTTTGTTACCGCTTTGCGGTTAGCGCGCGCAGCAAGCAGCGCCGCCTCGTTCACAAGGTTCTCGAGATCCGCGCCGGTAAAGCCTGCCGTTGTCGCGGCAATGGTGTGGAGATCTACATCGGGACCGATATTCTTGTTTCTGGTGTGAACCTTGAGTATTTCCTCCCTGCCCTTGATGTCGGGGTAACTAACGACGATCTGTCTGTCGAAACGTCCCGGACGGAGCAGCGCGGGGTCAAGGATATCGCGGCGGTTGGT
>CAMERU010000067.1 GCA_945935925.1 uncultured Clostridia bacterium | reverse complement strand
TTAGCTTCTGCCTTGGGAGCAGCCTTAGCTTCTGCCTTGGGAGCAGCCTTAGCTTCCTTCTTGGCGGGAACAAGAACCTCAAGAGCCTTGAACTTTGCAACATCTCCGCTGTTGACCTTTACAAAGCCATCATTAAGAGCCTTGTCAAAAGACATCTCGCCGCTGAACAGCTTTTCAACAGTTTCGGGGGCAGCTTCTATGGCACAGTTGTTGTCAATGTAGTTATAAGGAGCAACAAGGATCTCGCCATCTCTGACCGCAACGTACATATCCTCCGTATTCTCGGATATAAGCGAAACGGTAACGGCAACGGTGTCCTCAAACTTCTTTGCCTTCTTTGCGCTTGCTTTCAGGCAGCTTAAAACCTTTTCCGAAAGTTCGATATTATTCATACTAGATCCTCCATCGTAGATGTATTCCGAATGGTATGACAGCGGACTGACCGCAGTTATCAATAACTTCGTTACAGATAGTATAACATAAAGAGGGAGCTTTTTCAATAGTCAATATTTATAAAATTGTTAAATTTTATAATGATTTTTAGGAAAAAGTTATAATGGATCGCTCTCCTCAGCGAAAAGTGGCGTTTTCCCCTCATTTATCTATCCGCAGCGCGTCGGCTCACCGATTTGCGCGGGCGTTCTTTCCCGCCTTTTTTTCGGGCAGATCGATAGGCTGTCTGCGCGGCGCGAGATATAGCTCAAGGCGCAGGATATCGCGGTATTCGGGCTTGACCATATAATACATATAGCTTTCAAGGACATTCGGCGTTGAGAGCGTTCTGCCCTCTATCTTGAAGTTGTTGAAGCCCATGTCGAGGTACTTCTTTATCCCCTCGAACCCGACGAACGTGGGATATTTCTGTATCTGATAGAAATTGAGCGTTGTGTTGACGCACTCGAACTCGGACGCCTTGAGTTTATTGTCCGCGCCCGGAGCGGGAACGACAGGCATCTTTGAAGCGGCGCGCTGGCTCTCGCCGAGAACTCTGTAATGCTCCGCGCGGCGCTTGCAGTGCGGTATGCAGTAGGGGTTGATGAGTATCTCGCACCTCGGGCGGAGCTCCTCTGGTATCTGCGCAAGGCGCTCGAAATCGTTGTTCCAGTTATAGTCGAGAACGACAAGCTTATAATCCTTTTCGAACTCTTTAAGCAGCGTGTCCAGATCCTCTATCTGCTTGACGGTGGACGAGATGATCGGGTATTTCGGGTATTTCCCGCGTATATATGTTTCAAGGAAATCCTTGTTGACAATGATCTCGTTGAAGCCGTTTTCAGCCGCACGGCAAAGCTTGTTGCAGAACGGGTCGTCAAGGTCGTCCTCGGTGAGGGTCGGGTTGGTGAACGTGTAGCGTATCGGCACGCCCCTGTCGTTAAACTCGCTTATCGTCCTTGATATCCTCATAGCGTTGGAGTGACCCGCGACGGCGCGTCCGCCGTTCCACAGCGCGGGCGCGAAGCAGCCGTAGCAGGAAGCGATCTCCGTCCCGTCGTAGAAATACTCGGGGTGTTCCTTTAATTTATCGATAAGATTAAGGTTGAGCTCCCAATGCAGGTAAAAGTCGGGAATATGAAATCTGGCGTTCATTTTTTTCTCCTGAATTATTTTTGTCGGATATTGCGCTCATGTTAATTATACACCAATTATCGCAAAATGTCAAGGACAGACGAAATAAAAAGGCGGCGCCCGAGAT
The DNA here is from genome assembly GCA_945935925.1 of uncultured Clostridia bacterium. Taxonomy (GTDB): domain Bacteria; phylum Bacillota; class Clostridia; order Oscillospirales; family Ruminococcaceae; genus CAG-115. The sequence continues at coordinate 10,423 of CAMERU010000067.1, read as the reverse complement.
CATGCCATAATAACACAACCGCAGAAATACCGCAAAAAACAAGGGGCTGTCGTTCAAGGCAGCCCCCAATAATTATCTCACCGAAAATTCATATGCCGTGGTGAAGTGATACTCGCTGCCCGCCTTGAGGACGCAGGACGGGAACTGCGGCTTGTTCGGCGTGTCGGGAGAGAACTGGCTCTCAAGGCACAGACCCGCATACTTCTCGTATTTCGCGCCGCCCTTGCCGTTTTCGCCGTTAAGCCCTATTCCTATATAGAACTGCACCGCGGGCATATCCGTCTTAACGGTCATCACTCTGCCCGTTGTCGGCTCGTACACCTCCGCCGCGCTGCGCATTGTCCCCGGCTCGCCGAGAATGAAATTGTGGTCATAGCCTGCGGGGAGCATTCCGTTGTCCATGTCGCGGCGGACGGGCTTTCCCGCCTTGAAGTCGAACGCCGTTCCCGTTGTATATGCAACCTTTCCCGTGGGAATGAGCAGGCTGTCAACGGGGGTGTATTTATCCGAATTTATCGTCACCACATGATCGAGGATATCGCCGCAGCCTGCGCCTTTAAGGTTGAAATAGGAATGGTTGGTGAGGTTCACGACCGTGTCCGCGTCGGATACCGCCTTATAATCTATTTCAAGCGCATTTGCGGCTGTAAGGGTGTATTTAACCGTGATTTTCAGCGTTCCGGGGTAATGCTCCTCCCCGTCGGGGCTGACGTAGCCGAACGTTACCGACGGCTCCGCTCCGTCGCACACGGATTCCACTGTCCACACGCGCTTGTTGTAGCCGAAAAATCCGCCGTGGAGGTGGTTCACCTTGTTGTCGTTGGGCGAGAGCGCATAAGTGCTGCCGCCGAGAGTGAATTTCGCGCCGCCGATACGGTTCGCGTAACGTCCCACGAGAGCGCCGTGGCAGGAATTACCCTCGACATACTCCTCAAGCGTGTCGTAGCCGAGAACAACGTCCGCATACTTTCCGTCCCTGTCGGGGACGTTGAGGGATACCACCGCGCCTCCGAAATTGGTGAAGGACGCGCTCATGCCGCCCGCGTTTTCAAGCGTGATAAGCTCGCACCTGTAACCGCGGAAATACCCGAATTCTTTCCTCATAATACTCATTTTGTTTCCTCCGGATCAATATTTATCATCGTCAAGAACGATGGTTTTAACGTTAGAAGCAGCGGGCTTTGCCGTTGGCTTATCGGCAGGATCGGGCTTTGCGTTGGACTTATCAGCAGGCTCGGGCTTTGCTGTGGGTTTGGCAGCAGGCTCGGGCTTTTCGGCGGGAGCAGTCCTTGCGGGCTCCGTTTTTGCCGCGGGAGCTGACTTATCCTTATGATGCTTGTTTGAAAGGGTGAACGACTCCACCATATCGAGCAGCACCTTGCTCTCTGCGGAAAGCTCCTCTGCAGAAGCCGCGCTCTCCTCTGCGGAGGCGCTGGTCTGCTGAACGGCTGCAGATATCTGATCCATACCCGTCAGCACCTGCTTTACCGCGTCAGCCTGCTCGTCGGAGGCTTCGGCTATCTGCCCGACAACGCGCGCCGCCTCGTCCGATTCCTCAACGATATGACCGAGCATTTCTGCCGTATCGTTTGCGATAACAGTGCCGTTTTCCACTGCGGAAAGGCTGGTCTTTATAAGCTCTGTGGTGCTCTTTGCCGCCTCGGCGGTCTTGTTGGAAAGATTTCCGACCTCTCCCGCAACGACTGCGAAGCCCTTGCCCGCCTCGCCCGCGTGCGCCGCCTCGATAGCCGCGTTGAGCGCAAGGATATTGGTCTGGAAGGATATATCCTGAATGGTCTTGATGATATTTGCTATCTGCGAGGATGTCGCGTTTATCTCCTCCATTGCGGCAAGCATTTCGGTCATCTTCTCGTTTCCGCGGTTGACAAGCTCCCTTGAATTGGAGGTCAGCTCGCTTGCCTTTTCGGCGTTCTTCGCGTTTGCGTTTATCTTCTCATATACCTCGCAGAGATTAGCGTTGAGCTCCTCGATAGTTGCCGCCTGCTCCGTTGACGCCTGCGAAAGCGCGAGCGAATTGTCCGACATCTGCGCGGAATTTGCCGCGACTTCCCTGCCCGAGCTTTCAAGCTGGCGCACTACCTTCGACATTGATTTAAGTATCCCGAGCAGCGCTTCCTTTATCGGGATATAGTCGCCGATATATTCCGCCTCGGGGTCAACGCTGAGGTTTTCCTTGGATATTTCGCCCGCAGTGCGGCTGATGTCGTTAATTATAGTTTTGGTGTATTCCGACATGGTATTGAGGGAATCCGCAAGCTCGCTCAGCTCGTCGTTGGTGTTTATTTCAAGCTTATCGCCCGAAAGGTCGCCGCGCGCCATGCTGTCTATCCTGCCTATCATTGTGCCGATGGGCTTGGTTATCTTCCCGACAACTCTGATTATTACAATGATACCGATCACAAAAACCGCCGCGATCATTCCTATGTACACGAAAAGTATCACAAACGTTGCGGTAAGATAATCCGACGCGTTCACGCGTACAACGAACGTATATCCTCCGCCGAGGCTCTTTGAGCCGTAGCTGTACCAGCCGCCGTCGCTGCCGCCGACAAGCTCGCTGAACCTGCTGCCCTCGCTTACAACAAGGGTGGAATAATCGTATTCCGTGCCGCCGCTACCCGACGAAGCGACAACGCTGCCCTTTTCGTCAAGGATAAAGGCGTCGCCGTTATTACTCTTGAGTATTTCCCCGAACACCGCAGCGTCCGCGTCGGGGTCATATTTAAGCACATTGCTAACCGCAGCCGCGCCGAGCTCAAGCCTGTCGTTGAGTATTGACGAAAGGTCGCTGCTCGTCTGAAAATACAGCGCGATAATGCCCGTTGCGGAGCAAAGCAGCAGCGCTATTCCAAGCAGCAGCATACTTGCAAGCATTATTTTTGTCTTTAGTGAGCTTCTCTTTTTGTTGGTTTTCATGGTTTTCCCTCTTTAATAGAATTTGGCGGAAATAATTTCCAATAATACAAGAAATAATTTACACCCGCTTCTTATAGAATACCACATCGGCGGGAAATTGTCAACAATATCTGTGCCATATTTCATTAAAAACAAAGCCCGGAGAATCTCCCCGGGCAATATATCATTTAAAAATTCCGCCACCGGTCAGAACGTTTCACGTATCCCAGTGATGTCCTTTATGACCTCGCCGGCGATTATGAGCCCGACGACGGGCGGTACGAACGCGCTGCTTCCCGGCACCTGATTTCTCGCCGTGCATTTGCGCTCGGTACCCGGCGGGCAGATGCAGTTTTTCTTGCAGCTTATTTCCTCCGTTTCAACAGGGGTGATCGGCTTTTCCTTTGAATAAACTACCTTCAGCGACTTCACGCCGCGCTTTTTCAGCTCGTACCGCATGACCCTCGCAAGCGGACATACCGACGTGTCGAATATATCCGCAACGCGAAACGCCGTAGGGTCAAGCTTGTTGCCCGCGCCCATTGACGAGATAACGGGCGTGCCCGCCGCCTTTGCCTGCATGATAAGCCCTAATTTCCCCGTCACCGTGTCTATCGCGTCGACTACATAGTCGTACTGCGTGAAGTCGAACATCTCCGCCGTTTCGGGGGTATAGAACACCCTGTGCGCCGTTATCACGGCATTCGGGTTTATTTCGTGAAGCCGCTCCTCGGCTGCCTCCACCTTGTATTTCCCGACAGTTTTCCTCGTTGCGAAAAGCTGTCGGTTAACGTTCGTCAGGCACACCCTGTCGTCGTCTATAATGTCGACAGCACCCACTCCGCTGCGCACAAGCGCCTCCGCCGTGTAGCTGCCCACGCCGCCTATTCCGAAAACTGCCACTCTTGCCGCCGCGAGCTTATCCATAGCTTCCCTGCCAAGAATTAGCTCCGTCCTTGAAAACTGATTTTGCATAGCCGAACCTCACACCGTATAAAAACTCTGCCCGTCAACGGTGAATTTGATTTTTATTCCCCGTGCGGCAAAAAATTCCCCGATAAAAACGCGGAGCGCCTCGTTGTCCCCGTCCGTCGAAAACGACTGCCCTCCGCAGCTGTCGTGAACGTGTATTTCCGCGGAAAACCGCTCCTTTGCCTGCTGTTTGAGCTGTGCAATGTCGCTGAGCGAAATAATATCCCTAGCCATATATTCTCCTTTGCCTACTCTTTTCATGTGTTATATATGCTATTATAGGATACTACAAATATTCCGTTTTGTCAAGTGTATGCGGATATAATGTCCCGCGCGGTCTGACCACTTGTCAGAAAATACATACTTGAATAACAAACGGGGTGCAGGCATTGTGACTGCACCCCGAATTTTTAAGGCAACACCGCATAATTATTTTCGTTCGATTGCACAACTAGCTGCGCAATCGAACGAAAATAATTATTTTCGTTCGATTGCGCAGCTAGTTGTGCAATCGAACGAAAATAATTATGCGGTGTTGCCTTAAAAATTCGGGGTGCAGTCACAATGCCTGCACCCCGTTTGTTATTCAAGTATGTATTTTCTGACAAGTGGTCAGACCGCGCGGGACATTATATCCGCATACACTTGACAAAACGGAATATTTGTAGTATCCTATAATAGCATATATAACACATGAAAAGAGTAGGCAAAGGAGAATATATGGCTAGGGATATTATTTCGCTCAGCGACATTGCACAGCTCAAACAGCAGGCAAAGGAGCGGTTTTCCGCGGAAATACACGTTCACGACAGCTGCGGAGGGCAGTCGTTTTCGACGGACGGGGACAACGAGGCGCTCCGCGTTTTTATCGGGGAATTTTTTGCCGCACGGGGAATAAAAATCAAATTCACCGTTGACGGGCAGAGTTTTTATACGGTGTGAGGTTCGGCTATGCAAAATCAGTTTTCAAGGACGGAGCTAATTCTTGGCAGGGAAGCTATGGATAAGCTCGCGGCGGCAAGAGTGGCAGTTTTCGGAATAGGCGGCGTGGGCAGCTACACGGCGGAGGCGCTTGTGCGCAGCGGAGTGGGTGCTGTCGACATTATAGACGACGACAGGGTGTGCCTGACGAACGTTAACCGACAGCTTTTCGCAACGAGGAAAACTGTCGGGAAATACAAGGTGGAGGCAGCCGAGGAGCGGCTTCACGAAATAAACCCGAATGCCGTGATAACGGCGCACAGGGTGTTCTATACCCCCGAAACGGCGGAGATGTTCGACTTCACGCAGTACGACTATGTAGTCGACGCGATAGACACGGTGACGGGGAAATTAGGGCTTATCATGCAGGCAAAGGCGGCGGGCACGCCCGTTATCTCGTCAATGGGCGCGGGCAACAAGCTTGACCCTACGGCGTTTCGCGTTGCGGATATATTCGACACGTCGGTATGTCCGCTTGCGAGGGTCATGCGGTACGAGCTGAAAAAGCGCGGCGTGAAGTCGCTGAAGGTAGTTTATTCAAAGGAAAAGCCGATCACCCCTGTTGAAACGGAGGAAATAAGCTGCAAGAAAAACTGCATCTGCCCGCCGGGTACCGAGCGCAAATGCACGGCGAGAAATCAGGTGCCGGGAAGCAGCGCGTTCGTACCGCCCGTCGTCGGGCTCATAATCGCCGGCGAGGTCATAAAGGACATCACTGGGATACGTGAAACGTTCTGACCGGTGGCGGAATTTTTAAATGATATATTGCCCGGGGAGATTCTCCGGGCTTTGTTTTTAATGAAATATGGCACAGATATTGTTGACAATTTCCCGCCGATGTGGTATTCTATAAGAAGCGGGTGTAAATTATTTCTTGTATTATTGGAAATTATTTCCGCCAAATTCTATTAAAGAGGGAAAACCATGAAAACCAACAAAAAGAGAAGCTCACTAAAGACAAAAATAATGCTTGCAAGTATGCTGCTGCTTGGAATAGCGCTGCTGCTTTGCTCCGCAACGGGCATTATCGCGCTGTATTTTCAGACGAGCAGCGACCTTTCGTCAATACTCAACGACAGGCTTGAGCTCGGCGCGGCTGCGGTTAGCAATGTGCTTAAATATGACCCCGACGCGGACGCTGCGGTGTTCGGGGAAATACTCAAGAGTAATAACGGCGACGCCTTTATCCTTGACGAAAAGGGCAGCGTTGTCGCTTCGTCGGGTAGCGGCGGCACGGAATACGATTATTCCACCCTTGTTGTAAGCGAGGGCAGCAGGTTCAGCGAGCTTGTCGGCGGCAGCGACGGCGGCTGGTACAGCTACGGCTCAAAGAGCCTCGGCGGAGGATATACGTTCGTTGTACGCGTGAACGCGTCGGATTATCTTACCGCAACGTTTGTGATACTTTTCGTGTACATAGGAATGATCGCGGCGGTTTTTGTGATCGGTATCATTGTAATAATCAGAGTTGTCGGGAAGATAACCAAGCCCATCGGCACAATGATAGGCAGGATAGACAGCATGGCGCGCGGCGACCTTTCGGGCGATAAGCTTGAAATAAACACCAACGACGAGCTGAGCGAGCTTGCGGATTCCCTCAATACCATGTCGGAATACACCAAAACTATAATTAACGACATCAGCCGCACTGCGGGCGAAATATCCAAGGAAAACCTCAGCGTTGACCCCGAGGCGGAATATATCGGCGACTATATCCCGATAAAGGAAGCGCTGCTCGGGATACTTAAATCAATGTCGAAGGTAGTGCGCCAGCTTGAAAGCTCGGGCAGGGAAGTCGCGGCAAATTCCGCGCAGATGTCGGACAATTCGCTCGCGCTTTCGCAGGCGTCAACGGAGCAGGCGGCAACTATCGAGGAGCTCAACGCTAATCTCTGCGAGGTATATGAGAAGATAAACGCAAACGCGAAGAACGCCGAAAAGGCAAGCGAGCTGACCTCCAATTCAAGGGAGCTTGTCAACCGCGGAAACGAGAAGATGACCGAAATGCTTGCCGCAATGGAGGAGATAAACGCGACATCCTCGCAGATAGCAAATATCATCAAGACCATTCAGGATATATCCTTCCAGACCAATATCCTTGCGCTCAACGCGGCTATCGAGGCGGCGCACGCGGGCGAGGCGGGCAAGGGCTTCGCAGTCGTTGCGGGAGAGGTCGGAAATCTTTCCAACAAGACCGCCGAGGCGGCAAAGAGCACCACAGAGCTTATAAAGACCAGCCTTTCCGCAGTGGAAAACGGCACTGTTATCGCAAACGATACGGCAGAAATGCTCGGTCATATCGTTGAGGAATCGGACGAGGCGGCGCGCGTTGTCGGGCAGATAGCCGAAGCCTCCGACGAGCAGGCTGACGCGGTAAAGCAGGTGCTGACGGGTATGGATCAGATATCTGCAGCCGTTCAGCAGACCAGCGCCTCCGCAGAGGAGAGCGCGGCTTCTGCAGAGGAGCTTTCCGCAGAGAGCAAGGTGCTGCTCGATATGGTGGAGTCGTTCACCCTTTCAAACAAGCATCATAAGGATAAGTCAGCTCCCGCGGCAAAAACGGAGCCCGCAAGGACTGCTCCCGCCGAAAAGCCCGAGCCTGCTGCCAAACCCACAGCAAAGCCCGAGCCTGCTGATAAGTCCAACGCAAAGCCCGATCCTGCCGATAAGCCAACGGCAAAGCCCGCTGCTTCTAACGTTAAAACCATCGTTCTTGACGATGATAAATATTGATCCGGAGGAAACAAAATGAGTATTATGAGGAAAGAATTCGGGTATTTCCGCGGTTACAGGTGCGAGCTTATCACGCTTGAAAACGCGGGCGGCATGAGCGCGTCCTTCACCAATTTCGGAGGCGCGGTGGTATCCCTCAACGTCCCCGACAGGGACGGAAAGTATGCGGACGTTGTTCTCGGCTACGACACGCTTGAGGAGTATGTCGAGGGTAATTCCTGCCACGGCGCTCTCGTGGGACGTTACGCGAACCGTATCGGCGGCGCGAAATTCACTCTCGGCGGCAGCACTTATGCGCTCTCGCCCAACGACAACAAGGTGAACCACCTCCACGGCGGATTTTTCGGCTACAACAAGCGCGTGTGGACAGTGGAATCCGTGTGCGACGGAGCGGAGCCGTCGGTAACGTTCGGCTACGTCAGCCCCGACGGGGAGGAGCATTACCCCGGAACGCTGAAAATCACGGTTAAATACACCCTTACAGCCGCAAATGCGCTTGAAATAGATTATAAGGCGGTATCCGACGCGGACACGGTCGTGAACCTCACCAACCATTCCTATTTCAACCTTAAAGGCGCAGGCTGCGGCGATATCCTCGATCATGTGGTGACGATAAATTCGGATAAATACACCCCCGTTGACAGCCTGCTCATTCCCACGGGAAAGGTTGCATATACAACGGGAACGGCGTTCGACTTCAAGGCGGGAAAGCCCGTCCGCCGCGACATGGACAACGGAATGCTCCCCGCAGGCTATGACCACAATTTCATTCTCGGCGAGCCGGGGACAATGCGCAGCGCGGCGGAGGTGTACGAGCCGACAACGGGCAGAGTGATGACCGTTAAGACGGATATGCCCGCGGTGCAGTTCTATATAGGAATAGGGCTTAACGGCGAAAACGGCAAGGGCGGCGCGAAATACGAGAAGTATGCGGGTCTGTGCCTTGAGAGCCAGTTCTCTCCCGACACGCCGAACAAGCCGCAGTTCCCGTCCTGCGTCCTCAAGGCGGGCAGCGAGTATCACTTCACCACGGCATATGAATTTTCGGTGAGATAATTATTGGGGGCTGCCTTGAACGACAGCCCCTTGTTTTTTGCGGTATTTCTGCGGTTGTGTTATTATGGCATGATCTCGGGCGCCGCCTTTTTATTTCGTCTGTCCTTGACATTTTGCGATAATTGGTGTATAATTAACATGAGCGCAATATCCGACAAAAATAATTCAGGAGAAAAAAATGAACGCCAGATTTCATATTCCCGACTTTTACCTGCATTGGGAGCTCAACCTTAATCTTATCGATAAATTAAAGGAACACCCCGAGTATTTCTACGACGGGACGGAGATCGCTTCCTGCTACGGCTGCTTCGCGCCCGCGCTGTGGAACGGCGGACGCGCCGTCGCGGGTCACTCCAACGCTATGAGGATATCAAGGACGATAAGCGAGTTTAACGACAGGGGCGTGCCGATACGCTACACGTTCACCAACCCGACCCTCACCGAGGACGACCTTGACGACCCGTTCTGCAACAAGCTTTGCCGTGCGGCTGAAAACGGCTTCAACGAGATCATTGTCAACAAGGATTTCCTTGAAACATATATACGCGGGAAATACCCGAAATACCCGATCATCTCGTCCACCGTCAAGCAGATAGAGGATCTGGACACGCTGCTTAAAGAGTTCGAAAAGGATTATAAGCTTGTCGTTCTCGACTATAACTGGAACAACGATTTCGAGCGCCTTGCGCAGATACCAGAGGAGCTCCGCCCGAGGTGCGAGATACTCATCAACCCCTACTGCATACCGCACTGCAAGCGCCGCGCGGAGCATTACAGAGTTCTCGGCGAGAGCCAGCGCGCCGCTTCAAAGATGCCTGTCGTTCCCGCTCCGGGCGCGGACAATAAACTCAAGGCGTCCGAGTTCGAGTGCGTCAACACAACGCTCAATTTCTATCAGATACAGAAATATCCCACGTTCGTCGGGTTCGAGGGGATAAAGAAGTACCTCGACATGGGCTTCAACAACTTCAAGATAGAGGGCAGAACGCTCTCAACGCCGAATGTCCTTGAAAGCTATATGTATTATATGGTCAAGCCCGAATACCGCGATATCCTGCGCCTTGAGCTATATCTCGCGCCGCGCAGACAGCCTATCGATCTGCCCGAAAAAAAGGCGGGAAAGAACGCCCGCGCAAATCGGTGAGCCGACGCGCTGCGGATAGATAAATGAGGGGAAAACGCCACTTTTCGCTGAGGAGAGCGATCCATTATAACTTTTTCCTAAAAATCATTATAAAATTTAACAATTTTATAAATATTGACTATTGAAAAAGCTCCCTCTTTATGTTATACTATCTGTAACGAAGTTATTGATAACTGCGGTCAGTCCGCTGTCATACCATTCGGAATACATCTACGATGGAGGATCTAGTATGAATAATATCGAACTTTCGGAAAAGGTTTTAAGCTGCCTGAAAGCAAGCGCAAAGAAGGCAAAGAAGTTTGAGGACACCGTTGCCGTTACCGTTTCGCTTATATCCGAGAATACGGAGGATATGTACGTTGCGGTCAGAGATGGCGAGATCCTTGTTGCTCCTTATAACTACATTGACAACAACTGTGCCATAGAAGCTGCCCCCGAAACTGTTGAAAAGCTGTTCAGCGGCGAGATGTCTTTTGACAAGGCTCTTAATGATGGCTTTGTAAAGGTCAACAGCGGAGATGTTGCAAAGTTCAAGGCTCTTGAGGTTCTTGTTCCCGCCAAGAAGGAAGCTAAGGCTGCTCCCAAGGCAGAAGCTAAGGCTGCTCCCAAGGCAGAAGCTAA
>CAMERU010000066.1 GCA_945935925.1 uncultured Clostridia bacterium | reverse complement strand
TCTCGCCGAGCCTGAACGCAGTCGCGGGGGTTGAGGGCGCGGCGATAACGTCGCATTTGCCGAATGCCTCGTTAAATTCCGAAACAATGTCCGCCGCGACAAGCTTCGCCTTCTTGTAATAAGCGTCAAAGAAGCCGCTCGACAGCACGAACGTACCCAGCATTATCCTGCGCTTTACCTCGTCGCCGAAGCCCTCGCTCCTTGTCTTTTCGTACATATCAATAAGGCTGTCGTAGCTTTCGGTGCGGTAGCCGTACTTCACGCCGTCAAAGCGGGCGAGGTTGGAGCTCGCCTCGGCGGAGGAAATGATGTAGTAGGCATTAAGGGCGTATTTCGTGCTCGGCAGGCTTATCTCAACTATCTCGGCGCCCTGCTTTTCAAGCTCCTTTACGGCGCTCATGACCGTCTGCTTAACGCCGTCGTCAACGCCCTCGCCGTAATATTCGGCGGGAACGCCGATTTTCAGCCCCTTTACGTCGCTGTTCAGCAGCGCCGCGAAGTCGGGGTATTCCCTCGCCGCGGAGGTAGCGTCCATGCTGTCGTGCCCGCAGATAAGGCTGTACAGCAGCGCGGCGTCCTTAACATTCCGCGCGAGCGGTCCTATCTGGTCGAGCGAGGAGGCGAACGCCACAAGCCCGTAACGCGAAACCGAGCCGTAGGTCGGCTTCAGCCCGACAACGCCGCAGTAGGACGCGGGCATTCTGATCGAGCCGCCCGTGTCGGAGCCTAGCGAAACCACCGCCGAGCCCGCCGCGACAGCCGCCGCCGAGCCGCCCGACGAGCCGCCCGGTACGCAGTCGAGGTTATGCGGGTTGTGGGTCTTTTTGAAGTAGGAGTTCTCGGTGGAGCTGCCCATTGCGAACTCGTCCATATTGAGCTTTCCGGTTATTACCATGTCCGCGGCGTTGACCTTGTTCATAACAAACGCGTCGAACGGCGGGACGTAATTGTAAAGCATTTTCGACGCGCAGGTCGTGAGCAGACCCTTGGTCGAGATGTTGTCCTTTATTCCTATCGGGATACCCGCAAGCGGGTGGAGCGTTTCTTTTGCAAGCCTTGCGTCCACCTCGCGCGCCTTTTCGAGCGCCTGCTCGCGGCACAGCGTAAGATAAGCGCCTACCTTGTCCTCGGTCGCCTCCGCCCTGTCCATAACGGAGCGGGTTATCTCCTCGGAGCTGCATTCCCTGTTACGGAGCATTTCCGACAGCTCGTGGGCTGACTTTTCGTATAATTCCATTTTTGCCCTCCTGTTTATTATTCTACCGTTTTGGGCACGACTACGCAGCCCGCCTGCATTTTCGGAGCGTTCGCGAGAAGCTCGTTTCGGGTGAATTTTACCTCGGATTCAACGTCGCAGCGTAGCTTCATCGGGTGCTCGGGGTCAAGCCCGACCGCCTGCGTTTTCGGCTGCGGTAGCTGCTCGACCATGGAAACTATGCTCTCCATATCCTTTTCAAATTTCGCCAGCTTGTCCTCATCAATGCGGAGCCTTGCCAGCTTTGCCAGATGTTTTACGTCAATACTCATCCTGCCGTTCCTTTCTTATTGTTCACCGAGCATTTCCATAAGCTGCTGCTCGCTTATTACCGTGATACCCAGCTCGTTTGCCTTGGTAAGCTTGCTCCCCGCTTCTTCCCCCGCGAGGACATAGCTTGTCTTTTTGGAAACCGAGCCGCTGCACTTGCCGCCGTGCTTTTCTATGAGAGCCTTCGCCTCGTCGCGCTTCAGCGTGGGGAGCGTCCCCGTGATGACAAAGGTTTTCCCCTCGAACAGGTCTGACACCCTGCTGTCGGAGTAGGTCATATTCAGCCCGTACTCCTTCAGCCTGTTTATGAGGGCAATTCTGTGCGGCTCGCGCATTGCGCTGCAGACCGATTCCGCAAGCACCTCGCCGAAGCCGTCTATCTGCGCTATTTCCCCGGCGGAAGCCGACATTATAGCGTCCATGCTGCCGAACCTTGCGCAAAGCAGCTGCGCCGACCGCTGCCCTATACCGCGTATTCCCAGCGCAAAAACAAGCCTGTCAAGCTCGTTCTTTTTCGAGCGTTCAATGCTCGTCAGCAGGTTGTCCGCCGACTTGCTCCCGAAGCGCTCCAGCGCGGTGAGCGACTGTATATCCAATGTATAAAGGTCAGCCACCGTGCGGACAAGCTCCGCGCCGATAAGCTGCTCCGCGACAGCCTCGCCCAAGCCCTCGATATTCATTGCGTTGCGGGAGGCGAAGTGCTCCACCGAGCGCAGCAGCTGCGCGGGGCAGTCGAAATTCTGACAGCGAATTACCGCCTCGTCCTCGTCGCGGAGCGCTTTCGCGCCGCATATCGGGCAGACGTCGGGGATAAAGTAGGGCTCGGAATTATCCGCATGGGAAACCGAGCGGACTACCTCGGGGATAATGTCCCCCGCCTTGCGGACGGCTATCTTATCGCCTACGCGGATATCCTTTTCCGAGATGATGTCCTGATTGTGAAGTATCGCGCGGGAAACGGTCGTCCCCGCAAGCTGAACGGGGTCAAACACCGCCACGGGCGTCAGCGCGCCTGTTCTCCCGACGTTTATCTCAATGGAGTTCAGGGTCGTTATCTTCTCCTCGGGCGGGTATTTGAACGCCACCGCCCACTTAGGCACCTTTGCCGTCGCGCCTATCTCCGTTCGCAGCGACAGGTCGTTCACCTTGACGACGGCGCCGTCTATATCGAACGGGAGCGCGCTGCGCCCGCCGCCTATCGCGCCGATTTTTTCGAGGACCTCCCCCGCCGAACTGCACACGCGGTAGTCGGGGATAACGCAAAAGCCCTGCCCTGCGAGGTATTCCAGCGACTCGGAATGCGTTGCGAACGTCCTGCCCTCTATCCGCTGAATATTGAAGCAGAAGATGTCAAGCTTTCGCTGCGCGGTCACGCGGCTGTCCTTCTGGCGCAGCGACCCCGCCGCCGCGTTGCGCGGATTTTTCGGGAGCGGCTCGCCGTTTCGCTCCTGCTCGGAGCACAGCGCCGCGAAGCTGCTTTTGGGCATATACACCTCGCCGCGAACCTCGAGCAGCGGCAGCTTCTCGGGCAGGCTCAGCGGAACGGTGCGTATCGTTTTTATGTTTGCGGTTATGTCCTCGCCGACGAACCCGTCGCCGCGCGTCGACCCGCGCACAAGAACGCCGTTCTCGTATTCCAGCGACACCGACAGCCCGTCGATTTTCGGCTCGACGGTGAACTCATGCGCGCCCTGCTGCTCCATTCGGGACAGGAAATCCTCAACCTCGGCGGTGCCGAATACGTCCTGAAGGCTGCCCATCTGTACCGCGTGCGGCACCTTTTCAAACGTGTTCGCCGCCGTGCCGCCGACGCGCTGCGTTGGCGAATCGGGGGTCAGTAGCTCGGGGAACGCCTGCTCAAGCCCGCGCAGCTCCCGCATGAGGGCGTCGTACTCGTCGTCCTCGAGGACGGGTGAATCGAGGTCGTAATAGCTGTGGTTCGCCCGCTCCAGCTTCTCGCGGAGCAGCGCTGCACTTTCTCTTGCTTCCTTTATTTCCAAATTATCCTCTCCATTTAAGGTAACACCGCGGAATAATGCCGCGCGGTGGACCCGTGTTATTGAACCGCGCCGTAATCCTGAAGCAGCCCGACAAGCTCCTCGCTCTCGGTGACGACATGGGTGTAGGCGTCGGGCACTCTCCCCACGATTATCGTTTCTGCGGCGACGATCGACGTTTTTACGGGGACCTCGGTGGAATACCCGGGTATAACCGCGTCCACTGCCGCGCTTATTTCGATAAGGATACGGTGGCGCGTCTGATTTATCCCCGCCTGCGTGAACTCGCTTATGACGGCGGTGGAGGCGTAGCCGAGCGGCTGAACGCTCATTCCCACCGAAAAACCCCTGCCGTGAAGCAGCTGTATGCCCATGAGAGTGCCGATGGGGATCTGTATATCTATGGCAGAAAGCCGCTCTATCTCGCGCTCTACCCTGTCGGCGATATTGGTTTTCAGCCTGTTTATGTTCATCACGTTGCTCTCGACGGAGATCACTTCCCCGTCGTTATTTGTGGTCAGACAAACAAGCGTCGAATAATCCGCGCCGACGCGGTCAAGCTCGGAAAGCACGGCTTCGTTGATGACCCGCGTAACTGCCGCGTGGCATTCGTAAGCGTTCACCTTTTCCACAACGGGACGGAGGCTCAGGTCTGTCAGCAGGGTCAGTCCTGTCAGTATCAATGCCGCGGCGATAAGCCGCAAGCCGAGCTTTCTTAAAATATTGCGCGTTTTCTGCTTTATCATTTCGTTCACCCCTCAGCATGATATGCTTATGTTCGGGGGAACGTGAATATTATGCGTTAATGAACGCCGAGAACGCCTTGTACGCCGCGTAAACGTCCGTCTTTGCGGTTATCTCGAACGGCGCGTGCATGGACAGCACCGGCACGCCTACGTCTATCGTGTCAACGTCGAGGTTCGCGATATACGCCGCGACAGTCCCGCCGCCGCCTATATCTATCTTTCCGAGCTCGCCCGTCTGCCAGATAACGCCCGCCTTGTCCAGCAGCGCCCTTACCTCGCCGACGAACTCCGCCGAAGCGTCGGAGGTGCCGCTCTTCCCGCGCGAGCCGGTGTACTTGGTAACGCATACGCCGCCGTTGAGCACTGCGGAGTTGTTCTTCTCGAACACGTCGGGGAACGTCGGGTCGTAAGCCGCGTTTACGTCCGCCGAAAGGCACTTCGACTTCGCGAGCACGTCCCTGCCCCTGACCCCGAAGCAAGCCGCAAGGTCGGCGATAAAGAACCGCAGGTAGGACGAGCGCAGACCCGTGTTTCCGTCCGAGCCTGTTTCCTCCTTATCGGTGAGAACTGCCACAACGGTGCGCCGCGGCGACTTCGCCTCCAGCACAGCCATAAGCTCGGTGTAAGCGCATACGCGGTCGTCCTGCCCGTAAGCGCCGACAAGGCTCCTGTCAAGCCCTACGTCCTTCGCCTTGAACGCGGGGACAGCCTCAAGCTCCGCCGAGAGCAGGTCTGCCTCGGTTATGCCGTATTTTTCGTTGAGTATAAGCATGAGGTTCAGCTTTACGCGCTCGCTCGCCTCGTCGTCCTTAAACGGGCGCGAGCCTATGATGATGTTCAGCTCCTCGCCCTTTATAAGCTCGGTAGCATTGCGCTTGTACTGCGCGGACGCAAGGTGCGGGAGCAGGTCGGACACGCAGAACACGGGGTCGCTGTCCTCCTCGCCGATGTTCACGGTGACCTTTGTCCCGTCGGACTTTACGATAACGCCGTGGAGCGAGAGCGGCACTGTCGGCCACTGATACTTCTTTATCCCGCCGTAATAATGGGTCTTGAAATAGCCCACCTCGTCCTTTTCATACAGGGGCACCTGCTTCATGTCAAGTCGGGGGGAATCAATATGCGCGGCAACGATGTTCACGCCGTTTTCAACAGGCTCGCTGCCGATGACCGACAGGATAACGGACTTCTCGCGGTTGACGTAGTACACCTTGTCGCCCGCCTTGTAGGTCTTTTTCTTGTCGAACGGAACAAAGCCCTTTGCCTCTGCGGCTTTCTTAATGAACGCCGCCGCCTCGCGCTCGGTCTTGCCCTTGTCGAGGAAAGTCTTGTAGCCCTCGCAGAATTTGTCGCACTTTTTCAGCTCGTCCTCGCTCATGATGAGCGCAGCGTTCTTCTTATTCATGAAGAGCTTTTCTTTCAATTCCTTTGCGGTTAGCTCCTTTTGTTCTTTCTTTGCCATATTAACATTCCTTTCGTTTATTTATCATAAAGCCGTTTGTAAATCTCAACAGCCTTAGTTATCTTGCTTACATAATGCGCCGTGTCCGACGCGGGGATAACGTCAAGGTGAACGCCGTCCGAGGAAATGCTGCTGTCGCCCAGCCACTCGTTGACCCGCCCGCGCCCTATATGATACGCCGCGGCAGCGGTTTCGATATCCCCGAACTCCTCCATGAGGAACCCCAGCAGACAGCAGCCGTAGCGGATATTGGTCTGCGGGTCGTACATATCGTAGTAGACGGCGCTCTCGTCGCCCTGCCTGAATTTGAGCCAGTCGAACGTGTCCTCCATTATCTGCATTAGCCCTCTCGCGCCGACATCCGACACGGCGTCGGGTCGGAACCCGCTCTCGGTCTTGATGACCGCGTAGACGAAGTATTTGTCCAGCCCGTTCTCGCGGGAGTAGCGCTCGACGTAGTTCTCGTATTTAATGGGAAACAGCGCCTCCAGCAACCTCCCGTAGCCGAAATAAGCCGCTGCGGCAAGCACGAGCAGCACCGCGACAATGCTGACAACAACGGGGAGCGCCCGTTTTTTTCGCTTGTTGTGTGTCATTTCCTGCCTTTCAGAGCCGCCGCCGCTTGTGCCGCGGCAGCCGCAAGCTCCTCGCGGGAGCCGTTGTTTTCTATGCAGCGGTCGGAGCGTTCGCGGAAGAATGCCGCGTCATGCTGAGCCGACAGCCGCGCCTGTGCCTGTTCGGGTGTAAGCCCGTCGCGGGCGCAAATCCTCCGCGCGCAGGCTTCCCTGTCCGCGCATACGCTGACAATGCCGTCGCAAAGCCAATCCAGCCGCGCCTCGAAAAGCGTCGGCGCGTCAAGAAGCACGTCGCCCCGCGCCGCGCGCACCTTTTCTATAATAATATGTGTGATATACGGATATATGATACGCTCGTAGCGCGCCTTGTTTTCCGCTTCCGCGAAAATCAGCGCGGCGGTTTTCCGCCTGTCCAGCCTGCCGTTCGGGTCGATCACCTCTGGGGAAAACCTGCGGGAAATCTCGCCGAGGAAGTCCCTGCGAGTCGCCGCCTCGCGCGCGCACTCGTCGCAGTCGACAACGGCAAAGCCGTTTTCCGCGAACACCCGCGCAACGGTGGATTTCCCCGCGCCCGACATTCCCGTAAGCCCTGTTATTCTGTTTTCGGACAGTCTTAACACATCATCACACCCCGACTACCTTAAACCCCGCCGCGCGGAGCAGCCTGTTGTACACCGCAAGCCCTATCCCCACGGCGGACGGCATTTCAACCAGCACGATATCCGCGCCCACGTCGTCGGCGTACCTTAACAGCCCGAACAGCCGCTGCGCCTGAACGGCGGGGTCGCTGCCGTAATCCATGAATATCCCCGACTCCGAAACGCCCGCCCCGAGCGCGAGCAGCTTCTTCCCGACGGCTTTCTCCGCTGCGGCGCGGCAGTATTGCTCAAACCGCTCGCCGTGCGCGTCAACAATGGAAACGTCCGCCTTCGGGGAGTAATGCTTGTATTTCATTCCGGGCGACAGCACACGCTCGTCGGGCGCGGGCTGCGCCGTGACCGCCCTGTCGACCTCCACCTCGCCGAACGGCGCAAGCATTTCGGCGGTTATCCCGCCGGGGCGGAGAATGTGGATCTTACCGCCGCGAAAGCATACAACGGTGCTCTCAACGCCGACGGAGCACTCCCCCCCGTCTATTATGAGGGGGATCTTCCCGTCCATATCGTCGAAAACGTGCCGCGCACAGGTGGGGCTCGGCTTGCCCGAAAGGTTCGCCGAGGGCGCCGCAAGCGGGAAGCCGCAGGCGTCGATTATCGCGCGCGCCGCCTCGGAGGACGGCATTCTCACCGCAACGGTGTCAAGTCCGCCGCTTGTCGCGTCGGGGATCACGGGCGATTTCGGGAATATCATGGTGAGCGGTCCGCCCCAGAAACGCTCCGCCAGCGCAAGCGCCACGGGGGGAATTTCCCGAACGAGCGGCGGTAGCATTTCCATATTGCTTATGTGGACGATAAGCGGGTTATCCTGCGGTCTGCCCTTTGCGGCGAAAATGCTGCGGACAGCCGCTTCGCTCCGCGCGTCGGCGGCAAGCCCGTAAACGGTTTCGGTCGGTATCCCGACTATCCCCCCGCCGCGCAGTATATCCGCCGCCCTGCGCGCGCTTTCCGCGCTGAACGGCATTATTTCGGTGGTCATACTAACACTTCCTAGGTCAACTTTTACCCGACAGGGCGCTTTGCCGCGCGTTCGGGGTCAATCGCCGCTGTTCAGCAGCTTCGCGGTCATATCGGCGACGCGGAGCGCGTCGAACACCTCGTCGCAGCCGCCGTTCATCATCTCGTCCAGCTTGTACAGCGTGAGCCCGATACGGTGGTCGGTCACGCGGGACTGCGGGAAATTATAGGTGCGTATCCGCTCGGAGCGGTCGCCCGTCCCGACCTGAACGCGGCGTTCCTCGGCGATAGCGCTGTCGCGCTCGTTGAGGCGCATATCGTAAAGCTTGGTGTAGAGCATTTTCATGGCTTTCTCGCGGTTCTTGAACTGCGAGCGCTCCTCCTGACACTCAACGACTATCCCCGTCGGATTGTGGATTATCCTTATCGCGGACTCGGTTTTATTTATATGCTGACCGCCCGCGCCGCTTGAGCGGAAGGTCTGCACGGTGAGGTCTGCGGGGTCAATGCTGACATCTACCTCCTCCGCCTCGGGCAGCACCGCGACAGTCACCGTCGAGGTCTGAATGCGCCCCTGCGATTCCGTTTCGGGAACGCGCTGCACCCTGTGCACGCCGCTTTCGTATTTCAGCCTTGAATACACCCCGTCCCCCTCGACGCTGAAGCTTACCTCGCGGTAGCCGCCGAGCTCGGTCGGGTTTGCGCCGATAAGGTCGGTTTTCCAGCCCTGCCGCGCGGCGTACATTGAATACATTCTGAACATTGACCCCGCGAACAGCGCGGCTTCCTCGCCGCCCGCGCCCGCGCGTATCTCCATGATGACGCTCTTGTTATCGTCGGGGTCGCGCGGGAGCAGCAGCATTTTCAGCTCCTCGGAATAACGCTCTGTGAGCGCCTTTGCGCTATTGTATTCGCCCTGCGCCAGCTCGCGCATTTCGGGGTCAAGCCCGCCCTCGGCGAGCAGCGCCCTTGCGTCCTCGAAGTCCCGCTGCGCCGCCGTGTAGAGGCGGAAGGTTTCGATAAGCGGGGTGAGCTCCTTATGCTCCCGCATAAGCTGTCTGTAAAGTTCGTTGTCCGAAAGGACGGCGGGGTCGGCAAGCCTTGCGTTTATTTCCTCATACCTTGCCTCCGCGATTTTCAGCTTATCGGTCATCATTTCCTCCGGGGATATCCTCGCCGCGAATAACGGCTTTTATTTTCTTTTCGCATTTCTGCCGCGGTATCATGAAGCTGTGTCCGCAGCCCGCGCAGGCGAGCCGAAAATCCGCGCCGACGCGCATTACCTTCATTTGACTGCTCCCGCAGCCGGGGTGAGGCTTTTTCATCACAAGAACGTCGCCGACCCGTATATCCAACTCCGACACCGCCTTTCTTTTTTGTTCATCTGCATACTCATCTTAATATTATACCACTTTTTCTGTATTATTTCAATATCATTACGGGAATTTTTTTATTTTTAAAAGGAAAATTCGGGGAAAGCGCCCGTCCCCCGAATTGCACGATTGCAATGCCGCCCGTCCGGGCGGTTCGGCGCGGCAATAACCCCACGCAAGCCGCCGCAAAGCAATAACCCCACGCAAGCCAACCGCAAGGCAATAACCCCGCAACAAGCCGCCCGCGCCGCGTTAACGCCAAAACAAGCCGCAGCATTGACCCCAAAACAGCCGCGATCACTCGCCGTCAACCGCCCCGCCGAACAGCCCGTACTTCCTCTTGATACGCTCCAGTCGCTTGCCGACAGGCTTTCGGAGCGCCAGCAGAAACACGACATTCGAAACGCAGTAGACCCCCGTCACGGGGAGCGCGGCAGCCATAGCCGCCGCCCACCTTGCCGCCGAAAACGTCCCGTCCGCCGCGAGCACCGTCCATATATCCATAACGACCGAGTAAGCCGCCCCCGCGAGCACACCGTAAACCGCCAGCGGCACCGCCCTTTCAAGCAGCCCTTTCCTGTTCATCAGCCCCGCGATAAGCCCGATAAAGCCCCAGCAGAACATCTGAAACGGCGTCCACGCGCCCTGACCGAAGTAGATATTCGACACCACGGCGGACAGCGCTCCCACCATGAAGCCCGTCTGCGGTCCGAGGTGCATTGCCGCCAGAATAACGATCGCGGACACCGGCTTGAAGAACGGCAGCGGCGCGAAAATGAAGCGTCCCGCCGCCGAAAACGCCGTCATTACCGCCGCAAGGACAAGCTCCCCCGCCGACGGAGCGCGCCGCTCGAACGCAAGGAAAAACGGCACGCAGCAAGCAACGGACGCAATGACCGCCGCAATATCCCAGCCGATCACCCCGCCCGCCGCCGACAGCACAGCCGCGCAGGGAACGCACAGTATCGCCGCCGCGCAAAGCGCGCCTTTCAGCCTGCCCATGGTCAGCGGTTCTTTCTGCGGTCAATGCCCGCGAGGATATCGTCCACCTCGTAGCGGCTCCTGTCGAGCGAGTCGTCGTCCTCGGTGATGAGGTCGCTCACGCTTTTCGAGGCGAGTATCTCAGCGCTGCGCCTGCCGCTGTCGTGGGTTCGGCGGGAACGCTCCTCCGCGGTGGCGAGTGCGTCCTCAAGGTCAATGACAGCCCTTGCGCTCCTGTCGTTCGGGGAACGCCGCGGCGCTATCTGCGGCGCTTCCGAGCGGCTGAAGAACGC
The DNA here is from genome assembly GCA_945935925.1 of uncultured Clostridia bacterium. Taxonomy (GTDB): domain Bacteria; phylum Bacillota; class Clostridia; order Oscillospirales; family Ruminococcaceae; genus CAG-115. The sequence goes on along the minus strand of CAMERU010000066.1, from coordinate 1,565 downwards.
GTCGTCACGGCTTTTCCTGCTTATCGCGGGCAGCTCGGTGGTGGCGCCGTCCCTCACCGCGCTGTCCATGTAGCGCTTTATCGCCGTCGGCGCGGGCATCTCTCCCGCTTTCGCGGCGGGGGATTTCGCGGCAGTCTTGGCGGCAGGCTTGGCGGCAGTCTTTGCGGGGGCTTTCGCGGCGGGCGCTGCGGGTCTGCCGTTCGTTTTTTCGGGGGCACTTCCCTCGGTAACACCCCCGCTCTTCCCGCCGAGGCTTATTTTGTCCTTAATTTCGGCGGCACGTTCCGCTGCTGCCGCGCCCGCTTTGTCCGCGCGGTCACCGGAGGAATTATAGGACGATTTGCCGCCCGATCTGTCCGCGCGGTCACCGACGGAATTATAGGACGATTTGCCGCCCGATCTGTCCGCACGGTCACCGGAGGAATTATAGGACGATTTGCCGCCCGATATATCCGACGGGTTTCCAACCGAATTATTAACCGGGTTTCCAACCGATATATCAACCCGATTGCCGCCCGATAAATCCGCATAACGACCGCCTCGGTCTGCACCCGCCCCGCCGCGGGCAACCGATTTATCCGACGGTTCACCGACAGAATTATAAGACGGATTGCCGCCCGATATACCCGCCGAACGCCCGCCGCCCTCGCGAGCCTCGTCGGGGCGCTTTCTGTCGGTCAGCGGGACAATATCCGCCCTGCGCTGTCTGCCCGCGTAGGAAAACAGAACGCTGTCGGCGGTGACGGGCGGTCTTGCGCTGCCGCTGCGGGAATAGGCGGCGTTGCCGTCGGGACGGACGGAAAGCCCCGAAGCGGGCTCGTCATGCCCTGCGCCGTCGGCAGTGTTTTTGTACTGCGGGGTCACCTCGGGGAGCGGTCTGCGCGCAGCAGCCGCCCTTACAAGGTCGTAAATGATGAGCGCCGCGCAGGGCAGCAGCGCAACTGCAAGGATACCGAGCGGAGTGCGCAGGAAGGTCACGGTCATGCCGAGGAACTCGCTGCACTTTTCGGCGCTGCCGATAAGGTCGTTCTCGGGGAACTCCGCAGAGCTGTCCCCGACGGAAACGGCTATGTAATACACGCCGTCCTCGGTGCGCACGCCGTCGACATAGCCCAGCACGGGAGCGCCGTCCGCTCTGTACAGCACGGGCATACCCTCCGAGAGATCGTAGGCGCGGCATTCCCTCGCGAGGACAACGCTCCCCTTAGGCACGTCCGCAACGCTGTCCGTTTCGATAAGATACAGATTGAACCCAAGCAGCCCGACAGTCCCGCCCGAGCCAAACCCCGCAGCGAGCACCGCAAGCAGTATGCACAACAAAATCAGCGCCGCGCAGAAGAAATAACCGACGCCGCGAAAAATTTTTTTAGCCAAATTTAAAAAAACACCCTTTCAGCTCTTGACAAACGGATAAAAAATGATTATAATAATATAGTCATGTGAATTGACCGTGATTTCAGTATAACACATTGCTCCGCTTTTTTCAAGCGCTTTTTGGTCAATTTATGAATTTTTCGCTGGTGTAGCTCAGTCGGTAGAGCAGCGCATTCGTAATGCGCAGGTCG
>CAMERU010000065.1 GCA_945935925.1 uncultured Clostridia bacterium | reverse complement strand
TTCCATGGGGACAATTATTATAGGAGAAACAGAGGACGGAGTCATCTTCATTTTGACCATATCCGTATCGGCAGCCTTGATAGCGTCCATAAGATATTTAGCGTTAAATCCGATAACGGTAGGCGTGCCGTCGTATTTTATGGTTATTTTGTCGCTGACCTTGCCGAGCGCAGTGGTGCAGCTCATGGAGAGCGAATTATCGGCAAATTCGCAGCGAACGGGGCACTTGTTTTTCTCGTTGATGATAAGCATACAGCGGTCAAGCATTTCCATTATCTCGCGGCAGTTTACCTCCGCGCATATCGGTCTGTCGCCGTCGAGGTGATTTTTATAGGGAATAAATTCACCGTCTATAAGGCGGGAGATCATCGTATAATTCTCAACCTCAAAGGAAATCTGATTCTTATCTATACAGAGAGTAACATCTTTATCGGATTCATCCGAAAGTATATGAGTTAATTCCTCAAGCGACTTGAGAGGAACGATAAAGCTTATATTATCATAAACGACAGGTTCCTGCCTGAGCGCAATTCTTATCCCGTCGACTGCAACGACATTAAGCATATTATTGTCTATTTCAAATTTGCAGCCCATAAGCGCCGGCTTGGAATCGTTGAGCGAGCAGGCGTACTTTGTCTGATTTATCATGCTCTTGAGCGTTTTCTGCGGCATGGAGAAGCTTGTTTCGGGATTTACGGAAGGAACCGTCGGGTAATCATCGGCGCTTATGCACATTATAGATACCTCTGCGTCCCTGTTCATTATAACGGCAACATTTGACTCGTCGCAGGAAAAGGTTATATCGCCCGAGGGCATTTTCCTTATAATTTCGCCCGCGATCTTAGCGTTTACGATAATGCTGCCGTCCTCCGCGCCGCTTACGGGCAGCTCTGTTCTGATCCCTATATCAAGGTCATAGCCTGTTATTGTGAGTATATCGCCGTCGAGCTTCATAAGAACGCCCTCAAGCGCCGAAATAGTGCTTTTTGAGGCAGCAGCTTTTGAAGTAGTAAGTACGGCATTGAGAAGCTTATCCTTTGGACAGCTGAATTTCATCTGAAAAACTCCTTTCTGAAACAAAACAATTTTTCCGAAGGAAAAATCAATTTGAAAAAAAGATTTAAATTTAATAATAATAATAAGGGCGGTTGAAACTGTGGATTATTCACAAAACGGCTTGTACAGCCGAACGAGCCGCTGTAAATATTCAACCCGCAATGTTGACAACCTTATCAAAAGTGAAAAAACCTCAACTTTTTCAACCGAACGTTGAAAACCTATCAAAACTTGTTGATAACTCGGGCAGAAAAAGCCGGTTTATTACACATCCGTCCCAAAAATAAAGGCAATCATTAAGGAAAGGGAAAAGTCGTTATCCTTAAGCAATTGCTTTTATTTTATATGTGATACATTATCACTGATTAGCCTTGATATTCTTTATGATATCCTCTACAACGGAGCGGAAGCTGCTGTCCTTTTCCATTTCTTCCTTGACGGACTTAATGGCGTAAACCACCGTTGAATGATCGCGGCCGTTAAATTCGCTTCCTATCGCCTCATAGGGCAGACCGGTAACGTCCTGAATAACATATATCGCGACCTTGCGCGCCTGGGAGATATTAGCCGTGCGGCGCTGCGAGCGCATATCGTCGGGCTCGATATTGTATATCTTTCCGACCTCGCTTATTATCTTGTCAACGGTAACGGGTATAGGCTGATGATCCGTCACGATATCCTTTATTACGTTCTGCGCGACCGTAATGGTGGGCTTTACCTGTGACACCATATAAAGCGCGTTCAGCTTTGTAACAACGCCCTCGATCTGTCTGATATTTGACTTGAGCTTTGTCGCGATATAGTCGATGACTTCCTCGCTGATATTGAAATGCAGCAGCTCTGCCTTTCGCTGAATGATAGCGAGTCGGGTTTCATACTCCGGCGGCTTTACGTCGGCGATAAGTCCGCTGCTGAACCTTGTGCGAAGTCTGTCGGAGATCGACTTTATTTCCTTTGCGGGGCGGTCGGACGTCAGAACGATGACCTTATTCTGATTATAAAGCTCGTTGAATATATGGAAGAACTTCTCTTCCGTCTGTTCCTTGCCGGCGATGAATTGAATATCGTCTATGAGCAGGGCGTCGGCGCTTCTGTACTTGTCGTCGAACACCTCGACATTGTTTGCGGAGATAGAGTGCAGAAACTCGTTGGTAAATGTTTCCGCGGGAATATATATAATGTTTATTCCGGGGTAGTTCTTCTGCATTTCATGCTGTATCGCGGAGAGAAGATGAGTTTTACCGAGACCGGAATCACCGTATATAAAGAGGGGGTTATACTTTTCGTGCTGCTTCTGCGATACTGCCTTTGCCGCGGCGAAGGCGAGATTATTCGAAGGCCCGACGATAAAGTTATCAAATGTATAGGTTATCTTCCTGTCAATTATATCCATTTCCTTATTGACAGGCTCGGCGTTAATTATTTCGGATATAGGCTGTTTTGGGGAGCCTGCGCTGTTGTCAACGATTATCTCCACCTTCATCGGAACGCCGAGAATGACCTTGAACTGTTCTTCTATGTACGGGAGATAGAGGTTGTTGAGCGTTTCCCTTTTAAATTCGACGTTTGTTGCGAGGGTTATCTTATTTCCCTCCATTTTCACCGGCTCAAGCGGGTCGAGCCAGAGCTCCCGCGCGGGGCCGGAGATATCATATACCTTTACGCAGTTATCCACCACGCATTTATAGATGTCGGCAAGAGAAGACAAAGAGTTCATTTTTATTCACCATTCCATTTTTTTCCGAAATTATCGCCGGAGATCGACAAGATAACCAAAATCCGCTTCCCGTATTGTAAAATTTTTCAATATGCACCAATTTACCGGATAATAAAACAATTAAATCTACTGAATAACAGTAGTGACCGGCATTCATAATATTTCAACAAACGGTACCGAAAAATAAGAGTTCACCTATAATAATAACATAAAAGTTGAATTTTTTCAAGCAAAAATCTTAATAAAATAAGAGCCTCAATATGTGAATATTAAACAAACAGATAAACCGCGAGGCAGACTGAAGCGCTTATCAGCGCGCCTGCGGCAGCGGCTGCAGCTATTTTTATACGCTGTGTTATTTTTGCGGCATTTATAAATGAAGGCTGTTTGCCGTTCAGGTTCAGGGCAAGCTCCTTTTTTATAGTGTTATCGTCTGGCAGCGGGCAGTCGTTCCTTAATACAACAATTGCTCGTTCAAAATATTTGCTGTCCATATTATTAATTTCTATAATGCTGCGAGTTACTCCCTTTATCATGATATCCTCCGATCATATTTTTTAACTGCATTATCCCCTTTTATTTTTAATTTATACACATTTTAATTGATTTTTCAACCAAAGAATGTTACAAGTGCAAAAACAGACAGTATAACCGGTGAAAAATCAACCGAATTGTTGAAAACTCTGTGGAAAGTGTGAAAAATCCTTTTAGACACATGATTTGAAATTATTTTTATTTAACAGTATTTTTGCCGTCCTGTTGAATTTGCCGTTGAACACCTGTTGATTTACCGGCATTATACTCTCGGTTTATTTTACACGGCGACGAAATTACGGTTTTCGTGCCTCTTTTTGATAATGATTACTGATTTATATGTTGAAAATATTTCGACAGACAGTTTTCACCAACTTTTTAAACATAGTTTTCAACAAAGGAAAATGTTAAAAGCCGCTTTTAACTGTTGAAAACTCTGTTGAATATGTTAATATTCCGCATTATTCAGACATTTCTTTTTTACGGTTGATAAGTGAGAACACAGGTTAAATATATGTTAAATCATCGCGGAAAACAAAATTATCAACATTTCCGTGTTGATTGTTGAAACAAAAACTTCATTTTATCACCATTTAAACAGATACAATATTTTATGGAAAAACCGTGAAAGACCGCTTCGAAGCTTGAGTTTTGGGAGCGGGCTCCGAAATTTTACAAGAATTTTACATTAAATCTCTTTTCGGCTTAACAACGTTATCATATAATATGACCGTAACCAAAAGCAAAAACAAACAGTAAGGAGAAAAACAATTATGAAAGCAACAAAGGTTATTTCAATATTCACAGCAGCAATGATGCTCGCTGCATTTACGGGCTGCTCCAACGATACCGCATCGGTATCCGACAGCTCCTCTGCTGCTGACACCTCCTCCGAGGACAGCAAGGCGACCCTCACCGACGACATCACCGTTATCTCCCGCGAGGAAGGCTCCGGAACAAGAGGCGCGTTCGTCGAGCTTATGGGCATCCAGCAGGAGAACGACAAGGGTGAAAAAGAGGACATGACGACCGAGAACGCCGAGATAACCTCCTCCACCTCCGTAGTGCTCCAGTCCGTTGCGGATAACAAAGACGCTATCGGCTACATCTCCCTCGGTTCTCTCAATGACTCCGTAAAGGCAATAAAGGTAGACGGCGTTGAGCCTTCCGTTGAGGACATTCTTAACGGCAGCTATGCAGTAGCGCGTCCTTTCGTAGTATGCTATAAGGAAGGCGAGCTGAGCGAGCTTGCAGCGGACTTCATGACCTTCATCATGAGCGAGCAGGGACAGGCGATAATAACAGAAAACGGCTACATCTCCGAGGGCAATGAAGGTGCATACACAGGTTCCGGTATGTCCGGCAGCCTGACTCTCTCCGGCTCCACCAGCGTATCTCCCGTAATGGAGAAGATCGCCGATGCATATAAGGAGATAAACCCCGACACCGTTATCGAAGTACAGCAGACCGGTTCCGGCGCAGGCATTACAGCAGCTACCGAGGGCGCCTGCGACATCGGTATGAGCTCCAGAGCTCTCAAGGACACCGAGCTTGAAAAGGGTCTGACCGCAAAGAACATCGCTAACGACGGTATCGCAGTTATCGTAAACCACGAGAACCCTGTTGACGACCTCTCCTCCGAGCAGATCATGAAGATCTACACAGGCGAGATCACCAACTGGGCTGAGCTCGGCTGATAAAGCTTCCCTTCCTATCCGCAGCAATAAACCGCAGCGGAGAGTTTTCTCCCGGAATGGCGCCGGACATTGTTCGGCGCTATTTTTACAGGTATTTGAATGTTAAATATAAGGTGGTCCGAATGACAGCTACAACAGTAAAGGCAAAGCCTGCAATGACAAAGCAGCGCTTCACCGACATATTCATGCGCGTGATATTCACGCTGTGCGCCTGCGTTTCTATCCTCGCGGTTGTATTTATCTGCATATACATATTCGCGGGCGGATTTCCTGCGATAAGGGAGATTGGAATATTCGATTTCCTTTTCGGAACTAAGTGGAAGCCCTCGAGCGGGTATTACGGAATATTCCCGATGATAGTCGGGAGCATTGTCGTTACGGGCATCGCCATAATCGTCGGAGTTCCCATAGGCATACTCTGCTCGGTATTCATGGCGTATTACTGCCCCGCATGGCTCTACCGCTTCATTAAGCCCGCGGTTAATCTGCTCGCGGGCATACCCTCTATCGTTTACGGCTATTTCGGATTGATGGCGATGGTGCCTGCGATGAAGGATCTGCTCGGCGGTTCGGGTAAAAGTATGCTTACGGCGGGAATACTGCTGGGCATAATGATACTCCCGACGATAATCGGCGTATCTGAAACCTCGCTTCGCGCCGTTCCCAAGTCCTATTACGAGGGTTCGCTCGCGCTGGGCGCAACGCATGAGCGCAGCGTATTCTTCGCGTCGCTGCCTGCGGCGAAGTCGGGAATACTTGCGGGAGTTATCCTCGGCGTCGGGCGCGCTATCGGCGAAACGATGGCTGTCGCAATGATCGCGGGAAATCAGGCAAGGCTCCCCGAAAAGCTGACCGACGGTATAAGAACGCTGACCTCCAACATCGTTATTGAAATGGGCTATGCTGCGGAGGGAATACACCGCGATTCGCTTATAGCGACCGCAGCGGTGCTGTTCGTGTTTATTCTTATAATCAACCTCTGCTTCTCTGTTCTGAAGCGCAGAAAGGACTGACACCATGACTAACGAAAATGTCGCAAAGGCAGTTATAACGGAGCCCGCTCCCGAGAAATACATCAACAAGGTAACGATGAAGCAGAAGCTGCTCAGATACAAGCGCAGCCCGCTTTCCCTTATCCTTATGATACTTGTCATGCTGTCGGCGCTGTTCGCGGTGGGGATACTGCTTTTCCTTATCGGGTTCATACTTGTAAAGGGCATTCCTGCTCTCTCGCTGGAGCAGTTTGAATGGAAATACACCGCCGATAACGTATCCATGACCCCCGCGATAATCAACACGGTTTTAATGGTGCTGTTGACGCTGGTGCTTGCCGTTCCCATAGGAATTTTCTCTGCTATCTACCTTGTCGAATACGCAAAGCGCGGGAGCAGGCTGGTAAAGCTCGTCAGGATAACTACGGAAACGCTTTCGGGCATTCCGTCGATAGTGTACGGTCTGTTTGGATTTCTTATGTTCGTTATAGGGTTCGGCTGGGGCTATTCGCTTATTTCCGGCGTTATCACGCTCGCGATAATGGTGCTGCCGACCGTAATAAGAACGACAGAGGAGGCGCTGCTCGCAGTCCCCGACAGCTACCGCGAGGGCAGCTTCGGTCTGGGTGCTTCCAAAACGAGAACTGTTTTTAAGGTAATTCTCCCCTCGGCTATACCGGGTATCATGTCGGGCGTTGTTCTTTCGATAGGAAGAATAGTCGGCGAGAGTGCCGCGCTCATATTTACTGCGGGTACATATGCCGCTATTCCCTCTGCGGACAATTTTCTGTTCTCCTCTACGAGAACGCTCGCGGTGCATATGTATGCGCTGTACAACGAGGGTCTTTATACGCAGCAGGCGTATGCAACGGCGGTTATCCTGCTTGTTCTGACGGCTTGTATCAACCTGCTGTCGTCGTTTATCGAAAGAAAGATAGCGAAAAACCACAGCTGATGGAAAGGATAGTATCATGAAGTTTGATATAAAGAATGCCGACCTGTATTATAATGATTTCCATGCGCTCAGGGACATCAGCCTTGAGATTCCCGAAAATATGATAACTGCGTTCATAGGCCCCTCCGGCTGCGGTAAATCCACCCTGCTGAAATCCCTCAATCGCATGAACGACCTTGTGGAGGGCTGCCGCATAACGGGTCAGTTTCTGCTTGACGGCGAGGATATTTACGGAAAAATGGACACAAATATCCTGCGCAAGCGTGTAGGAATGGTGTTCCAGAAGCCGAATCCGTTCCCGATGAGCATTTATGACAACATCGCCTACGGTCCGCGCACGCACGGGATACATTCCAAGGTAAAGCTGGACGATATTGTCGAAAAATCGCTCCGCGACGCGGCGATATGGGACGAATTAAAGGACAGGCTGAAAAAATCAGCGCTCGGTCTTTCGGGCGGACAGCAGCAGCGCCTGTGTATAGCGAGGGCGCTCGCGGTTGAGCCCGAGGTGCTTTTAATGGACGAGCCGACCTCTGCGCTCGACCCAATTTCAACTTCTAAGATAGAAGACCTTGCAATTGAGCTCAAAAAGGATTATACTATAGTCATGGTAACTCATAATATGCAGCAGGCTGCGCGTATTTCCGACAAAACGGCGTTCTTCCTGCTGGGCGAGGTCATCGAATACAACGACACCGACACGATCTTTTCCACGCCGCAGGATAAGCGCACCGAAGACTACATTACGGGCAGATTCGGCTAAGGAGGCAGTTATGAGAAACCATTTCGACGAGCAGCTCGGTCAGCTCAATGTTGAGCTGATAAAGATGGGCGCGCTCTGTGAGGAGAGCATCGCCTGCGCAGTCAAGGCGATATTCAACGACAGAACGGAAGCCATGATCAATAAGGTCAACGAAAACGAGAATGAGATCGACCATATGGAGCACGATATCGAAGCGCTGTGCATGAAGCTGCTGCTTCATCAGCAGCCCGTTGCGCGCGACCTGCGCACGGTGTCATCTGCGCTGCGTATGATAAGCGACATGGAGCGAATAGGCGATCAGTCGCAGGATATTGCGGAGCTTGCGGGCTTTATCCATTCGACGGACCTTGCGGGAAAGGTGCATATTTCCGACATGGCAAACGAAACGATCGGCATGGTGACAATGAGTGTGGATTCATTTGTCCGCCGGGATATTGAGCTCGCGCAGCGGGCTATCGAATCCGACGATAAGGTAGACGCGCTGTTCCTGAGCGTTAAGAACGAGCTCACCGAGCTTGTCCGCAGCGACGCAGAGGACGCGGAATATGTGATGGATCTGCTTATGGCGGCGAAATATCTCGAAAGGATAGGCGACCACGCGACAAATATCGCGGAATGGGTGAAGTATTCCATAACGGGAGAAAAATGACCGTTCCGGAAGGAGAAAAGGTGACGATATGATATATATGCTTGAGGACGACGGCAACATAAGAAGCTTTGTACTGTATGCGCTTAACAATACGGGTCTTACCGCTGTGGGCTTTGAAAAGCCGTCGGAGTTCTGGCAGGCGGTTAAAAAGGAACGCCCGTCGCTGCTTCTTCTGGATATAATGCTGCCCGAGGAGGACGGTCTTTCCGTGCTGAAAAAAATACGCTCCGGCGCGGAGCTGTCCGATCTTCCGGTTATACTTCTCACCGCAAAGGGGACGGAATACGATAAGGTTATAGGGCTCGACAGCGGCGCGGACGACTATATCGCAAAGCCCTTCGGCACAATGGAACTCATATCCCGCGTCAAGGCGCTGCTGCGCAGGGCGGGCGGAAAAGAGGAGAACGAGTTCAGCGTAGGCGGGCTTTATGTCAATCCCTCGCGGCATATCGTAAAAGCTAACGGAAAGGACGTTCAGCTGACCTATAAGGAATTTGAGCTTCTGTGCTATCTGCTCGAAAATACAGGGACAGTCCTCACCCGCGACAAGATACTCTCGCGCATATGGGGCTATGATTTCGACGGAGAGAGCCGCACGGTCGATGTCCATATACGCACGCTCCGCGCTAAGCTTGGCGACTGCGGCAGTATTATAGAAACTGTCCGCGGGATAGGATATAAAGCTGTCGGGGAGTTCTGAGCATGACAAAAAGAATATTTTTAGGTTCGCTGGTAGTTGCGCTTGTGGCGATAGTAGCTTCCCTTGCCCTTTCGCTCAGCGCGATCTACAACAGCATGAGGAAAACAACGGTAATGCAGCTTTCCGAGGAAGCGGAGCTGCTTTCGATAACGCTGACGGGCGGCGAGAATTACGAACGCTTTTCCTCCATGGAGAACAGGATAACTATCGTCGCCGAGGACGGAAAGGTCATTTTCGACAACGTTGCAGACGAAACGGGAATGGAGAACCATAACGACCGCGAGGAAATAATCGCCGCGCGCAAAAACGGCAACGCGACCGTGACCCGAATATCCTCCACCCTTTCCGAAAACACGATATACTGCGCCCGCGAGCTTGAGGACGGGAGAGTAGTCCGTGTTTCCTGCTCGCAGCACACGCCGTTTTCGATGCTTTTGTCGCTGTGGTGGGAAATACTGCTTGTAGTCATAGCGGCGGTCATTATTTCGGCAGTTCTTGCGACGGCAGTGGCTAAGAAAATAGTCAAGCCGATAAACGAAATTGACCTGAAAGAGCCCGACATTGACGAAAGCTATACCGAGATAGCCCCGCTGCTCCACAGGCTCAACGAACAGAACAAGGAAATTTCCGCGAAAATAGAGGAGCTTTCCCGCAGCCGCACGGAATTTGCCCTTATTACGGAAAATATGAGCGAGGGCTTTATTATTGCCGACAGGCACACGGAGATACTGTCCTACAACACCGCCGCGCTTAACATTCTCGGCGCTGACAATGTTGCGGAAAAACAGAGCGTGCTCACCCTGAACAGAAGTCCGAATTTCCTTGAAGCGATCGAAAGCGCGCTCAAGGGCGACCGCTGCGAAAGAACGCTGGAAATATCCGAGAAAACCTACGGCGTTATCGCGAACCCTGTCCGCATCGACGGCGGAATAACCGGCGCGGTCATTATAATATTTGACACGACCGAGCGCGAGCAGCGCGACAGGCTCCGCCGCGAGTTTACGTCCAACGTATCGCACGAGCTCAAGACCCCGCTCACCAGCATTTACGGAATATCCGACATGATATGCGGCGGTATAGTCAAGCCGGAGGATATCGGCGGATTTGCGAAGAATATCCGCGACGAATCGGGGCGGCTGATAACGCTCATAGAGGATATAATAAAGCTTTCTCAGCTTGACGAGAACAACTTCACCGACCGCCGCGAAAAGGTCAATATTGCGGAGCTTGCTCGGCTTGCGGTGTCGCGGCTGAGCAGTATTGCGGACAGGAGCGGGATAACGCTCACCGTAAGCGGCGACGAGGCTGTTTACGAGGGAATACCGTCCGTTCTTGAGGAAATGATATACAATCTGCTGGACAACGCCGTGAAATACAACAAGGCGGGCGGAAAGGCGGAGATAAACATAAAGGACGGCGATAATGTCGTTATCACCGTAAAGGACACGGGAATAGGCATACCCGCGGACAGCATAGACCGCGTGTTCGAGCGCTTTTTCCGCGCGGACAAGAGCCATTCCCGCCGCATAGGTGGAACGGGTCTGGGTCTGTCGATAGTCAAGCATGGCGCGCAGCTTCACGGCGGCAGCGTCAGCGCCGAAAGCGCCGAGGGCATCGGGACGACAATGACGCTTGTTCTGCCGAGAAAAACGGGAAAAAAATAACACATGAGCCGCCGAGCCGCAATTCGGCGGCTTTTCGTGTTTATATCGGAAAAACAGACGCATTCTGCTTCAATATTGAGTTTGTTACCATTAATGTATCATTATAGGGCTTGATTTTTTCGGAACAATTCATTATAATAAACACATGACAATAATTATATGGAGGAAGGCGGTGTCGGATATGAAAAGAATACTTGCGGTACTGACTGCGCTTATGCTGTGCGGAATATGCGGATTATGCGGCTGCAACCTTGAAAACGAGGACAGCTCCTATACCCGAAAAACGACGACGGCGCTCTCCGAGCCGGAGCCTGTTGAAACAAGCTCCGTTCAGACGACGACCACCGCCGCGACCTCTCTCGGCGTGAGCGACGTTATTCCCGAGGCGATACAGACGCCCCGCGCGGACGGGAACAGGCTCTCGTTTTCCATAATCAACGTTTACTCGGGCGGTGAATATTACACCGTTGATATATCGGGAGTTAAAATCGAGGACGGCACCGCCTCCGAGGATATCGACACGACGTATGTTAAAGGCGAGCTTTACGGCGATTTCAGGCTTGACCTGCTGAAAAAGGGCGAGATGATAGACACGTTCAGGATAAACGTCCCGCGCGACGACAGGTTTCTTATCCTTGAAAGCGTAACTGAGGATCTGTCCTACGGCTGCGAGCTTATCTCAAACAAGCGCGAATACGCCGCGGACGAATATCCCGACCTTATACAGCTTGACTTCCATATAATAAATGAAGTCGAAGCGCCGCAGTACGCGCGTTATTTTGCGATATTCGACGGGAAGATACGCGAGGTCCCCGTATATGAAAACGGCGTTGAAGTCGCGCCCTACGGCACTCACCCCGAGATGAAGAGCGCGGGGCTTATGGTGCAGCACATTGTCGCGGGGCAGTACGGCGGGAATTATACGATACTTAAATATGAATACACCTTTGACGTAGAGAACCGCTGTCTTAACCGAAAAAAGGTGAAATTTTACGGTTGGGAGGACTGACATGACCGACAGGGAAGAATTTATTCGGATATTCAACGAAAAAATACACCGCGACGGCGCCGACAAGCTTCTTGATTTTCTGGAGAACAAGAGCGACTTTTTCACCTGCCCCGCGAGCACGCGGTATCACAACGCGTTCGAGGGCGGTCTGCTCCGTCACTCGCTCAACGTTTACAAGTGTCTTTGCGCGTACATGGAGCGCCCGCGCGTCAAAGAAGAATACGGGCTGACAGCCACGGACGAGAGCATTGCTGTGGTTGCGTTACTGCACGATCTTTGCAAGGTGAATTTTTACCGCACCTCCTACCGCAACGCGAAGAACGAAAAGACGGGGCAATGGGAAAAGGTGCCCTATTACGAGATACACGACACGCTCCCCTACGGTCACGGCGAGAAGAGCGTTTATATGCTGAGCGGATTTATCCGCCTTTCCCGCGATGAAGCCATGGCTATACGCTGGCACATGGGATTTTCCGGTCCCGAGGACAAAAATCAGGTCGGGCGCGCGCTGGAGATGTTCCCGCTGGCGTTCGCGCTGTCGGTAGCCGACATGGAGGCAAGCTACTTCTTAGAAGGAGAAGACTCTTAATAATGACGGTTAGCACCGTCGGGCTTTAGGAGATGATAAGGCTTTGCCTTGCGACCTTTTAATAAAGGTTGAACTAAATTCTTTGGTTCATATCGTTGTTGATAGGTTAGTTTCTTGTTTAATTGTTAATTTTTTGTGTTGTGTTTTCACACGGGAAGTGGGGGAAACCCTTTGGGAAAGGGAAAAACGAA
>CAMERU010000064.1 GCA_945935925.1 uncultured Clostridia bacterium | reverse complement strand
CTGACGAAAAATCTGACTGCGCAATCGAACGAAAATAATTATGCGGTGTTGCCCTGACATGGATTTTACATAAATTTTCCCTATACGAGGTTGAAAACACTAATAATTTAAATGTAAAATAAATAATAAAAGGAGTGATTTTATGAGGATATTCAGGGCTATTATTTCGGTGCTGCTTGCTGTGGGAATAACAGCTTCCTCCTGCGGCTGTTCGGGGATAAACGGAATAACGGGCGGCGAAACGCTCCGTATCCTGTCAGGCTCGGAAAACGAGGAGCTTGAGCAGATACTTGAAGCCTGCGAAAAAAGCACGGGCGTAAACATTGAAATAACATACAAGGGCTCCGTCGATATCATGCGGGAACTGAAAGACGGCGCCCCCGATTACGACGCAGTATGGACGGCTAGCAGCCTCTGGCTCTCCCTTGGCGACGAAAAGCACATTGTCAAGCATGACGAATCTACCGTGACCGAGGATACCCCTGCCGAAACAGCGTCCAAAATGGCAATGGCAAGGTGTCAGCCGTATATTTACGATTCACTTCCCGTTATAGACGGGCAGACGCGCCGCTTTGATTTGATGAGGATATATTTCTTCAATTGCCGATTGACACGGCAAAGATAAAATAGTATAATAGTCTTAATCACTTCTGTTATGCTTTTTGGGAGTAATTATGCACATTGCAAGCGCCGCAAGAACAAGTAATATTCCAAATACCGATTGTACCGTAGGTATTTCGTGATACAGAATTATCCCGAATAATGACGCTGCTATCGGCTCCACCGAAGCGATAACAGCGGCTTTCCCCGTTTCCGTCCCGCGCAGTCCGAGCGAGTACAGTACATACGGAGCCACCGAAGCGACAATTGCAAAAACAACTGTATAAGGGATAATGAGCGCCGAATCGGAAACAGCGCCGAAAATTGCGCCGTAATCCGCGAAAAATGCCGAAAAAAGCGCAGCGAACGCAAAGCTCCATGCCGTAGTTGTCAAAGAGCCGTATCCGCGGTTTATTGCCGCTCTGCCGAAAATGCTGTACATGGCATACCCGAATGCAGAGAGCAGACCGAAAACAATGCCCATAGGCGTCAGCCGCGCGCCGCCGAATACTCCCGTGACCAAAGATAACCCCGCAAGGGAAAGGACAACGGCAATGACCTTTTGAACAGTTATTCTTTCCTTGTAAATCACCGCCGACAGCAGCATTACAAAGATCGGCGAGGTATAAAGCAGTATCGCCGCCGCGGAAAGCGACATCATAGATATTGCGGTGAAATAGCAGAAATTGAACAGCACAATGCTGATAAGACCCGTTCCCGCAAATATCCATATGTCGCGCAGCTTTATTTTAAGAAGCTCCTTATTGCGTAATGCCGTAAGCGCAAATGTTATCGCGGCAGTAAACAGCGCACGGATAAAAACGATGCTCATTGACCGGATACCCGCGTCGTTGAGTCTGCGGACAAAAATACCCATTGAGCCCCAAAGACAGCCGGCAAGAACTATGAAAAGCGGAGAAAGCTTTGAAATCATTTTATTCCCCTTTCAGGAGGTATTATCATGAATCTGAAATGCAGCGGGCTGTCAGAACTGAAATGCTTCTCGCGGATCAGACTGGCAGCCGGTGAAAAAGGACTTGACCACAACATCACATGGGTGTACATATGTCAGGTCGGTCAGATAAGCGAATGGATACACGGCGGCGAGCTTGTTTTTGTGTCGGGTATGGACGGGGATTACACCGATGATATGCTTTGCAGAATGCTGCAGGAATGTATCGAAAACGCCGCCGCGGGAATGGTCGTGCTGTGCAGCGAAGAACACATTTCCCGAATACCCGAAAAAATGCTGGAGATTGCTGACCGTGCGGGTATGCCTCTTTATGAAATGCCTTATGATCTCAAGCTTGTCGATGTGACGCGCGAGATCGCCGATACCATTATAATGAATCAGCTCCGCGAACACAGTACAGCCGGCTTCTTTTCGGAATTACTGTTTTCAAGGAACATCTCCTCTGCCGCTGTGCGTCAGATGGGAATACATTGCGGCGCAGACATTGACAGCCCCGCAACAGTGATGATAGTAAGCCTTATTTACAACGGTGAAGACATATATCGCCGTGCAGACTATGACAATGCGTTGAATATCCTGTGCAAGAACCTGAGCGCGTTTCTTGACGCGCAGAAGATCAGCAGCGTATCCTGCGTTTATATGGACGAAATATTCATATACGTCAACTGTGCAAACAACAGATCCGCATCGCAGTTATGCGAAAAGATACGAGGGATATGCCGCCTGTTCACCGAAAAGCACCCCGATTACCGCATACGCGCAGGAATGGGCAGAGCGGGCAACAGCATAGAAGAAGTGCGCCGCAGCTATGCCGAGGCTCGCCGCTCGCTGGCGGCTGCCGAAAAGAACGACGAGCCGTTCTGCGTTGTTTTCTTTGCCGAGCTTGGGATAATCCGTCTGCTGATAAACGCGGACAATATGGAAGAACTAAGGGACTACTGCCTTTCGGTGCTCGGTCCTCTTGCCGACAGCGACAAGAACTTCGGAACCGATTATGTCAGGACGCTGGAGGTCTACCTGAACTGCAACTGCAGTTTGGTTGCCGCGGCGGAACAGCTTTTCATACACCGCAACACAATGGTTTACCGCATCGGCAAGATCCGCGAGCTTCTGAACACCGATTTTTCCGACATGAACTCAAAAGCCGAGTGCATGAACGCGCTGCATATTCTAAGGCACTTTGATATCGACCTCGGAAATGATTAAGGCGACACCGCACAATTAACGGCTAACGGCTTTTCGCTCAGAAATTCTCCTTTGCGATCCTGACAAATTCCTCTACCGCCGCTTCGGTGATGATCCTTCCCTTTTCGGCAGAGCTGCCTTTGGCGGAAGCAAGCGCTCCGCTGTCGGGAACCATGCCTTTAACGATAGGATATTTATGGTAAGGTATGGGTGAAAATCCGGTTTCCGCAGGTATTGCGTCCTCGCGGACAAGCTCCGGCGCAAGGTACATCATGAGCGAGGTTTCGGTGATTGCGGCGTGTTCTGACGCCCAGCCGGGAAACGGCACGTCCTCGAACACCTTGTCTATTACCTCCTGCGAAAGCACGTCCCACCAGTTGCTTTCCAATATCTTAACATCGGGATATCTGCGGGAAACTATGTCGATCGCCTCCAGCAGGAAAGCTTCGTTCTCAAAATGAGCATTGTTGACAAATATCTTCTTTATTCCATCGCGGCAAAACTCTTCCAGAACATCTGTCGCAAGGCGGATAAGCGTTTCTCCGTTAAGGTCGATCGTTCCGGGGAAAAGCGGGCCGCCGCCGCTCATCGGCTTGGATTTGTACCCATAGCACAACGTCGGTGCAATGATCCCTCCTATCCTTTCGGCAAATTCCTCCGAAACTCCCTCCGCGATAACGGAGTCCGTAGAAAGCGGAAGATGGTAGCTGTGCTGTTCGGTAGAGCCTACGGGAAGTATGACCACCTTATCCTTGTTCGCATTAAATTCTCCCCATGTCATATTTTTCATGTACATGATAACACATTCCTTTCATTTGTTTTTTGCAAGTTATAATATTTTATATTTCAGTTTTACTCTGCAATTCACCTTATATTATAATTACGCAAGCGCATTTTTGCAAGATATGCCAAGTACAAAAATCATTTATGATTATTGTACTGCGAGTACAATGACAAAATGCATGAGATATGATATAATTCAAGTGTGCTAAAGAAACGCACAGCAAAGGCAAAGGCGCCGTCGGGTTTATACCGGCGGCGTTTTTATTACCCGAAGGGAGAGATGACAATGTCCGCTATCGGTCAAAGCATCAAAATAGATAGTGTAAGCAAGTTCTACGGCAACTTTCAGGCACTGGATCATGTTTCACTGGAGGCAGGATCGGGAGAGTTCCTTACTATCCTCGGTTCAAGCGGCTCCGGAAAGACCACACTGCTGAAGATCATTGCAGGCTTCGAGGCTGCAAGCGACGGACAGATACTTATTAACGGAGAGAACGTCGCCCACAAGAAAGCATATGAGAGAAATATAGGAATGCTTTTTCAGAATTATGCGCTGTTCCCGCACATGACAGTAGCGGAAAACATCGCCTACCCGCTCAAGCTAAGGCGCGTGCCAAAGGACGAGATCAAGGAACGCGTCAACGACATTATCAAGCTGATAAAGCTTGACGGAATGGAAAAGCGCTTCCCCAAGCAGCTTTCGGGCGGTCAGCAGCAGCGCTGCGCTCTCGCAAGAGCCATTGTGTACAACCCGCCGCTCCTGCTTCTTGATGAGCCGCTCGGCGCGCTGGACAAAAATCTCCGCCACGAAATGCAGTTTGAGATAAAGCGTATCCAGAAGGAATTGGGTATAACCACCATCAGCGTTACCCACGATCAGGAAGAAGCGCTCACCATGTCGGACAAAATATGCATTATGAGCCACGGAGTTATCCAGCAATGCTCCTCGCCCGAGGATATATACAAGGAACCGCATAACCAATTCGTTGCAGAGTTCATCGGCAGCACGAACCTTGTCAAGGGCAAAGTTGTTTCCAAGAGCAAGGAAAGCGACTGCTGGGTAAGCATGGTGCAAACAGGTCTGTCCGATACCCCGATACGCGTAGAGGAGCCGCTCGGCAAAAGGCAGTACAATATGGAGGACGTGCTTCTGGCAATACGGCCCGAGCTTATCCACCTGATGAAGGATCGCCCGGGGCATCTTAACTCATTTATGGGCGAGATACTTAACAGCGTATATATGGGCGACTATTACCGTGTGCTTGTCAGGACAGCGGACGGGAATGAGCTGAACGTTAAAATTTCTCCGGAGGCATTCGATCATTACGCGGGTCAGAAAAAGCTGGAGTTCTTCTTTAACGCCAACTGCGTGACTACCATCTACGAACGCGAAAAGGGCGTAATGCTCAAGCTTGTAGAACACGACCCGAACGACCTTACATAAAATCCCGTATGGGAATAAAGATACAAAAGAACAAAAGGCAATTGAACAAAACAGGAGGTAAACAAATGAAAAAATTCAGAAAAATGACAGCGGCGCTTGTTGCGGCGGCAATGACGGCAGGGCTTGCAGGATGTTCGGGCAGCAGCGGAAGCTCTTCTTCCTCTTCTTCGGGCAGCGCGGGAGAGCTGGTATTTGTAGACTGGGGCGGAACAAACACCGACGCGCGTATCGAAGCTATCGTAAAGCCCTTTGAGGAGGAAACGGGCATCAAGGTAACTGTCGTTACACCGTCCGATTATGCAAAGCTTATTTCCATGGTAGAGAACAACACCACTGAATGGGACGTTATGAACTGCGACGCATATTGGGGCGTTTACGCGGGCGAAAAGGGTTATCTTGAGCCAATGGACTACAATGTTATCACAACCAAAATAGACGAAGAGGTACAGCTTGAATATGTTATGGGCGCGGAGATCTACACCTCTGTCATCGCCTACAACACCGACAAATACAACGCCGACACCGCTCCCTCCGACTGGGCAGAATTTTTTGATACGGAAAATTATCCCGGAAAGCGCGCTGTATGGCAGTATCCCGTAACAGTGCTTGAAGCGGCGCTGCTGGCTGACGGAGTTCCCATGGACGAGCTTTATCCGCTTGACCTTGACAGGGCATTCGCAAAGCTTGACACGATCAAGGACAGCATAGTATGGTGGACAAAGGGCGCAGAACCCTCTCAGATGCTCTCCACGGGCGAAGCGGATTACGCTCTTGCATGGAGCGGACGTATCGCCACCGCAAGAGATGAAGGCTCCCCTGTTGACATGACCTACAACGGCGGTATCATGATCGCTGCCGGATGGGTAGTTCCCAAGAATGCGCCCAACCTCGAGAACGCAATGAAATTCATCGAATACGCAAGCGAGGCAAAGTCGCAGTATGAGTTCTCGGTAAGGATCCCCTACGGTTCCACCAACCCCGAAGCCGTAGCCCTCATGGACGACGACCTCAAGCATGAGCTCGGCCAGTCCTCCGAGCAGCTGGCAAATGAGATATATCTGGACAACACCTACTGGGCGGAAAACCTTGCCGAGGTAGAAGAACGCTTCAACGCATGGCTGGTAGCCTGAAACAGGTTTGCTGAAGGGCAGCTCCGCTGCGGCGCTGCCCCTTTTTATCCTCAAAAAGGAAGTGACATTCATGAAAGATAATAAAACCGGATTCAACGGCGATATTAACGCTCACGGAGTCCCGCTCGCGCACAGGGTCGCAAAGCTCTCGTTCCTGAAGTGGTCAACTGTTCTTGTACCGCTGCTGTTCATTGCGCTTACCCTTGTGATATCCATGGTAGGTATCATCAGGAAGAGCTTTGTCGGCGCCGACGGCTTCACGCTTGATTACTATATCAAGATATTCACCGAGCCGCTCTACATCAAGGTGCTTTTCAACACTCTGCTGACGGGTGTTATCGTTACGGCTGCCTGCCTGCTGCTGGCATATCCTGCCGCTTACCTTTCGGTCAGGGCGAAAAAACCGCTGGTGCGCAGGCTTATAACAGGAGGGATACTTGTTCCCTACTGGATAAGTATGCTGGTAAGAATATTCGCATGGCAGATAATCCTTCAGACAAACGGAGTTATCAATCAGGCGCTGATGTTCCTGCATATCACAGAAGAACCGATACAGTTCCTTTATACCACCGGCGCAGTATGTATCTCTATGACGCATATCCTGCTGCCGTATATGTTCCTCAGCCTGCAATCCAACATGGAGGGTATTGACGCAAACCTGTCGACTGCCGCCTCCGTAATGGGCGCGAAACCCGCAAGGGGCTTTGTTGATGTGTTCCTGCCGCTTTCGGTGCCCGGTATTTTCTCGGGCTGCCTTATGGTATTTGTGCTGTCGCTCGGTTTCTATATTGCCCCTGCTCTTCTGGGCGGTGCTGACAACATGATGATGTCAAACCTTATTGAGCAGAATATGAACAATTTCAACTCCAACCTTGCCGCCGCAATGTCGCTTGAGCTGCTTGTAATAGTGTTTGTGATACTCGGGATCGCGTTCAGGTTTGTCGGGAACATATTTGTCCCGAAGAAATAAGGAGGATAAAAAATGCTTTACGTTTATACATTCCTGCTTATCATTGTGATGATCCTGCCTGCCGTGGTAATAATCCCGCAGGCGTTCACAAGCCTGAACTACTTCAAGTTCCCCGTAGAGGAAACCTCGTTCAAGTGGTTCGAGAAGTTTTTCGGAAACGAGCAGTGGATCGTCGGTCTTGGAAGAAGCATGATGATCGCAGTTCTCGCCGCGGTGCTTGCCACTGTGATAGGAACTATGGGCGCACTTGCAATGAATAAGCTGAATTTCAAAGGCAAATCAATATTTATGAGCATTATGATAGCGCCGATGGTCGTTCCCGTAGTCGTTGTCGGAGCAGCGCTTTACACAACGTTTGCGCCCATCGGACTGACAAACAGCATTCCGGGACTTATTTTCGCGCACACCCTGCTGGGTATCCCGATGGTGTTTGTGACTATGCTTTCCGGCTTCGCCAATGTAAACGAAAATCTCGAGCTTGCAGCTATGAGCATGGGCTCTTCCCCGATAGGCGCTTTCTTTAAGGTCACGCTTCCGACGGTGCGCACATCGCTTGTTTCTTCCGTGCTGTTTGCATTCGTCACCAGCCTTGACGAGGTAGTTGTAACGACGTTCGTTTCCGGCGCAAACACCAAGACGCTCACTATGGTAATGTGGGAAAATATGAGGACAAATATCGACCCGACGCTTGCCGTCGCCGCACTGTTCATGATCATTCTGACGCTCGGTATGTATATTATCAAGGAAATAGTTGAAGCAAAAAGCAAATAACAGCATCAAAGGAGATGTAATTTCATGGCACTATATAAGAATGCCCGTCTGCGCAGCGGAATTACTGCCGATATTTTAGTCAAGGGCGGAATTATCGCAAAGATAGGCGCTGTGCAGGAATGCGAATCGGCGGGAGAAGAAACGATCGACCTCGGCGGGAAGCTGGTTTGCGAGCCATACTGCGACCCGCATATACATCTGGATTATGTTTTCACCGCGCAGAGCTTCGGCGAGAATACCACAGGCACTCTGTTTGACGGCATTGCAAGCTGGTCTGATTCCAAAAGCGCGCTCACACCGCAGATAATCAAGGAACGCGCCAAAAAGGGACTGCGCGAACAGATCCTCGGCGGAACTCAATATATCCGCACACACATTGACGTCACCGACCCTGCTCTCACGGGATTAAAGGCAATGCTGGAGCTTCGCGAGGAGGTAAAGGATCTCGCAGAAATACAGATCGTTGCTTTCCCGCAGGAAGGAATGTATTCCTATAAGGGCGGAGCGGAGCTTGTTGAAGAAGCGCTCAAAATGGGCGCGGACTGTGTCGGAGCTATCCCCCATTTTGAATACACAAGCGAAATGGGTATCAGATCGGTTAAGAAAGCGGTCGAGCTTGCGGTCAGATACGACAAACTTGTCGACATACACTGCGATGAAACCGACGACGAAATGTCCAGATTTGTTGAAATGCTGGCATTTGAGGCAATGGATAACGGTATCGGCGACAAAACCACCGCAAGTCACACCTGCGCCATGGGAAGCTATAACAACGCATACGCGTTCAAGCTGTTCAAGCTGCTGAAAAAATCGGGGATAAACTTCATATCATGCCCGACGGAGAATATCCATTTACAGGGCAGATACGACGCCTATCCCAAGCGCAGGGGTCTTACCCGTGTGAAGGAAATGTTGGACGACGGGATCAATGTATGCTTTGCGCAGGACTCCATCTGCGACCCGTGGTATCCCCTCGGAAACGGCAATCTTATGTATGTGCTTGACGCAGGCTTCCACATCTGCCACCTCACCGCTCCCGAATATATGAACCGCGCGCTTGACCTCATATCCGGGAACGGCGCTAAGACAATGCACCTCGGCGAACGCTATTACCTTCGCGAGGGCAATCCCGCAAGCTTTATCGTTATTGACGCGGAGAGTGATTTTGACGCACTGCGCAACCGTTCGGGCGTGCTTATGTCCGTCAGAAACGGAAAGGTGCTTTTCAGAAGAAAACCCGCTGAATTTGAAACGGAGATGCTTTCGTCGCATTTGTCCTGATAACACACAGTCAGACAAGGCACAGAACAATACCACAAAAATGTTAATAGCTGCAAGAGGGGCATTCCGATTTGGAATGCCCCTCGCAGCTTGTCGAAAAAGCCCTGTTCTTAATACCCTTTTCGTATGTTTTTGATCATAACGGCACAAATACATTATATTTGTTTTTATCCGCTTCGGTTATTGCCCTAAGAACACGACAAGGCGCTCCCGCAGCAACTACATTTGAGGGAATATCCTTTGTAACAACGCTTCCTGCGGCAATTACGGTATTATCACCAATAGTCACTCCGCCCAGAACAATTACGCCTGCGCCGAACCACACGCTGTTGCCTACGGTAATAGGCAAAGCAACCTCCAAGCCCTCGTTGCGCTGTTCGGCGTCAATTGCGTGTTCGGCGGTTGTAAAAAGGCAATTCGGAGCGATAAAAACGTTGTTGCCGAATGTCACCTTTCCGCCGTCAAGTATCTGACAATTATGATTTGCAAAGAAATAATCGCCGACTGTCGTATTATATCCAAAATCGCACCAAAACGGAGTGTTTACCACGACATTCTTTCCCATTTTAAAGAATATCTGCTTTAAGACAGCGCTTTGCGCCTCACGGTCAGAGGGTTTTATCCGGTTGAATTCGTGGCATAAATCGTTGCACCTGTTTATTTCGTTCAGGATTTCCTCGTCATAATTTGCGTTATACAGAAAACCCCTGTCACGCTTTTCCTTTTCGGTCATTTCAGCACCTCGGCTTTCTTTTTATTTAGCACAGTATTCCGCATATCCGATAATGTTCTCCTCTCATTACAGCAGCTTGTCTGCAAAGTCGATAAGCTGCTCAAAGCTTCCACGGGGATAAGCGGAAATATCCTTATCCATATTGATGTGGTACTCGTCTTTATGTTCATCAATAAAGCTGATTGCCCGGTTCATCTGAATAAGCGGTACGGGGAAATGGTAATCGGGAACAAGCGCATAATCCACATTGGGTATTTTGGGTGTTTTTGTTTTTTCCATAATAATTTCTCCTTTTTTGTATGTAAGCAGCCGATAATAGCATTGACTTACCGATAAAAATATGGTATAATTGCAGCAGCAGTTATTTTGTGCAACTTATGTTGCATTGATATTATACTATGCTTATGTGACATTTTCAAGATATACCCGTGAAATTGCGACTATTACGGCAATAAGTCGCTTCTGGAAAGGAACGGCTATGGGAAGAAATTCAAAAACAACCGGATTTCTTAAGGAATGTATGTCCGACGCACTCCTTAAACTTATGAAAGAAAAAGATTATGAGGAAATAACGATAAACGAAATCGCTGCTCTTGCGGGAGTTAATCGTTCAACCTGGTTTCGCAACTTTGCTACCAAAGAGGAGGCTATTACATTCAAGTATGTGCGCTTGTGGGAGCATTGGGCGGACGAACACGACATAGCAGAACGAAATGGTTTTTCCTTGAACAATGCGCAGGATTTTTTTAATTTTAACTATTCAATTCGGCATATTCACCGCATAGTATATTCCGCTAGGCTTCAATCGGCTTTATTCGACGCTTTTTATCTGGTAATGTCACCCCAGTTCGGTGCAAATGCGGCGGAATGTTATCAAAGCAGATTTTTCTCTTACGGCTTATTCGGGTTTCTTGACGAATGGATAAAGCGCGGCTTTTGTGAAACCCCCGAAGAAATTACCCGACTGTTTTTGGATATGATCAAAGAGAAAACCGATACCGGCGCATAATAAATAATAGGCAGTACCGCATAAAGATCGCGTGCGGTATTGTCTTTGAAGAATAAGGAGCAGATATTATGAGATACACAAACCCCGTATTAAGAGGCTTTTACCCCGACCCCAGCGTTTGCAGAGCGAACGGAAAATACTATATGGTGTGCAGCTCGTTTCAGTATTTCCCCGGCGTTCCCCTTTTCGAGAGCGAGGACTTGGTGAACTGGAAGCAGATAGGTCACGTTCTTACCCGAAAAAGTCAGGTAATGCTTGATAAAATAAACAGCTCCGGCGGCGTTTTTGCGCCTACAATACGCTGCAACAACGGGCGGTTCTATATGGTCACCACCAACGACACCACCCACGAAAACTTCTATGTTTATACCGACGATATCTACGGCGAATGGTCGGAGCCGATAACCGTAAAACAAGGCGGAATAGACCCCTCGCTGTATTTTGAAAACGGCAGAACCTTCTTTATCAGCAACGGTGCAGACGATAACGGAATTAACGGCGTTACCCAGTGTGAAATTGATATCGAAACAGGTGAAAAGCTGTCCGAGAGCAGGAATATATGGCAAGGCTCGGGCGGACGTTATCTTGAAAGCCCCCATATTTACAAAATCGGCAATTACTACTACCTTATGGCTGCCGAGGGTGGAACGGAATACGGTCACATGATAACCTACGCCCGTTCCGAGAATATATGGGGACCCTTTGAGAATTTCCCGAAAAATCCTGTCCTTACTAACCGCAACAAAGCGCCGTTTATCATTCAGGGTATCGGTCACGGCGACCTTATCGAGGACTACAACGGCGACTGGCATATTCTCTGCCTCGGTTTCCGCCAGATACATATGTGGATGCCGTATCATAACCTCGGACGAGAGGTTTTCCTTATTCCTGTGCAGTTTGATGACAAGGGCTGGTTTACTGCGGGAGAGGACGGAACCTGTGCGGAAAGCTATGAGATTAACGGTGATTTTGTGCAGGAATACAAGCAGAAATACACATTTGAAAATACCGATTGGAACATTGACTGGTGCTACCTCCGCCACCCTATCATTGTGAATTACGAGCTGTCCGAAAACAAAGCAATTCTTCACGGAACAAGCATTACACTTGATGAGGTTGACTCCCCCACATTCATCGGTATGCGCCAACGGGATTTCTGCTTTGAGCTGTCAGTAAATGTTTCCGTTGATGACGGCGAAGCAGGTGTGACAGTATATATGTGCGAAAGCGAGCATTATGATGTTGCCGTAAAGAAAACAGAAACCGGATTTGAAGCCGTGCTGAAGCTGAATATCGGCGGGATAAAGCATACGCAGACTTCCGTGCCACTATCCTCAGGCAGCGCAAAACTGAGGATAGTTGCCGATAATCTTTTCTATAATTTCTATCTTGGAGATAAGCACCTCGGCTGTGGGCAATCGAAATATCTCACCAGCGAGGTTTCGGGCGGATTTACAGGAGTAGTTATCGGTCTGTATTCCGTGGGAGAGAATACGGCTGAGTTTGCGGATTTTTCACTTGACTATCCGAAAGAATGATCTACTTCATAACCGGGCTGAAAAGAAAATCATTTTCAGCCATTATGTATTGAACACCAAAAAAATAAGGAAGCATAAAGCGCCTTGTGATATAACAGGAGTAACCATGCAGCCCATTTTTCCGGAGCATTAAGGCAGCACCGCATAATTATTGTCGTACGATTGCGCAGTCAGATTTTAAGTTTGGTACAACAAATAACATCTCGCACAACTGTGCAGTGAACATTTTGTACCAAACTTGCAGATTGTACAAAAACGGCGCAGGCGGGCTGGTCTGTCGGTCAGCCCCTCTGTCACTTCGTGACACCTCCCC
>CAMERU010000063.1 GCA_945935925.1 uncultured Clostridia bacterium | reverse complement strand
GACAGCCTTGGCGCACTTTGTCGCAAGGTTTCGCACCTCGTCCGCGACCACAGCGAAGCCCTTGCCCGCATCGCCCGCTCTCGCCGCCTCGACCGCCGCGTTGAGCGAGAGGATATTCGTCTGGAAAGCAATGTCGCTTATCGTGTTGGCAATATCCACTATTTCGGAGGATTTCTTCGCGATATCTTCCATTGCCGCCGTCATTTCCTTTATCTTCTCGTTGCTCTCGGAAATGCACTCGCCCGCGCGCATTGTTTTCCTGCTTGCATTGTCGGCGTTTTCGGCGTTGCTGTTGACCTTTGCCCTTATCTGCGCGATATTACCGAGCAGCTGCTCGGTATATCCCGCCTGATCCGAAACGCTGTCGGAAAGCGCCATAGAGCCGTCCGCGATGTTCATTGCCCCCGCGTTGACCTCATTCGCCGAAACGCTTATCTGCCCGATAGCGTCGCTTAACCCCACGGCTATTTCATGCAGCGAGTCCGCAATGTTTCTGAAATCGCCGCGGAAATCATAGTCGGTGTGGTAATCAAAGTCGCCCAGCGACAGCTTCTCGCCCGCCGCGCTTATCTCCCCGACGCATTCGCGCAGCGCCGACACAGTTTCGTTTACGCTGCTGCCGAGCTCGCCTATCTCGTTTTTGCTGTTGATATCCACCGTCACCGACAGGTCGCCCCGCGCAACGTCGTTCATCGCGCCCTGAATTTTCTTTATCGGCTTGACAATGCGGTCTGCGGCGGCATTTATCAGCACGGCGGAGATCACGATACAGATAACCATGCAGACTATCATCAATACCATGCACAGCCACGTCCTGCCGAGAAATTCCGAGCTGTCCGCCTCGATACCGATGACCCAGCCGTTCGTGCCGTCTATCGGCGTGAACACTGCGTATTTGGCGACGCCGCCCTCGGTGAATGTCCCCGAAAGGGTCTGCCCCTGCGAAAGGCTTATCGCTTCCTGTTCAAGCTCGGCGCGCTTCGCGGCGGAAGGGTCGCTTACGGCGGCTTCGGCGGCATTGTAGCGGCTGTTCACCTTCTCGGCGTCGTTATGCGCGATAACGCAGCCGTTCTTGTCCAGCACATAAGCCGTGCCCGAATTGCCGAGCCTTATCCCCGAGGAGATCTCCGATATCCTGCCCGTGTCCACCGAGGTGTAAATGACCCCGACAGTAGGCACGGCAACGTGCTTGCCCGTCTTTACGAGCGTTGAGGCTATGTATATGGTGCTGCTGCCGTCGGCGGCGATAACGGGGTCGGTGACGACCGTTTCCCCCGCAAGCGCGGGCGCGAACCAGCTCTTCCCGCTCATGTCATCGCCGTCAAGGTCAATTCCCGCCGTGTCGGTAATGTTGTAGTCGATAAAGCCGTAATACTCCGCCTTTTCGGCAAGCAGCTCAAGCTTCTTTTCCTCAGAAAAAACGTCGTTCGTAAGCTGCGTGTTCATGCCGAGCTCCCTTACGAGCAGCTCCGACTGAAGCAGCGCGTTCTTTATCTCGCCCGCAGCCGTTTTGACCGTTTCGCACATGGTCTGCCGCAGGATATTCTCCGAGTTGACATAGCTTGACACCGCGCCGATAGTGCCCGTCACGACAACGGAGGTTATCATGACCGACAGAAAGCTTGTGAGCATACTTTTCTTTATCGTTTTCATACCCGTATCTTTCACTCCCGATAATATAGTTTTTCATTTAAAATTATATCATTTATCGGGTAATAAATCAATTGTCATTCTAGCTAAATTCGGTTAATCTTTTATGTTAATGTTTACTTAATTTATTCATCAAAAGCATATTACCGCGCAAAAATAATGCGGGGCATATTACCCCGCATTACTGTCGTATATCAAGACGTGAGCATATCAGAGCCGCGCGATGAAATCAACGTCGCCGAACGGGAAGCGCAGGCTTATGACAAGCGCGTCCGCAGCCTCGGAAGCGGGCACAGCCGCGTTGTATTCCTGCGGCTCCAGCACAAGCTCCTTTCCCTCCTCGTTGCTGACATTGACGGCGAAAAGCCCGTTGTGAAGGTTGAGGAACTCGCCGATGCACGCCTGCGCGTACTCGTCGTTCTCGGTTATCTCCTCCTTGGCGAAGCGCGAAGCCAGACCCGCAGCCGCCTTGTCGCCGACGGATATCGCAGTGAGCATCTTTTGCGCGCCGTTAATGCTCTGCTTTATGCAGCCCGTCAGGTCGGAGGTCGGCTTATCCTTTATCACGGGCATAAAGTCGCTGCCGATAAAGCGGATAATATTCTTAAACAAAAGATAAACGAATTTATTAGCCTCGCTGTCGTCGTCGAGGGAATAGAAATCCGCCATTATGCGCTTTACCGAAACCTCGTTTTCGCTGCGCATATCGTCGTCGGATATGCTGTACCTGCTCTTGTAGTCGCCGAGCGCCTTCTCAAGCGCTGCGTTGGTAAGCACGCCGTTGTCGACAAGCTCCTGACAAAGCAGAAGATGAGCGGGCGGCTGTATCCCGAACAGCATATCCACCTGCTCGCTCGTGAGGAAGCCGAGCTCTACCATAACGTCGCCGATACGCTTGTCCTCCTGCTGCTGCTTGTTGTGGGCGATCTCGACCTGCTCCGCGGTGACGAGCCCCTGCTCTATCGCGATCGTGCCGAGCTTGGGACGGCGGGGCTTCTCGGGGGAAAGCGCCTTCGAAAGCTGCTCCCCGGTCACAAGCCCGCTGCTCAGCAGATAATTACCGAAAAATTGTGTAAACATACGCTTCTCCTTATCCCTTTATCTTGTCGATTATCTTCTTGACTGCCGCGTCGTCTATCGGCTTCTGGAGAAAATCGTATGCTCCCGCGACGATAGCCTCCTTGAGGTTTGCCTGCGTACCGACAGAGGAAGCCATTATCACCTTTGCGCCCTTATCGAACTCGCGGATCTCCTTGAGCGCGTCTACGCCTGTTTTTACGGGCATAATGATGTCCATAAAGCAAAGGTCGGGCTTTTCCTGCTTGTACTTGTCAACTGCCTGCTGTCCGTCGGAAGCCTCAACTATGTCGGTAACGCCCGCCTTAACAACAGCGTCCCTCATTTTCTTGCGGACAAACATCGAATCGTCACATATCAGAATTTTCATTCAGGGTAATATCCTTTCTTTTTATTGCCGGGGTAATAACTCCTCTTTTTATTTTAATATATTTCCCGACAAAAATCAAGAGGATATTCACTTTTTTAATAAAAGTTAACGTATTTTTGTGTAATATTTGTTCACATTGCGGCATTCACCATGTGTTATTGTTCAAGGCAGGTAAACCGTCCCCGTGAACAGCTCGGCGCGCGATATTCCGTTTGATTACAATACCAAACAAAAAGCGAAAAGGTTGCAGCAAAAATGCCCCCAAATAAGGGAGAATTCCGCATTATTTCCGCCTGACCCCGTATTTTCCGTAAAACTCGTCAATATCCGCTTCGCTTCTTACAAGCTCGGCATATCTGAGCTTCTTATCCGACGGGGAATAAAAGCCTATCGTCCGCTCGCCCGTGCACACGCTCGCTTCAACGCGTATATCCGCGGCGGTAAATCCCTCGGGAAAGGGCAGCGGCTTTCTTTCCTTTGAAAAAAATCCCACAACATCACACCCCGACAGCGTTCAGTCCTCTATAAGCGCCCTCTTGCCCGAAAGCTCCGAACCGTCCATGCGCGCTATGCCGTAATCGACGGTGACCTTCCCGCCCGTGTAAAGCCTGCCGAAGCTGTCAATTATCCGCGCGGCGACCTTGTCGCCGTTCTGCGCGTCGGTGTCCATAAGAATGACGATCATCTGCTTGCTTGAATACCTTGTGGACACGTCCGAGCGGCGCAGCGACAGGTATATCGCCTTTTCAAGCAGCTCAAGCGCAAGCTCGGTTTCCGTAGAGTCGATGTCCTCGCTCTCCGTAACGGTGAACAGCACCGTCTGAACGGTGTGGCTGTTTCGCTCCACAAAACGCCTTATGAAGTTATACACATGATGGAAGCTGTCGAAATCCAGCAGGTACGCTCCCCTGCCGCTGTCCGAGCGGCTCATGAAATCGCGCAGGTATTCAAGGTCGACCGCCTTACCCGCGCGGCTGTTTTCCGCCTGCACCTTGTCGCTGTAAAAGTGATAGGAGTTCTTGCCGTTCTGCTTGACGTAATACAGCGCCTTATCCGCGCAGTTGTAAAGCCTTGCGAAATCCGACCCGTCCTCCGGCGCCTGCGCTATTCCGATGGAAACCGAGGAATTGGTATCAAACTTGCATTGCTCCAGCTTGCGGCAAAGGTCGGAGATGATGTCCGAGGCGCGGTTGCCGATCTCGCTTTTCGAGGTGATCCTCCTCACGAAAACAACAAATTCATCGCCGCCGATACGGCAGAGTATATCGTCCTCCGCGGCAAAGCTGCGCAGCGTGTCCGCGAACATTTTAAGCGTTTTGTCGCCCGCGATATGCCCGTAGTTGTCGTTTATCGCCTTGAAGTTGTCCATGTCTATCATCATGAGCGCGCCCGCTTCTCCGCCGCCGATTATCTCGTTAACGGCTTCCTCGGTGTAGGAGCGGTTCCAGAGCCCCGTCAGCGCGTCCTGCCGCGACTTGCTTTTCATGTCGGACACCTCGCGCGTTTTCTGCTCCAGCCTGTACGCAAGGCTTTTGCGAAGCTCCTCCAGCTCAAGCGCCCTGCCGACGCGCGAGAGCATTACCTCGGGCACGAACGGCTTCGCTATGAAATCCACCGCGCCCGCCTTGAAGCAGCGCGTTTCCGTTTCGCTGTCGCTGTCGGCGGTGAGGAAGATAACGGGAATATCCCTGCAGCGCTCTATGCCGCGTATCATTGCCAGCACCTCAAAGCCGTCCGTTTCGGGCATATTTATGTCAAGCAGCACGATGTCGCAGTCGTTGTTTTCGAGGAAAGCGACCGCCTGCGAGCCCTGCAATACTGCCGTCACCTTGTAGTAGCCGCTCAGCACGTTCCTTGCCGTGGCAAGATTTATTTTATTGTCGTCAACAACAAGTATTTTCTTCATGTCGTTACTCCTTATGTTCGGTTCTCTCGGACAGCCGCTCGTCCTCCACGCCGCGGTTTTCCTGCCGGTAACTGTTCCGGTGCATTTCATAAGGCAGATCTCGTTTTCCTGCCAAACACATTATTTATAATTTTACCACAAATCTTAATAAAAGTCAATAATTACACATAAATTATGTGCCGAAACACAGCGCTTGAATTTACAGCGTTAAAGGGGCGCACTGCGCGGATCCTCCCGCGCTTAAACAAAACGCCGGACGCAATTGCCCGGCGTGATTTATGCTGTTATGCTTTCCGCGGCAGGGTCATGCCTTTTTGCCTTTGCCCTCGGTCTTGCTCTCTCGGGCATAAAAAGCCGCGAAAACACGCTCGAAACGCTGAAGCTGCTGTTCGAGTCGATACTCGGCACGGAGCTGCGCGACAAAAGCAGGAACGTTATCCGCGAGCTGCACCTGCAAAACGATATCGTCACAAATTACAAGCTTATGATGGCGTCCGTCAGGGTGATATCGCCCATTGTGACGGAGCTTCTCACCGAGGGCACCGCGCGCGGCGAGCTGCACGCCGACTACCCCGCCGAAAGCTCGCAGATGATCGTCGCGATGATGACCTTCCTGCTGGACAACTCCTTCTTCCCGCAGAGCGACGACAGCCGCAGGAAAAAGCTCATGCTGTACGCGCAGATACTTGACACCTGCCTTAAAACAAAGCCCGGCAGCTTCAATTTCGATAAGCGGTGAGCCGCCCGCAGGACGCGGAGCGTTCAGATAAGGATCCCATCAAGATGATCCATCTCATGCTGAATTATCTCTGCGGTAAATCCGTCGTATTTTTTCCTGCACCGCTTCATGCGGATATCAAGATATTCCACCTCGATCGCCTCACAGCGCACGGTCTCCCTTTCGCCGATGTGGCACAGGCAGCTCTCCCGCGCGGTGTAGGTTGCCGCACTTTTCTGCTTTATCTCGGGGTTAATCATAACGACATATTTACCGCGGTCCTCGAATACGATTATGCGTTTCAGCACGCCTATCATGTTCGCCGCCATTCCGACGCATTCGTGAGAATGAGCCGCGAGCGTTTCCAGCAGATCCTGTGCCGCCGCGACGTCGGTTTTGTCCGCAGGCAGCGATCTCTGCCCGAGCAGGAATTTGTCCTTTACAATAGGTCTTATCATATGTTACCCTTTATAATGTGTTATTTTCTGTAATAAATCGGCGCTCCCCGCGCAATGCGGACAGCGCCTTTTTTCATTGTGCGGTGTTGCCTTATTATTTCGCGCCGAAAAGACCGCCCAGACCGCCAAGCTTGTCCTTGAGCCCGTCTATGTTCACCTTTGCCTTAACGCCGTCGACTACCTGATTGATGACATCATCGGGGAGGTCAACGCCTAAAATGCCCTCAATCGTCTTTATCGGCTCCTTCTGAAACTTAGAAGCAATGTCGGGATCGTTTTTTACCTTGTCTGCGATTTCTTCGATTTTTGCCTTGATATCCATGTTAAAGCATCTCCTTATTATTTTTGCGGTCTTCCGCCAACTTTATTATAGCACGATTTTCCGTAAATTGCAAGTACGGCGGGAATATCTGCCTATTTTTTCAGATAACCGGTTATTGTGCATTTTCCAAAAAAATTATAATAAAAACTCAAAAATATATTGCATTTTCAACAAAGATGTGATATACTGAATTTATAAATATAAATGGCAAATGTCAAGCAACGGCATTTCAGGATTTCAGCAAACCGCGTTTTAGTCTGTCAGCGAGTGATCTTCCGCACAGCGACAGACGCAGCTCCCGCCGCAGGGCGGGTCGATAACATAATGCGGCTCCCCGCCGCGGCGGAATAAAACCTGAAAACGGAGGTCAACGAAAATGAGAAGGAAAAATATTGCAGTTTGTGTTACGGGCTATGACGCCGAATATGAATCCCTTATAATCAAGGGGATCTATGACAGGTGCGTTGAGAACGACATAAATCTTCTCGTTTTCGCCAGCATGATAAAAAAGCCCGAGCTCAGTTCAGCGCACACGCTCGCAGACAGCACCGTCCGCGGCGAAAGCGAGATATTTAACCTCATAAACTATGACATGATCGACGGGCTCATCATCATGGGCGATTCGATCGTAAACGAAGCCGTCATCACCGAGGTTGACCGCAGGACGCGCGAAAAGGGCATAGTTACGGTGAACGTAAGCGACCCGCAGCATAAGGCACAGAAGAACGTACTGCTGAGCGACAGCACCGCAATGGGCTTTGTCGTGGATCACCTTATCGAGGAACACGGGCTGAAGCATATCAATTTCATCGGCGGGTTCCCCGGAAATCTTCAGACCGAGGAGCGGCTCTCCGCATACAAAAATTCGCTCACGCGGCACGGTATTCCCGTTGAGGAAGATCGCATCGCTTACGGCGAATTCTGGAAGAAAGCGGCGGAATGCACCGCAAAATTCATGGAAGCCGAGGAAAAGCCCGAGGCGATAGCCTGCGCGAGCGATTCTATGGCGTTCTTCTCGATGGAATGGCTCAAGGACCACGGCTACAAGGTCCCCGACGATATAATAGTGACCGGCTTCGACGGTATCAAGGACGGCAGTCTTTATTCCCCGAGCATTACCACCGTCCGCAAGGATTTTGAAAAGGCGGGAACTGCCGCAGTTGACGTTATTCTTGACGTTCTTGCGGGAAAAGACGTCCCCGACGACATATATATCGACTCCGCGCTCTGCAAGCGGCAGTCCTGCGGCTGCGTCCCTATCATTCAGCAGGATGTGACCGACTTTTACAGCAAGCATTACGACGAGCTTAACACCATAAAAGGCTTCAACAACTACTCCCTCGACATGGACACAAAATACGCAAGCGCGGCTACCTCTCAGGAGCTGTTCGAGAGCGCGCAATACGGGGCGACATTCTTCGGGCTGAAAAGGCTGTACATATGTATCGGAGCAGACATCGAATGCAGCGAACCGAGCCTCGAAAACCGCACCGACAGCCGCTACAACGGTATCTGCGACACTATGGTGTCAATGCTGAAATACGGTCACGACATTCCTGTCGGGACGAAATTCCGCTCCGCAGACCTGATCCCCGAGGATATCCTGAACGGCGAAAAGCCCGTTATAGTCGCGTTCTCGCCGCTGTATTTCAAGGACGATTTCCTCGGCTACCTTGCTTTCGAGCCGTCAAAAATAATCGGTATCGGCGAGCTTTTCCCCACATGGACAACACAGCTCTCCAGCAACGCGGGAAGCTTCTACATGAACAAGGAGCTTCAATACTTCGTCGACAAGCTTGAAAGCCTTTATATGTGCGACCCGCTGACAGGGCTGTATAACCGCCGCGGTCTTGACCGCCTCGGAAAGCAGCTTCTGAAGCAGGCAAAGTCCCGCGGCGAGCTGTTCACGGTCTTTGTCGCGGATATCGACCACCTCAAGCCGATAAACGATGTTTACGGTCACGAGGCGGGAGATAACGCCATTCTTCAGACAGCAAAGGCAATCAAAAAAGCAATGTCGGAAAACGCGGTCTGCGTCCGCACCGGCGGCGATGAATACTGCGTGCTCATATCTCACACCGAAGAAAATCAGCCCGAAGCCTTGGCAGAGCAGGTTGCGCTTCTCCTTGAGGAATACAACAAGGACAGCGGGCTTGCATATAAGGTTGGGTGCAGCTGCGGCTGGTGCACCGCAAGGGCGAGCGAGCTCGAGCGCTTCGACGAGCTTTCCGCTCGTGCGGACGAGAATATGTACCGCACAAAAATGGCAAAAAAGGCGGCAAGGTGATACCCGTCCCCCCGATAACGACAAAAAGGCAGCATTCCTGACAAATGCTGCCTTAAATTATACCCAAAAATTATGCCTCGGGCTTTTGGTTAACAACGTGAACATCAAGCTGCTCGAACGGGATCTCGATATCGTTCGCAATGAACGCCGCGCGTATCTGTTCGGTCGTGTCAAAATAAACGTCCCAGTAATCCGCAGTCTTGCACCACGGGCGGACTGCTATCACGATCGCACTCTTGCCGTGCTCAAGCATTCTTACTGCCGCGTCGTGGGTCTTGTCCACCTTGGGGTTAGCCTTGAGGACATCGAGAATGACCTTGCGCGCCTTCTCAAATTCCTCCTCGTAGGAGATGGTGAACGTCAGGTCGACGCGGCGGTATTCGTTGCCGCAGTTGTTTATTACTACCGCGTTTACCGCCTGCCCGTTAGGAATGAATATCGCCTGATTTGTCGCGGAGTCAAGCCTTGTGTGCAGTATGGATATCTGCGCGACAGTGCCCTCTACGCCGTTTACGATTATGTAGTCGCCGATCTTGAACGGCTTCGTAACCATCAGCAGAAATCCGCCCGCAACATTCGACAGCGAATCCTGAAGCGCAAGCCCTATCGCCACGCCCGCCGTTCCGATAATGGTAATGATCGAGGTCGCGGGTATGCCGAGTATCGACAGGATTATCGTCACAAGCAGCACATACAGCACTATCTTAGACACCTGTGCAACAAATTTAGTGACAGTGAGGTCAAGCTTTGTTTTGTTCAGTCCCTTTGACAGGAGCCAAAGCGCAAACTTTGTCGCGAAAAGACCTATTACAAGTATAAGCACCGCGAAAAGTATCGTCGGAATCGCGCCGAGAATACTGTTCAGCAGATTCTGAAAAAATGTGCCGAGGGCGGAAATGGTCTGTTCGGGGTTTTCCACAAGACCCTGCACCGCGTCGTTAAGCGTTGCCTCATGCGTTGCCGCCTCGGCGGTCGCCGCCGCTGTGCTTGTAAGAATATCAGACATCAGTCAAACATCCTCCTGAGCTCTGCCTCGGCGGTTTCCGCGTCGCTCTCGCGGATAAGCACGGATATCTCATCAACACCCGTCGTTATCAGCAGTATCATAGCCTCTATCCTGTTGAGCATTTCAAACACTCTCGCCGCAAAGCCTGCCTGCGTTTCCATGTCGCTCGTCTTGATGACAATCTTGCGGTTGCCGCTGTTTATCATGGGGACAATGCTGCCCTCCTTTGCCTTGAGCTCCTTTACGACAGCGAGAAGCTTCGGCATATCCTCGTCGGACAGCGTGAAGCCGAAGCTGAATATCTCCGACGTGGGGACGGTCATGGAGATCATGTCGATGTTTATGTCCGCCTTTGCAACTGCGGTCAGCGTGTCCTCCATGATGGTCTTGTACAGCGGTACGTTGTTGAAGGATACCGCGGATACGTTTTCGGTGACCTGAATACTCATATCAATTCTCCTTTATCAAATCAGACATGGCGTACATTCCCGCCGGCTTTCCCGCAAGGAATACCGCCGCGTTAACCGCACCGACAGCGAAAACCTCCCGCGACTGCGCCGAGTGCGACAGCGTTATCACCTCGTCGTGACCCGCGAAAATTATATCGTGCTCGCCGACGATAGTGCCGCCGCGTATCGCGTGCATTCCTATCTCGTCCTTGTCGCGCGGCTTTCGCACGCTGTGGCGGTCATATACGAAATGATCCTTCCCGCCGAGCTCCTCGTTTATCGCCTCCGCGATCATTATGGCGGTGCCGGAGGGAGCGTCCTTTTTCTGGTTGTGGTGCTTTTCGAGTATCTCTATGTCAAACTGCCCGCCAAGCACCTGCGTCGCCTTTCTCGCAAGCTCCACCAGCAGGTTTATCCCCAGCGACATATTGAACGTAAAGAAAACCGGTATCTGCGCCGACGCAGCCGTTATCTGCGAGCGCTCCTCGTCGGTGTAGCCCGTCGTCGCGATAACGAGCGGAACGTTGTTCATCTTCCCGTAGGAAAGCAGGTCGGGCAGCGCCGACGGGTGGGAAAAGTCTATGATGACATCGGGCTTCTCCGCCATGTCGAACACGCTTTTGTACACGGGAAATTCGTCGTATTTCTCGCCGAGCTTATCTATCCCCGCGATTATCTCGCAGTCGCTGCGCTCCTTGCAGAGGTTCACGATAACGCGCCCCATTCTTCCGCAGGCGCCTGTTACAGCTATCCTTGTCATTGAAATTCCTTTCCGAAAAGGGCGGGCTGTTACCACCCGCCCACCTGTATCACTTTACAGACCCAATAATACCGAGCGGCTCCATTGTCTTTCTGAGCGTTTCGACCTGCGCCTCGGTCATGGAGAACAGCGGGAGTCTGCACTCGCCTGCCCTGAAGCCCATGATATTGAGCGCTTCCTTTACGGGAATAGGGTTAACGTCCATGAACAGCGCCTTCTCGAACGCAAGCAGCTTCTTCTGTATCTCAAGAGCCTCCGCGTGCTTCCCCTCGAGGAACAGCATTATCTCGTCATGCTTTTCCTTGGGCATACAGTTGGCGCTGACGGAGATAACTCCCTTTGCGCCCGCCGCAAGCGCGCAGAGCGCCTCGTCGTCGTTGCCGGAATAGATGTCAAGGTCGGTGTAGGCGGAAATCTGCATCATAAGCTCCATATTTCCGCTCGCTTCCTTTGTGGCAGCGATGTTCGGGTGCTTTGCAAGCTCCTTGTACGCGTCTATCGAGATGTTCACGCCCGTTCTTGAGGGAACATTGTACAGCACGATCGGGATATTAACGCTGTCCGCAATGGCGGTGAAATGCTTCACCAGACCGCGCTGTGAGGTCTTGTTGTAATAGGGCGTTACAAGCAGCAGTGCGTCCGCGCCGAGCTTCTCAGCGTCCTTTGACAGCTCAATGGCATATGCCGTGTCGTTGCTGCCCGTTCCCGCGATAACGGGGATACGGTGCGCGATGCGCTCGATGCCGTAACGGAGCACCTCGCGGTGCTCGTCGTCGGTCATGGTCGCGGACTCGCCCGTCGTTCCGCAGATAACTACTCCGTCAGCGCCGTTCTCTACCTGAAAATCCAGCATTCTGCCGAACTCTTCGTAGTTAATGCTTCCGTCAGCGTTCATCGGGGTCGCGATAGCGGTCGCGACGCCTGTAAAAATCGTATTGCTCATAAAATATCATTTGTCCTTTCGCGTGGAACGGATCAGTCCAGATAGCCCTTTGCCGCAAGCAATTCCGCCATCTCCACCGCACCGCCTGCGGCACCGCGCAGCGTGTTATGGGACAGGCATACGAACTTGTAGTCATACTGGGTATCGGGGCGCAGGCGTCCGATGGACACCGCCATGCCGTTCTCAAGGTTTCTGTGGAGCTTAGCCTGGGGCATATTGTCCTCCTCGAAATAGTGGAGGAACTGCTTCGGAGCGGAGGGCAGACCGAGCGCCTGAGGCTCTGCGGAATACTCCGCCCATATCTTCTTGATCTCGTCCATTGAGGGCTTGTTTTCAAATCTTACGAATACCGCCGCGAAATGACCGTTGGAAACGGGAACGCGCAGGCACTGGGTTGTGATCCTCGGGGAATCGG
The DNA here is from genome assembly GCA_945935925.1 of uncultured Clostridia bacterium. GTDB lineage: Bacteria > Bacillota > Clostridia > Oscillospirales > Ruminococcaceae > CAG-115. The sequence goes on along the minus strand of CAMERU010000063.1, from coordinate 382 downwards.
TCTTTACGATCTCATTGCCCTCGATATGACCCCATACCTTGAGCGGCTCCTGCTCGGACTTCTCTTCCTCGCCGCCGATGTAGGGGATAAGGTTGTCGACCATTTCGGGCCATGTTTCAAAGGTCTTTCCCGCGCCGGAGATAGCCTGATATGTGCAGGCGAGAACTTCCGTTATGCCGAACTTTCTGAGCGGGGAGAGCGCGGGAACATAGCTCTGGATAGAGCAGTTGGACTTTACGGAGATAAAGCCGCGCTTTGTGCCGAGGCGCTTTCTCTGCGCGTCGATTATTGCCGCGTGGTCGGCATTGACCTCGGGGATTATCATGGGGACATCGGGCGTGAAGCGGTTCGCGGAGTTGTTGGACATAACGGGGCATTCAGC
>CAMERU010000062.1 GCA_945935925.1 uncultured Clostridia bacterium | reverse complement strand
TTTAATAGCCATTTCGTTTCACTCCTTACTTAAATCATTCCATCGAAGAACTCGATAGTCTTAGAGCCTTCTGCCAGAGTAACGATAGCCTTCTTCCAATCGGAAGTGTAGCCTTCGTTTCTGCCCATTCTCTTCTTTTTGCCGCGAACGCTTACGGTGTTGACCTTAGCTACCTTAACGCCCTTGAAGAGGGTCTCGACAGCCTTTGCGATCTCGATCTTGTTAGCGGACTTTGCAACCTTGAAAGTGTACTTGCCGGCAGCCAGACACTCCATGCTGTGCTCTGTGATGATGGGCTTGATGATGATATCCTGAGCAGTCTTTACCATTATGCGTACACCTCCTCAAGCTTTTCCACAGCGCCCTTAACTATAACGAACTTGTTGCAGTTAAGAATGTCGTAAACATTGAGTGTGTTGGACTGAGTTGTCTTAACGCCCTCGATGTTTGCTGCGGACTTGATAACCTTCTTGTCTACGCTGTCGAGGACGATGAGGGTCTTGTTCTCAGCGCCGATAGCCTTCAGCATAGCAACGATAGTCTTTGTCTTGAACTCGTCTGTCTTGATAGCGTCAACAACGATCATCTCGTTTGCAGCTACCTTGCTCGAAAGAGCAGACAGCATAGCAAGTCTTTTAACCTGCTTGTTCAGAGTAAATCTGTAGGAACGGGGCTTGGGGCCGAGGGCGATACCGCCGTGGCGCCACTGGGGAGCTCTTGTGGAGCCCTGTCTTGCGTGACCCGTGCCCTTCTGTCTCCAGGGCTTTCTTCCGCCGCCGCTTACCTCTGTTCTGGTAAGAGTGGACTGTGTGCCCTGACGCTGATTTGCGAGATAGTTCACAACAGCGGAGTGCATAGCGGTCTTGTTGGGTTCGATGCCGAACACTGCGTCGTTAAGCTCAAGCTCGGAAACGACCTTACCCGCCATATCTACTACGTTAATCTTTGACATGATGGTGTCCTCCCCTCTTATGCTTTAACTGCGTCGCAGATGGTAACTACGCCGCCCTTGGGACCGGGAACAGCACCCTTGACAGCGATCAGGTTGTTTTCAACGTCAACCTTGACAACTACAAGATTCTGAACCGTTACGTTTTCAGCACCCATATGACCTGCCATGCCCTTGCCCTTGAAAATTCTCGAAGGGCTGGAGCAAGCGCCCATGGAGCCCGCCTGTCTTGCAACAGGACCGGAACCGTGAGTTTCCTTCAGTCTGTGCTGGTTGTGACGCTTGATAGCGCCGGTGAAGCCCTTACCCTTGCTTACGCCCGCAACGTCGATAACGTCGCCCTCGGCGAAAACGTCTGCCTTGATGATATCGCCTGTGTTAAGAGCGGAGATATCGTCAAGACGGAACTCCTTGAGGGTCTTCTTGAACGCTACGTCGTTCTTCTTGAAGTGACCTGCCTCGGGCTTGTTAACGTGCTTGGGAGATACATCTCCGAAGCCCAGCTGAACAGCCTCGTAGCCGTCGTTCTCGGTTGTCTTCTTCTGTACTACTACGCAGGGACCCGCTTCGATAACTGTTACGGGAACAACCTTGCCTGCCTCATCGAAGATCTGCGTCATGCCGATCTTCTTGCCGATAATACCCTTTGTCATTTCGGCTTTTCCTCCTTATTGGTTATTGGTCGGGAGATCCCGACATGACCATGCGCTTTGCGGCGCGTGGTTAGTGGTTGAGTTTCCTCAACATAACTCCAAATTCAATCTATAATCAGATATCCATTGAAATTTCTACGCCTGCGGGCAGCTCCAGAGACTGGAGAGCCTCGATTGTCTTCTGAGAAGGACGGATAACGTCAACAAGGCGCTTGTGAGTTCTCTGCTCGAACTGCTCGCGGGAGTCCTTGTACTTGTGTACCGCTCTCAGAATGGTTACTACCTGCTTGTCGGTGGGAAGCGGAATGGGACCCGCAACTCTCGCGCCGCTGCGCTTTGCAGCGTCAACGATCTTTGCCGCAGCCGCGTCGACAACGCTGTGCTCGTAACCCTTGATCTTGATTCTTACCTTTTCGTTAGATGCCATGATTTTTCAACCCTTTCTCAGTAGTTAAATGCCGGCGAAAGCCTATTTGAAAAATCCACTGTACCGTGTGTTTCATCTTTTCGGGCATATCTGTTAGTTATCCGGAGCTTCCGGACACTTTAACGACAGCGCCGACGACCAACACGCGTTTTCTGTAAATCTTCTCCGCCCGATTTCAAACCGGACATACTCCGTCGAAATTCCCACGGTGACCCGTGCAACCTCCGACCTCATCGCCATGCTTTTTGTCATTCTGCCATACCGAACCCGGTACAGCCGCCAACATCTATTTTAACACAATCAAACGGCAATTGCAAGCGCCGCGCGCTTTTTTATCGCATTTTTTGATGTAGAATTTTTGCGTGAAATCCTACCGCACAATTGTGCATTTTAAACAACAGACATATTATTCCCTGAACAATCGGAAATATAGCCCTCATATTATTCAATCTGTATAATTTTTTGGGCAAATTTTCTCGATATATCATCTATACCATTTTAAATATATAAACAGCCATTCGCTGTTCCCGCCGCTCACCGATTTTCCCACGGTTACGTAAAAACCGCCGCCCTACGCATGGAACCGCAGCGAATTAAGCGCCGCCGCGACAGCGTCCGCCCACAGCCTCACCACTGCGTCTATATCCGCCGCCGTCACCATATACTCCCCATGCTCGCGCCGCGAGGTTATGCTGCTCAGCCGCACGACCGTCGGCACGCCGACTGCCGCGACTCTCACCCCGACAGTCCGCTCGCATACCTCCTCGCTGTCCGCCGCCATTCCCGAACCGGGGACAAGCCCCGTGTCGCTTATCTGTATCGTCCTGCCTATCCGCTGCGGGTCGTCACAGGCGAGCGCGTCCACCGCGATAACGCAGTCCGCGCGCAGCTCCCCCGCCGCCGCGCGTATCAGCCGCGCCGCCGTTATTCCCGTCCGCGCGGCGACATCCGTTTCCACCGCCGCGAGCGAATACCGCCGCCCTTTCCCCGCGGCGATACCGCGCACCGAAAGCGCACCGAAGCTGTCCTGCGTTATGTCGGGGTTGCCGAGCCCCGCCGCGAAAAGCCTGCCCTGCGGCGGAATTACCTGCTGTATCGCGCGGCGGAGTATGCCCGCCATGCTCTGCGAGGCGGGGTCGCCCTCAAGCGTGATGTACCGTCCCGCCGCCCTGCCCGTCCGCCGCTCCGCCTGCGGCGTTATACGAACGTCGGTTATCCCGACGCCGCCTATCTCCCGTTTTACAACTCGAAATCCGCCCTTATTATCGCAAAGCTCCGCCGCTTCCGCCGCAAGTCCGCATAAATTCATCAAATTTCCCCCGATTTTTTAAAATATTTTTTAAAACCACTTGCAATTTAAAAACTATTATGCTATAATTAAGTGTATTATGAGAAAAAATAAATCGAGCTTACAAGTTAAAAGTTATTTGCAAGGCTCTTTTTGGTGATTATAAATAAATATTTCCCAAAACTCCCCGCAAAATACCCGACTGCTCGTAAAACCGATACGGAGGTGAAATAGAAATGCCGAATATTAAGTCCGCTAAGAAGAGAGTTCTCATCTCTAAGGCGAGAAGCGAAGCCAACAAGGCTGACAAGTCCGAGCTCAAGACTGTTATCAAGAAGGCTCGCGCTGAGGGTGCCGACGCTGCTGTCATCAAGACTGCCGTTGTTACCGTTGATAAGGCTGCCGGTAAGGGTCTGATCCACAAGAACAAGGCTGCCCGCCTCAAGTCCCAGCTTGCAAAGAAGGCTAACGCAACAGCTTGATTTTCCGTCAGGAATGCCGCCCGCGACTCGAAAGAATTGCGGGTGGTTGTTTTTATACGGGTATATTTCAGATACAGGAGGTAACATATGAGAAGAGCAGAAAGAGAAGTAACCGACATAAACGAGATCGAGCGTATCCTGCGGGAGGCAAGGGTTTGCCGCCTTGCGCTGATGGACGGAAAATACCCCTATATAATCCCCATGTGCTTCGGATACAGCCTCACTGCGGGACAGCTTGAGCTGTATTTCCACTGCGCGCCGCAGGGGAAGAAAACAGACCTCCTTAAAATAAACAACAATGCCGCTTTCGAGATTGACAAGCTGAACGAGATATACTCAACGAGCGAGCTCGCCTGCAGCTTTTCCGCAGCATACGAATGCATAACCGGCGTCGGCTCCGTCGAGGTCATCAACGGCATAGAAAAGCTCACCGGGCTTAATTCCATAATGGAAAAGTATGCGGGAGCGGGAAAGGAATACAAGTATTCCGAGAAAATGCTTAACAACGTAGTAATACTAAAGCTTACGGCAGAGGAATTCTGCTGCAAAGAGAACAAACGCTGACCCAAGGAGCGCAAATGAACAAGGAAGAGCTTATTGACCGGCTTGAAAGCTGGAACGACAGCGGCGAGCACGAAAAAATAATAGCCGCAGTCATGGCGCTGCCCGACAGCGCCCTTGACGACGAGATACTTAGCCTGCTCGCCCGCGCATACAACAACACCGGCGAATACAAGAAAGCCATCGCCGTTCTGGAAAGCCTGCGCGGACGTATGGACAACAGCTGGCTGTGGCAGTACCGCATGGGCTATGCGCTCTTTCATGCGTCCTCCGACGACGAGTGCGCCGACGACGAGGTGCTGCGGCGCAATATCCTCGACCGCGCGCGCAATGCATTCGCGCGCTGCATGAACATGAATCCCCCCGAGGACGTCTTAGAGGAATGCGATATGTTTATCGAATCCATCGAAAGCGATATCGACGACGAGGATTACGACGAGGAAACCCCCGACGCCGAAATGTACGACGAGGAAGAAATGGATACCGTCGAGGAGCATATCAAGGAATACTTCGGAGAATTTCCCACCGTTTACCATGAGATACATTCCCCAGATATCCATGTGGATATCTGCATTGTCCCGCCCACGCCCGAGCGGAATTATTACACCCTCGTTACAATGGGCATGGGCGCGCATATCATGGATATCCCCGAAGATCTCGACCCGAAAAAATTCGGCAGAGCCGAGCTGCTCATCTGCCTGCCGCCCGACTGGCGCGTCGGAGAGAGCGACGAGGAGTGGTTCTGGCCGATAACGCTGCTGAAAAACCTCGCCCGCCTGCCCATAAACTGCGATACATGGCTCGGCTGGGGTCACAGCGTCGATAATCAGCAGACATTCTCGCGCGGGACGGAGCTGTGCGGCTCCGTGCTTATCCGCCCCGAGGACGTCGCCGACGGCGCGGACAGCTGCGAGCTTCCCAACGGCGATACCGTCAGCTTTTTCGAGGTCATTCCCGTTTACCGCGAGGAAATGACCTTTAAGATAGACAACGACACCGAAAGCCTGCTCGGTCTGATGAACGGCGTCAGCCACATCACGGATATCTCCCGCCCGAACTGCTGCGAGGGCTATGAAAGCCCCGAAGAAGATCCGGATGTTTTTTCGGGAATAGCCGACAGCGCCCACGCGCATATCGAGTCGATAAGACAAAAGCAGCTGCCCCTTGACGAGCTGTCCGGCTGTAACCATATCGCGATATACCTGCGCTGGTGCATTGAGCATGATCTTGTCTGCGAGCAATTCTCCGAGCGTTACCCCGATGTTGTGAGCAATGTTAAAAACGGGCTGAACACCGACCTGCGCGGATTTATCATGGGCGCGCTTGACGGGCTGCTTTTCCGCGACCTGTTCAACTTCGAGGGCGCGTCGTTCGCCGATTATTATTACGGCTCCGACGACGACAGGGAGCATTCTTTCCCCTGCGACGTTGACAAATACGCCGAGCAGTATTTCGGCACGGAAAAATACAACTGCGCCGAATTTAAAGACGAGGCTTATCTGTTCGTGCCGTTCGACGAGGAATATTACCGCGGTCTTTCCGCGTTTATCGACAGAAGCTACGCCGACTTCCGCGCCGTTTTTTATGAAAAGCTGAAAGACGCGGCGGAGGAATTTTCAATGCGCATGAGCGCAACGCTCGACTGCCGCTGCACCTCCTATAACTCCGGCAACCCCGCCGAGGTGCGAAAGGCGCTTAAAGACGCCCGCATACGCGGCAAGGCGGAGGGCTTTCAGCCGCTGCTGCTCGCCTGCGACCCGCAAGGGATATGCACCGACGGCGAGGGGCTGCTGAAATATTACTCGGATATTGATTTTTCGCCGCTGACTATCGCGGAAGTGCCGCTATGCGGCGGCGACCCCGTTGAAGCGCTCCTCTCGGAAAGATTCGACTCCGTATTCTCCTCCCCGATAAGAGCGGAGGGTCTGTCGGAGCTGCAAAAGAAATACGAGGAGCTCTTCGGCGAGGCTCCGTCGGTAATAAGCCTGACAGATGAATATCCCGCGTTCCTTATCCCGCTTAGCGACGGGTGGTTCCGCTTCTATAAGACGGAATTTACCTCCGGCATACATCTTGATTACGACGCCGGGGAGGACGACAGCGAGATCATTCCCGCATTTATCAGCCTGCTTGACTGCCGCTGCCGCCTGTTCGGTCCCGACGACAACGACGAGGAACTCAACAAGGCATATGCCGAGGCTCTCGAGAGAGGTAAAACGGAAGGCTTTACGCCCGTGTTCATTGCTCCCGACCGCCGAATGTGGAACAACATAATGACCAATACCGAGGCGGCGGACATTAACGAGGAATACGACTTCTCCCCCGAAAAAATAAAGCGCTTCCGCAGCGAGATGCTTTCCTGCCCTCTCCCCGACGGCGAGAAGATACTCGCCGAGCTTATCGGCGAACGCAGGGAGGAAGCCGAGGAAAACGGCGGCGAATGGGACGACATAGTAGGCTATATAGCAAACGGCGACCCGCTGCGCTTTCTCCTGAGCCTCTGGAACGAGGACGAACAGGGCACCCGCCCCGTAATTCTCGCCGAAATACCGACCGCAAACCCGTGGGAGGTGTTCGCCTATGTTCCTTTCGGAGCATGGGGAAACTGCCCCGACACGCAGATCATGACCGCGATAGCGAAATACTGGTACGAGCGCCACGGCGCCGTTCCCGCAGTCATAGCCCATAACGAGCTTAACTTTGCTGTGCGCAAGCCCGTAGCGCGGGGAAAAGCTCTGCCGCTCGCCGTGGAGATGTACGGCGTCTGCCCCGAGATCATTTCAAAGCAGGGCGCGGTAAGAAGCGTCGGAGAGCTTGCCGACGGTCTCAGAAATTCGACCGTGTGGTTTTTCCACTGGGAATAATTGATCCATCTATTGCCCCGAAAAGCAGCAGGTCTTTTCGGGGCTTTTCGTGTGTTGCAAAAAGGGGCATTGCCATATTGCAGACTTCGCTCCTTTTTTTCACAAAAGCCCTTTACAAAAAAAGAGAAATGTATTACAATAAAGGTACGGGTATCCCCGAAAAAATAAAGGAAATCTGATAATATGAAAGAATTTAACGAGATCAATTTCGGCGTGTCGGGCGACAGCATAACACAGGGCGATCAATGGAGCCGTCACGTCTGCGATATCCTCGGTTTCAGGACCCACCACAACTCCGCCGTGGGCAGCTCCGTGTGGCACAAGCGCACCGTCGAATGCGGCGGCAGAACGCTCACCACGCAGGACTACGGCTCCGACGGCTTCGCGGGGATAAGCAGCGGCTGGGAGCCGACCGACGACCCCGACGAAATGCAGATGCGCATGAATAACTGCGCCGTTGTACATATTCAGAAATTCATCGCCGAGGTAAAGAGCGGCGAATATCCCGCGCCCGATGTTTTCGCGTTTGCCTACGGCACTAACGACCTTGCGGAAAACTTTGGCGACGCCGACAAGGCGCTTTCTGGCAAAAGCCTTGACAACAACCCCGATATCGACCTGTTTACCTCCGCGGGCGCAATGCGCTGGTGCATACAGACGATAATGGAAAATTTCCCCGAGTGCCGCGTTTTCGTGCTTACACCGCTCCAGACCGCTACTCCCGAGCACAACGCAAAGACCCTCCGCCTTATCCCTATGATAAGGCAGATAGCGGGCGGAATGTCCGCGCAGGTCATCGACTGCTACAACAACAGCGGTATCTGTGAGAAGTTTGAGGTCATCGGCGGGACGGGCAAGTACCTCCGCGACGGGCTCCACCCCGATATCGAGGGTCAGACCCTTGAAGGAAGATACGCCGCAAAGGAAATAAGGAACAACCTTTTCTGATATGGAACTCCCACAGGAAATAAGGCTGAAAACGGAACAGCTCGCCGCCGCCGAGAACATAAAGCCTCTCGCCGACGCGGCGGAAAAGCTCTCCCTGCGCTACCGGGAGCAGTCGGGCGGCGGAAAACGCCTTGTCGGCACAACGCGCGACATAATAGCCTACGCCGCCGTGCGTATGCCCGCGACATTCGGCGCGGTCAGCAGAGCGCTCGAGCTGGCGCTGGAATGCTTCGATGATGAAATTAACTCCGTGCTCGACGCGGGCGCGGGAACGGGCGCAGCCGCAATCGCCGCCGCGCTGCTCACCGAATGCTCCGACATAACCTGCCTTGAGCGCGAGCAGTGCATGACAGACATGGGAAAAGCGCTCTCCGAAGCCGCCGGGCTTGATTTTTCGTGGATAAGGCGCGACCTGTCCGACGGGATAACCGAGCGCGCCGACCTCGTGACCTGCGCCTACTGCCTGAACGAAATGACCCCCGCACAGCGCACCGCCGCCGTAAAGCAGCTTGCCGATGCGGCGCGGAAAATGCTCGTAATAATCGAGCCGGGCACTCCCGCGGGTTATGCGCAGCTGAAAGAAGCGCGCCGACAGCTTATCGGCATGGGAATGCTGATAGCAGCGCCCTGCCCGAACAATGGGGAATGCCCCCTGCCCGAGGACGACTGGTGCCATTTCACCGCGCGCATTCAGCGCTCCAAGCTGCACAAGCGGCTGAAAGGCGGCGACGCTCCCTACGAGGACGAAAAGTTCTGCTTTATCGCTGCGGTAAAACAGGAATGCTCGCCCTGCTCCGCGCGGGTGCTGCGTCACCCCCGCATAGAAAGCGGGAAGATAACCCTCCGCCTGTGCACGCGGGACGGTATCTGCGACAGGATATACACCGGCAAAAGCAGTTTATTTAAATCAGCAAGAAAATCCGACAGCGGGGACAGCTTCCCCGATAACACGAAATGACGAAAGGAATATTATGAAAAAAATAATCGCCGCATTTGTTCTGGGGGCAGTGCTCTCGACCTCCGCCCCGCTCGCCGTTTATGCCGAAAATACGGCTTCCGTAACGCAGGAATACGCCGCGTCGGCGACCGTCTGGAACGGAAAGACCGCCCTCAAATCGGGAAAGAGCTATGTTGTCACCGGTAATATCACCATATCCAAGGACATGGTTATACCCGCAAAAACAACCGTCACCGTGAAAAGCGGCGCGAAGCTGTGGATATCCTCGAAAGGCTCGCTTACCGTAAAGGGAACGCTCAAGGTGCAGGACAAGGCAAATATTGCCGTAACGGGCAAGCTTGCGCTTTCTGTCGGGAAAAATATCTCCAATTCGGGTACAATTAAATTCAGCGCCAAGTCGACAGCGGTCATCAACGGAAGAATGACAATTAATAAAGCAGGCGTTGTTTCGGGCAAGCCCAAGTCGCTTTCGCTCGGACGCAAGGCAGTCGTTACCGTCAAGGGCAGGAATAACTGCGCGAAGCTTGTTTCCGCCGTTGAAAAGCGCGACATCACCTCCGTGCTGACCGAAATGTATTCCGCCGCGCTTGTCGACGAGGATTTCTATAAATCGATATCCTGCGTTTACACTGACGAATACATAAAGACCGCCGACGCATATCTTAAAGAGCAGGGGTCGTCCATGAAGGAGCAGTGCAGAGCGTTCGGCGAGGAGCTGAAAAACTCCGTTGCCGCCGAAACGTCCGAGAAGATAACCTCCGCGGCGGTCACGGTATCCTCCGTCAAGGATATCACCGGCAAGGTCAGCGCCGACGACAAGGCGTTAATTGACGCGCTGTATTCAAAATACGACAAGGTATACGACGTGTCCGCGTCCCTTAAACTTAACAAGACCAAAAACGGCGGCAAATTCACCGCGCTGGCTGTCCTCTGCGGCGGCAGGTGGTATATAACGCCCGATTCATCTTATTGATATGGACATCTATCTCATAAAAACCGACAACATCACATTCGACAGCATTTCCGAATATATGAACTGCGTGACCGAGATGCGGCAGGCAGTTATCGCGCGCAGGGCGGGCGACGGCGCAAAGGTAAACTCCCTTATATCCGAGCTTCTTGTCCTGTCGGAAATATCCCGCCGCACGGGAATAGCGCAGGATCGGATAAAATTCCGCAAGGGTCCCTACGGCAAGCCTTACATAAAAAACAAGAACGGCGAGTGGCTGGAATTTTCGCTCTCGCATACCGACGGCGCGGTGATCGCCGCGTTCTCCGACGAGGAGCTTGGCGTTGACATAGAGCGCCCCGACCGCCGCGTAAGCGACGCGCTGTACAACAGGGTGCTGTGCGAGGAGGAGCGGTTCCACACCACCTCAAACGCGGATTTCCTGCGCGCGTGGGTGAAGAAAGAGGCGTTCCTGAAGCGGCTCGGCGTCGGGATAACCCGCGACCTGCGCGGCGTTAATTCGCTCGAGCTCCCCGATACCGTTGCAGAGAACTTCTGCGGATTTATCGTCGGGATATCGGGAAAAGGCGCGGCAGACGCGCAAATGACAGAGCTGCCGCTTGAGGCGCTGCTGAAAAAATACGGAATATGAGGAAACGGGGGCGGTTTCGCTCCCGTTTTTTTACGGCAAAACGGGGTCAGCAGTTCTGCCGACCCCGTTGAGGAGGATCTTAATATGAATGATGTATTATCTTCTGCGCTTCTTGGAAAGTGTAATTAACCCCACAGAAACAACAGCTATTGCACCAAATACAACGATCGGCTCAGCACCCGTGTCGGGGTTGGTCTTGTCTGTAGTGACATCGGTCTTGCTGTCGGTATCAGCACTTTTCTTACCGTTCTGATAAAGGAGCTGAAATAAAAAAATCCCCCTGCCCGAGAGCAGGGGGAAAACCTTATTATAAATCACATCTCGATAACGACATCATTCTCCGCCTTGAGAACAGAGTCAAGGATAAGCTTGCCGTCGATCTTCTCGCCGTTTACGGTGACGGACTTAACGCCGTGCTCGCTGCCGTTCGGGTTCTTTACGGTAACGTGCAGCCTCTTGCCGCGGAAGGTCTTGTCCATGGTGAACTCCTTCCACTCCGAGGGGATAGACGGGTCGATAACGATGCCCTTTATCTCGGGGTTAAGACCAAGGATACCCTCCGTTGTGCCTACCATAACGGTGGAAGCCGTGCCTGTCAGCCAGTGAACGTGCGCGCGGCCTGCGAACGGGCTGTCCTTGCCCTCGACGAACTGACCGTAAACATACGGCTCAAGAACGCGGTGCTCTGCGTTGTCGTTGTATGTCGCGGGAGCAGCCTCTGTCCAGTACTTGTATGCGCGGTTGCCGTGACCCAGCTTGCTCTCCGCAAGTATCAGCCAGCCCTGCGGCTGCGAGAATATACCCGCGTTCTCCTTGGTGCACTTGTTGAAGCACTGCATGAGCGCGCCGTCGAAGCCGTGCTTGACATACGGCGGGTACATTACCATCGCGCCGTAAGGCGTGTTCAGCTCGCGCTCAACGCTGTCCATAGCCTTCTCCTGCTGCTCTCTCGTGCCGAAGCCGGAGATGACCGACCAGCTCTGCGGGTTGAGCCACATGGAAGCCTCGGGATCGGTGCGCTGACCGATAACGGTGCCGTCCTCCTTGTAGCCGCGGATCCATCTGTCCTCGTTCCAGCAGGCGGAGAGAATATCGTCCAGCTTTGCGCCGATCTCGTCGAGGTACTTTACATACTCGGTATCGTTCTTCTCGACAGCGTAGGTGCGGAGTATCTTTATCGCATATACAAGCTGGAATGCAACGAAGGTGGACTCGCCCTTCTTGCCGAGGCGCAGGCAGTCGTTCCAGTCCGCGTGCAGACCTGCGGGCATTCCGTGGTTGCCGAGGTGGTTCATGGAGAAGTCGATCGCTCTCTTGAGGTGGTCGTAAACCGTGCCGCTCTCGCCGTCGTTAGCGTAGGAAATAACCTCGTCGAGGAATGCGGAGTCGCCGCTCTCGCCGATGTACTTGTAGATCGTCGGGAACAGCCAGAGAGCGTCGTCCGCGCGGTAGGAGGGGTGACCCGTCTGCTTTGCATATACGGAGTTCTCGTCGTTCTCGTCGGGGTGATTTTCCTGACCGGGCTTGTGGTCGTACTTAACAAGCGGCAGACCCGCGCCGTTCGTAACCTGCGCGGACAGCATGAATACGATCTGCTGCTTTGCCATCTCGGGGGCAAGGTGGATAACACCCTGAATATCCTGTACGGTGTCGCGGTAGCCGAAGCCGTTGCGCAGACCGCAGTACTGGAAGGAAGCCGCTCTCGACCATGTGAAAGTGATGAAGCAGTTGTATGCGTTCCATGTGTTTACCATGTTGTTGAAATTCGCGTCGGGAGTATTTACATGGAGATTGTCCAGCTTGGAGTGCCAGTAAGCCTTGAGCTCCCTGAGCTCCGCCTCGACAGCGCCCGCCTTTTCGTATCTCTCGATTATCTCGGTTATCTCCGCCTCGGTTTTCTGACCGCCGATAACGTATGTAAGCTCCTTTGTTTCGCCGGGCTGAAGAACAATGTCGCTCTGGAGCGCGCCGCAGGAGTTGGTGTTGTAGTTGAGGTCGCCCTTCAGACCCTCCTCAATTCCCTTGGGGTTAGCGTAGCTTCTGTATGAGCCAACGAATGCGTCGCGGTCGCCGCAGTATGCGTCTGCCTTTGCTCCCGCAAGACCGAGGAAGCGTCCGCTGTTCGGATTGTATATCTCGTTCTGCATCTGGTGGATATACTTGCCCTTGAAGTAGGTGCGGGTGATAAACAGGGTGTACTGGAGATTTACCTGATCCTGCTC
>CAMERU010000061.1 GCA_945935925.1 uncultured Clostridia bacterium | reverse complement strand
CAAGCAAGCGGACGGAAAAGGCGTTAGCCGTTAATTGTGCGGTGTTGCCTTAACACCAACCGGCCATGATGGTAAGAAATAAACAGGAAAGGGGCAGACATGAAACCAAAAAAGACCAACATCAAAATAAAACACCGAAAATACAACCTTTACAACCGTAAAAAGAGCAAGGGCAAGCAGGCGATTACCGTTGTTCTTATGATAGTGATCGTGCTGGCGCTCGCGGTGATAGGCTACGGCGCGGGCAAGCCTATCGTTGAATATTTCAGCAGCCGCGGCGGCGAAAGCTCCGACAGCACCCCGTCATGGACTCCCCCGGCGACGGCGGAGGCTTCCGGCGACGCTTCCTCGGAGGAAACGCAGACCGATAACTCGTCCGTGCCCGACGATAAAACGAGCGAGCCCGAGCAGCAGCTTGCGGGAATGTATATCCTGCCCGAAAACAAGGTGTTCGACGCGGCGTCGCTGAAGCAGGCGGTAATTTCCGCGAAGAACGCGGGCTATGACGGAGTAGTCGTCACCGCAAAGGACGAGGAAGGCAGCTTCCTTTACAGCAGCGAGATAAGCGGCATAAAGGGCGCCGAGCCCGTCAAGGGAACGCTCACCGCAAAGGAAATGTGCGATATCATTACCGCCGAGGGGCTCGTCCCTGCGGCAAGGTTCAGTACACTGCTCGACCGCACGAGCGGCGGGTATGTGGGCGGCTGCTACACGCTGTCCGACGGCAGCGGCAAGTGGCTCGACGCCGCGCCCTCTAACGGCGGCAAGAAGTGGATGGATCCGTTCAGCGAGGAGTGCCGCACGTTCATGGGCAGTATTTCCGAGGAGCTTTCCGCGGCAGGCTTTAAGTATATCATCGCGGCGGACACAATGTATCCCGAGTTCCACCCGTCGGATTACAGCGTTTACCTTTACTCCCTGCCGATAGGCGACGCGGAAAAGCGCGTCGAAGCTTTGTGGGCGGTGATCGACGCGGTGCGCGCGGGCGCGGAGAAGCACGGCGCGGCGTTTGCCGCGGAGGTGGACGGTGCTGCGCTGCTGTCCGACAGCAGGCAGTCGACAGACGCGGAGCTTTCGGGGAACGCCGAAAAGCTTTCGGGGATAACGCTGCTGATAAATTACAGCGGCGAGAGCTCCTATTCCGGCGCGAAGGCGTTCATAGGGCGCACGGGCGCGCAGTTCCCGGGGCTGAAATACTCCGTCGCGGCTGACAGCGAGGACGTCGGGGACGCGGTTTCGGATATACGCCGCGCGTTCAACGAAGCGGGTACCGCGGTGTATGTCAGATGATAAAGATAACGTTTTTTATGAATAATTTGTGAAAAAACGGATTTACCCCTTGATTTATTCGCAATAAAAGGGTATAATGTTTTTATTGAACAAAAAAATTCCAACGGAGGACAACTATGCACATCAATTTACTGATCGCTTCTCAGGCGTCAAGCGCAGAACAGGCAGGCGGAACATTGGGAAGTATGCTGACGCTTATTATCCCGATCGCGCTGATGATATTAATTTTCTATTTCCTTATCATTCGCCCCGAGAAGAAGCGCAACAAGGAAATGCAGGATATGCTCAACAACATTCAGGTAGCCGACGAGGTTATAACCACCGGCGGCATCATCGGCAGAGTTATTTCCGTTAAGGAGGACACTGTCCTCATCGAAACGGGCAGCGACAGAACCAAGATCCGCGTGGTAAAGAGCGCCATTGCGAAGAACAACACCGTTCACGAAGCGCCCGCAGCTGCTCCCGAGCCCAAGAAGCTCAAGAAGGACAAGGATAAGCCTACCGAAATAAAGTAAGGCGGCGTATATCCGTTTGTTTTCGCCGTTCGGCGGCGGAAAGTGCATTGACGGCGGTAATCTTACGGCAATAATATCGGGGGAGTTTGCGCTCCCCCTTTTCGTTTTTCTGTCATTGCCTTGTGATGATAGCGGGCTGTATCTGCCTGCCGTCCATTGCTTCCGATATCGTCTGCGGCAGCTTTGAGAAATCCGCTATCATAGAGAACGGCTTTCCCGCGCTGTCGTCCTGAAAGATAGGTACGAAGTAGAAGTTGCGGTAATTTCGGAGCGTGCCGATGTTTTTGGCGGAGCCCGCGAGCGCGTCGTTGGTGGACACGGCGATAACGACGGGTCTCTGGTTCCTCAGGTGGCTTTTTACCGCCATGCAGACGGGGCCGTCCGTTATACCCGCCGCAAGCTTTGCGAGGGTGTTCCCCGTACAGGGCGCAACGACGAGCACGTCGAACATCTTTTTCGGGCCGATAGGCTCGGTGGTGGTTATTTCGTGTAGGACTGTCCTGCCGGTTATTTCGTAAAGTCGCGCTGCGTGCGACTGTGCCGTTCCGAAGCGCGTGTCAAGCGAGTATGCGTTCTGCGACATTATCGGCGTTATCTCGCAGCCGAGCGCGGCAAGCTGCTCAAGCTGCTCGAATACCCTTGAAAAGGTGCAGAACGATCCGCAGACCGCGAACCCGACCCGCAGTCCCGAAAGCTTCTGAAAATCGCTCATGGTATATCCTTTCACCTTGTGGTAACGGTTGTAACGGTATTAATGCGCGGCTCTCAGCTGTTCCCGTAGCCGAGAATGAAGTCCGCTATCAGCAGACCTGCCGTTTTCGGGGAGAATTTGCCGGGAAGCCCCGCCGCGTGAATGTATTTTATGCCGCAGCCTTCGGCGCAGGTCTTGTATGGCTCCTGCGGGAGCGAGGCGAGCTCCATGAACACCGCGCCGCTTTTCATCTCCTTAAACTTTTCCGCCGTGAAAATTCCCGACGGGATAGTATTTATAACTATATCGCAGCGCGGGAGCAGGCTGTCTGTCCGACGCAGGTTTTCCGCCGCGCATCCGTAAAGCTCCGCACGGGCAAGCTGCGCGCTGTTCCGTGCGCATACGGTAACATTGCTCCCGAAAGCTTTCAGCAGCCGCGCGGTGCATTGCGCGACGCGTCCGCCGCCGGTTATCAGCACGTCTGCGCCAAGCAGCGAGCCCTCTGTGTTATTTATAAGTATAGCCGCCGCCGCTTCGGCGGTGAGCTGTGCGTTTTTCAGGGTCAGCGCCTCATCGGCGGCGTAGTTCACGAGAGTAAGCCCGTTTTCGCGGCAAAGCTGTTCAAGGGCTGCGTTTGTGCCCCCGCTGAAAACAACGGCGCTTTCTGCCGAGCGCTCCGTTATCGCCGACAGCGGGAGCGGAGTATCCGACAACGGCGCGTTGATATCGGTGCCGTTGCGCGAGAACGGGAACGGGAGCACGATACGGCTGTACCGCCCGATAGGCTCGAGATAGACCCCGCCCGCGCCGAGCTTATCCGCAGGGAATTGCTCCGCGATTTTACGCATTGCGTAGGAAATGCGCTTGTCGCCGCCAATAAAAAGAAATCTGTCGGTCATACTGCTGCCCTCCCTTTTGATCTACATTGTATTGTATGCAGAAAAAATTATGATGTGTCTTGATTTTCGCCCGACTACGGTGTATAATGATTATACCGACATAGCGGAAAGAAAGGAAGATAATTATGAATATATGGCATGACGTTGCACCCGAAAGGATAACCCCGACCGATTTTCTCGCGGTCGTCGAGATAGAAAAGGGGAGCAAGAAGAAATACGAGCTTGACAAGCAGACGGGGTTAATTATCCTCGACAGGATACTCTATACCTCGACGCACTACCCCGCAAACTACGGATTTATCCCGCGCACTCTCGCGGACGACGGCGACCCGCTCGACGTGCTGCTGCTCTGCAACGAGCCGATAAACCCGCTGGTGCTGGTTCAGTGTTACCCGATAGGCGTTATCACCATGCTTGACAACGGCAAGAACGACGAAAAGATAATCGCTATCCCGTTCGAGGACCCGACTTATAACGCATACCGCGGAATCGAGGCGCTTCCGAGCCACATTTTTGAGGAAATGCGGCATTTCTTCTCGGTTTACAAGCAGCTCGAGGGCAAGGAAACCGCCGTCAACGAGGTCATGGGGCAGAAAGCCGCCGTTGAGGTTATCCGTCAGTGTATCAACAACTACAACGAGATATACGGCGCTAAGCATGACGCCGAGAAGAAAGAGGAAAAGAATTGATACTTGCAAGCCGTTCTCCGCGCCGCCGCGAGCTGCTTTCGCTTATCGCGGAGAAATTCATCGTTGTCCCCGCCGAGGGCGAGGAGGTCATCGGGGAGAACGTTCCGCCCGAGGACGCTGTGAAGATGCTGGCGCTACAGAAAGCGACGGAGATATACTCAAAATATAAGGACGAAACAATAATCGCCGCCGATACCGTCGTAGCGACAGACAGCGAGATACTCGGCAAGCCGCACAGCAAAGAGGAGGCTGCCGATATGCTGCGCAAGCTTTCGGGCAGGCGCCACAGCGTTTTCACGGGGGTATGCGTTATTTACCCCGACGGCGCGACCGACTGCTTCGCAGAGGAAACGCGCGTTGAATTTTACCCTCTTACGGAGGAAGAAATATCGGCGTACATCGCCACGGGAGAGCCTATGGACAAGGCGGGCGCTTACGGAATACAGGGCAGGGGCGCGCTGCTTGTCAAGGCGATTTCGGGCGACTATTACAATGTAATGGGCTTGCCGGTCGGACGGCTTTACAGGGCGCTGCTGAAAAACAGCGTTGCTGACGGAAGGGGCAGGATATGAAAACAAAATTCAGGCTGAGCTACAATTCCCCGGTGATACTGACATATGTTGCCGTATGCGTTGTTTTTCTGATAATAAACGAGATAACGAGAGGCTGGTTCAACGGCGTATTCCTCATCTGCTACGGTCACCCGAACTGGCTCGACCCGCTGACCTATCTGCGGCTTGTAACGCACGCCTTCGGGCACGTCGACGTTTCGCACCTTACGGGTAACATGATAATGATGCTGCTTGTCGGACCGATCGTTGAGGAGAAATACGGCAGCTGGAACCTAGTCGTTATGATAGCAGTCACGGCGTTTATAGGCGGGCTTCTCAACTCGCTGTTCTTCAGCACGGGAGTGCTCGGCGCGAGCGGCATTGTGTTCATGCTGATCATTCTCAGCGCGTTCACCAACATGAAAAAGGGCGAGATACCGCTCACGCTTATCCTCGTCACGCTCATTTACCTCGGGCAGGAGGTTTACGACGGCTTGTTCACAAACGACAACATCTCGCACTTCGGTCATATCGAGGGCGGAGTTTCGGGACTTGGCTTCGGGATATGGTACCACAAAAAGGTGTTTGATATGAAATAATTATTGCCCCGGGAGAATTTCCTCCCGGGGCAGGCTTTTTAATTTTTTGTGTACAATGCTATCCGGCAGTATTCTCCCTGTTCGAGAACGGCGCAGCCGATGGTGTCGCCGACCCTGATACCGTTTGCAATAAAATCAGAGCTTTGCTCTGTCAGCCTGACAAGATTTCCCGCGAACCCTATCTCGATCTCGGCTTTGCAGCAGGAAGTCTCTTCGATATGCTTTATCGACTGTATGCTGTTTCTGTTCAGCGCTTCAGGCTCCTCGACCGATTTGTCGACAACATATGAATGATGCCTGCTGTAAACTATCGTGGTTAGGCGTATCTTGCTTACGGTAAATTCATACGCTTTAATTACGGATTTCCCGATATTAGGCATCATTGAGAGCCTTATAATGCAGTATGTGATAACGGACAGCCCCGGCAGCGCTCCGAGTATCATCAGCAGCAGCGCGTAATCACGCGTGCCGGGATTTGTCGCCGCCATTATTGCGAAGATAATACCCACGGCAATGGCGGCAAAGGCACCCAGTATTATCATTATGGTGTACTCCTTGCGCTTTTTCCTGCATGAAAAACGCTCCAGAAGCGCGCGGCGTTCGTTGTTTGTCAGATTGGCGGGCTTGCCGGGCTTGGTGTTGAAGTCAACGATATTAATGCGCTTTAAAGGGTCGTCAATGAAGCTTTTGAACTGTTCGGTCGTTTCGGTTTTGCGTTCGTTCAGGATCATGTCGTTTTACCTTCCGATATCGCTTCAGTGCGGTAATAATTCTTGGGAAGCGCTGAATAAATCACGCCCGGCGGCTTGGCACGCATCTTGCTTGCATCTTTTCCACCATATTGCACAAATTTCGTTTGACGGGCGTGGTCTCCCCCGGGTGTGGGAGGTGTCACGCAGTGACAGAGGGGCTGACCGACAGACCAGCCCGCCTGCGCTCAATTTGTACAATCTGCAAGTTTGGTACAAAATGTTCACTGCACAGTTGTGCGAGATGTTATTTGTTGTACCAAACTTAAAATCTGACTGCGCAATCTGCGCACCAGATTTAATCAGCGCTTCCCTTGTCCTTTAATTATAACACAATTTTTCCCTGCTGTCAAATGCCCATTGCCGCCCCGAGCAATACTGCTGCGATGAAAACGGGCGCGGTGTATTTTACGGTAAATTCAAAGCTGCGCCGCCGCTTGAACGTCCCGCTGCGGGCGATCTCCTCCGAAAGCACCGACGGCTTTATCACCCACCCGACATAAACGCAGGCAAGCAGCGCGGCGACAGGCGTCACCACGGAATTACCCGCGATATCAAGGAAGTCGAGTATCGTCTGTCCGAACGGCTTAACATTGCTCCATACGCTGTATCCCAGCGCGGAGGGCAGCCCCAGCAGGAACAGCACAGCCGCCATTATTCCCGCGGCGGCAGGGCGTTTCAGCCCGAAAAGGTCGATAAGGTTCGCGGTGTTGACCTCCATCATTGAGATAGCGGAGGTGAGCGCGGCGAACAGCACAAGCACGAAGAACGCCGCACCCGCCGCCTGACCGAGCGGCATTTCGGCGAATACGGCGGGCATTGTTTCAAACATCAGCCCCGCGCCCGCGGACACCGCCGCTTCTTCACCGCCCGAAAACGCGAACAGCGCGCAGATTATCGTCAGCCCCGACAGAAACGCTATCCCTATATCAAACACCTCTATCTGCTTTACGGAGCGCTCAATATCGGCGCTTTTTTCTAGGTAAGCGCCGTAGGTCACGATTATCCCGCTGGACAGCGAAAGGGAATAGAACATCTGCCCCGTTGCGGCGAGAATGGTCTTGAAGCTGAATTTTGAAAAGTCCGGGCGGAGGTAATAAGCCGCGCCCGCAGCCGCTCCCTGCGCGCAGAGGGAATACACCGCGAGAACGACAGCCAGCACGACAAGTATTGGCATGAGCACCCTGTTCGCCTTTTCAATGCCGTTTTTAACGCCCGTCATAACAACCGCCGCCGCAGCCGCGAGGAAAATAAGCTGAAACAGCACCGGCTCGAATGTCCCCGAAATAAACGAGGAATAAAAGCCGCTTTCGGCGGCACTTCTGCCTGCGCCGGTGACGAACACAGCCGCGTATTTTACGACCCAGCCGCCTATGACGCAGTAATACGGCAGGGTGATGAGCGTTATAATGGCGGTGAGCGCGCCGATAACCGCGCCGCCCTTTCCGAGGGCTCGGTAGCTTTGAATGCTCGCCCGAGCCGCGCGCCTTCCTATCGCGATCTCCATAGCCATTATGGGAAAGCCCAGTAGCAGCGTAACTATGACATAGCACAGCAGGAATATCCCGCCGCCGTATTCTGCCGCGAGGTAGGGAAACCGCCATATATTCCCCAGCCCGACGGCGGAGCCGGCCGCCGACAAAACAAAACCTATTCGTCCCGAGAATTTGGGTCTGCTCATATTATTTTCTCCGTTAAGCAATACTTGATTATTATTAAGAAAATCTTCATATAATAAAAAATGCACAGCATTATTATTTATCGGTTCGGCGGGATTATTCGGATATAATGTGTAAATACTTGACAGTTGTGCAACAATAGGCTATAATTTAATGAGTGATTATTGGTAAGGGAGGGTGAATATGGCGGATTTTTTCAGAGGGATACCCGACAGATTAGAGATATTCGGCGGACTCCATATCGGGATTTCGGCGGTTTTCCTTGTTGCCGCCGCTGCGATATTCGCGTTCAGGGAGAAGCTCGCGCGGCTCGACAGGAGGGCGGCGCGCTTCACAATGGCGGGTGTTCTCGCAGGGAATATGCTGCTCCATTACATCTCGCGCATTGCGCTCGGCATATGGCGGTTCGAGGAGGATCTACCGCTTCATATTTGCTTTGTGACGAATTTCCTGCTCATATTTATCCTGCTTACCGACAACAGGAACGGGCTGTTCGGCGTGGTATATTATTTCACGCTTATCGGGCCGCTTCCCGCGATGATCTGGCCCGACCTCTCCTATTCATGGCAGAGCTATACCTTCTGGCAGTTCGTCATAAGTCATCATGTAATGCTGCTGTTCAGCTTTTTCTGCCTTTTTGTGCTGGGTTACGAAACAAGGCTGAAAAGCATTATCCCCGCGTTTTTATGCGGGAATTTGTATATCGGCACGGTGTGGATATTCAACGCGGTGTTCGACACAAATTACATCATGATGTCAGAGCTTCCCGATCAGCTTTACGAGCTCTACCCGTTCCTTGACGCAATGCCGCCGCTCGTATGGCTGGAGCTTGTGGGAATAGCGGTCATGCTTGCGGCGTATCTTCCCGCGCTTGCCGCGAAAAAATGCCGCAGTATTCCCCAAAATGATTGACAACAGCGGCAAAATGATGTATAATCAATATGTATGATATTTTTACGGTGAACAGCCGTTATCGAAAGGACAACAAAAGAAATGAAGTATGATTTTGCCGCCATCGAAAGCAAATGGCAGAAATACTGGGACGAGCACCGCACATTCCACGCGGAGAACGACTATTCCAAGCCGAAATTCTATGCGCTGGTAGAGTTCCCCTATCCCTCGGGTCAGGGTCTGCACATCGGACACCCCCGCCCCTACACTGCTATGGACATCGTATCAAGAAAGCGCCGTATGCAGGGCTACAACGTTCTGTTCCCCATGGGCTGGGACGCATTTGGTCTGCCGACGGAGAACTACGCTATAAAGAACAAGATACACCCCGCGATCGTTACAAAGAACAACGTCGAGCGCTTCAAGGAGCAG
Organism: uncultured Clostridia bacterium; assembly: GCA_945935925.1. Lineage (GTDB taxonomy): Bacteria > Bacillota > Clostridia > Oscillospirales > Ruminococcaceae > CAG-115. The sequence goes on along the minus strand of CAMERU010000061.1, from coordinate 4,046 downwards.
CTCAAGTCGCTCGGTATGTCCTTTGACTGGGAGCGCGAGATAAACACCACCGATCCCAAATATTTCAAGTGGACGCAGTGGATATTCCTTCAGCTTTTCAAGGACGGACTTGCCTACAAAAAGGAAATGAACGTAAACTGGTGCACTTCCTGTAAGGTCGTTCTTGCAAACGAGGAGGTTGTCAACGGCAGGTGCGAGCGCTGCGGCGGCGAGGTCATTCACAAGGTAAAGAGCCAGTGGATGCTCAAGATAACCGAATATGCGCAGAAGCTGCTGGACGGTCTGAACGATGTCGACTACTTCGAGAAGATAAAGACCGCGCAGATAAACTGGATCGGCCGCTCGACGGGCGCGGAGGTCAACTTCACGACGACCCTCGGCGACACGCTGACCGTTTACACAACGCGCCCCGACACGCTTTTCGGCGCGACTTATATGGTAATTTCCCCCGAACACCCCATGATAGAGAAGTGGGCTGACAGGCTCGGAAACATGGACGCGGTAAGGGCTTATCAGGCGGAGGCGGCAAAGAAGTCCGACTTCGACCGCACCGAGATGAACAAGGACAAGACGGGCGTTAAGCTGGACGGCGTTCTTGCGATCAACCCCGTAAACGGCAGGGAGATCCCGATATTCATCTCCGACTATGTTCTCATGACATACGGCACCGGCGCTATTATGGCTGTTCCCGCGCACGACACGCGCGACTGGGAGTTCGCTAAGGTGTTCGGCCTGCCGATAATCGAAGTTGTAAAGGGCGGCGAGGACGTTCAGAAGGAAGCGTTCACCGACTGTGCAACGGGCGTTATGGTAAACTCCGGCTTCCTTGACGGGCTGTCCGTTGAGGACGCTAAGGTGAAGATGAAGGAATACCTCACCGAAAAGGGTATAGGTCACGAAAAGGTAAACTACAAGCTGCGCGACTGGGTATTCTCCCGTCAGAGATACTGGGGCGAGCCTATCCCTGTTGTAAACTGCGAGAAGTGCGGCTGGGTGGCTCTGCCCGAGAGCGAGCTGCCGCTGGAGCTTCCCGACGTAGAGAGCTATATGCCGACCGACAACGGCGAAAGCCCGCTGTCCACGCTGGAAAGCTTTATCAATACCACCTGCCCCTGCTGCGGCGGTCCCGCAAAGCGCGAAACCGACACCATGCCTCAGTGGGCGGGCTCAAGCTGGTACTTCCTGCGCTACTGCGATCCGAACAACGACAAGGCGCTTGCAAGCAAGGAGGCGCTGGATTACTGGATGCCCGTTGATTGGTACAACGGCGGCATGGAGCACACCACGCTCCACCTGCTGTACAGCCGCTTCTGGCATAAGTTCCTGTATGACAAGGGCGTTGTTCCCTGCAAGGAGCCGTACATGAAGCGTACCTCGCACGGCATGATCCTCGGAAAAGACCCCGAGCGTCCCGGCGAGTTCACCAAGATGTCCAAGTCCAAGGGCAATGTAGTAAATCCCGATGATGTTGTTAAGGAATACGGCGCGGACACGCTCCGTCTGTACGAGATGTTCGTCGGCGATTTTGAAAAGGCTGCTCCCTGGCAGGAGAACGGCATAAAGGGCTGCAAGCGCTTCCTCGACCGCATATGGAACATGAGCGAGAAGCTGAACGACGGCGAGGAATACTCCGACAAGCTCCGCAGCACCATGCACAAGACGATCAAGAAGGTTTCCGAGGATATAGAAACGCTGAAGTTCAACACCGCGATAGCGACCATGATGGCGCTGCTCAACGAGGCGGACGCCGCGGGCGGCTTCAACCGCGCGGAATTCAAGACGCTGCTCATGCTGCTCAATCCGTTCGCTCCGCATATCACCGAGGAGCTTTACGAGAGCCTTTACGGCGCGATACTCAACGAGCAGAAGTGGCCCGAGTATGATGAGAAGCTCTGCGTGGACGAAAGCGTTGAGCTTGCGGTTCAGGTAAACGGCAAGGTAAAGGCGCGCTTCAACGCTCCCGTTGACAGCGACAGCGAAACGCTTATAGGCATGGCGCTCGACCTGCCCGAAATAAAGGCGCTGACCGACGGAAAGACCATTGTTAAGAAGATCGCCGTTCCGAACAAGCTTGTAAATATTGTTGTCAAGTAAGCCCGAAAAGGGAAGGCAGACATTTATTAAGGCACCGTATAATCAATGATACGGTGCCGTATTGCGGATGTATATTGTGAAAAAAATAACGAAAATTATAGCGGCATTCCTCTGTTCAGCGCTTATGGCGGGCTGTTCGGGCAGCACGTCCTCGGAAGCACCGGTTAATTCTTCCTCCGATATAGGAGTTACGTCCGACAGCGGCAATTCTACCGTTACAAATGAGTCGGAGCCTGCCGCCGACAGCACGGTCACGCCCGAAACAACGAGCGCGGCAAGTACCCCCGAAACAACGAGCGCGGCAAGTACCCCCGAAACAACCGGCACAGCGATAGAGCGCGACCTTGATTACGAATGGGATAAGGTGATCGCGCTGACATTTGACGACGGCCCCAACACGAGCACTACCTACGAGGTGCTGGAGGTGCTTAAAAAGCACGGCGTTGTCGCTTCGTTCTTCCTTATCGGTAACAATATCAACGAGGAGAGCGCAAAGGCGGTAAAATATGCCTACGACCTCGGCTGCGAGATAGACAATCACAGCAAGTCACACAACTACATGAACGAGATGTCCGCAGAGGAGTGCGCGGCTGAAATAAAGTATGTCGACGACAAGGGTTTCGAGATAACGGGGGAGCATACCAAGTTTTTCCGCCCGCCGTATCTCGCTATCGACTTCCCGATGTGGGACTATATCGATATCCCGTTCATCGCGGGGATAGGCTGCGACGACTGGAATCCCAAGGTTGACGTCGACAGGCGCGTTGCCGTTATCGAGAAAAAGGCAAAGGACGGCGCGGTGATACTCATGCACGACGCCGAGGGCAATTCGCAGACAGTCGAGGCTATCGACAGGATAATTCCCGACCTTAAAGCACAGGGCTACAAATTCGTGACGGTGAGCGAGCTTTTCGAGGCGAAAGGCATAACTCCCGCCGAGGATATACTTTATTCCAACGTAATGCAGACGGGAACATGGAGCTGATTTATGGATAACAACAAACCCCTTGCGGCGCTGACCTTTGACGACGGCCCCAACATTTTCACCACGCGTCAGGTGACGGAAAAGCTGGCACAGTATGGCGTTACCGCGAGTTTTTTCCTTGTCGGGGACAATATCACGGAGGAAAGCGCGGCGGTGGCGCGCGGAGCGCTTGAGCAGGGCTGCGAGATAAACAATCACAGCCGAACGCATTCCGCCATGCCGCAGCTTACCCCCGAGGAAATGAAAGCGGAGATCGCCTATACCAACGAAAGGATAAAAAGCATGATCGGCGCGGAGCCGCGCTTTTTCCGTCCGCCCTACATTGCGGTGAGCGGGGAGATGTTTGATAACATAGATATGCCTTTTATCGCGGGCATAGGCGCGGAGGACTGGCTGGACGAGGTATCCGCGGAGCAGCGCGCGGAAAGGGTGCTGTCAGACGTGCACGACGGCAGCATTATACTGCTGCACGACATGACGGGCAACTACCGCACGGTGAACGCGCTGGATATAATAATACCCGAGCTTATTTCACGCGGGTATGAGCTTGTCACGGTGTCGGAGCTTTTCCGCCGCGCGGGAGTGGAGCCTGTTCGCGGACGGGTTTACAGCAACGTTTATCAGACGACGGATTTCTGAACGGAACAGCAGTGCCGCCGCACGGTGTTAATGACCGTGCGGCGGCATTTTTCGTATTTTGGTATGTCACTCCGCAGCGAGCCGCACGGCTGTCAAAGCGAGGATATCTCCCAACAATTCCCCCGTGTACAGCGCCTCGTCCAGCGAGTTTCCGTGGCTTCCGACCTCAATAAGCAGCGAGCCTGTCGTGATATGCTGGTTGTAATTCCTGTAATCAAACAATACGGGGCGGGCTAGCCCCGCATACATTTCCTCCGCGGTATTCTGACTAAGGCAGGCGAGGCGGAAAATCTCCATATAATCGGGCATATTGAACCGCCCGACGTCA
>CAMERU010000060.1 GCA_945935925.1 uncultured Clostridia bacterium | reverse complement strand
CGCGTTAGCGGAGATCCTGTCGGAAAAGCCCGACAGGGCTTTTTCGACAGACTGAACCGTATAAGACAGTCGGGACTGTTCTCAATACATTATAAATTGCTCAATTAAACGCGGCGGGGCGGCTCGTTATTTGTCATTTCTCCGAAAATGCTCAAAAATATGCAAGAAAGATAAAAAGCACTTGCAAAACAACAGCCGCTATGTTATAATGTTAACAGAAAGAAAGCGGCATTGCCGCGCTCACGGAAAGGAACTATGGAATTATGCTTTATAAAAATATGACAAAAGAGCAGCTTGCCGCCGAAAAGGCAGTGCTTGAAAAGGAATACAGCGAACACAAGGCAAAGGGGCTCAAGCTTGATATGTCAAGAGGAAAGCCTGCTCCCTCGCAGCTCGACCTCACCATGGGAATGCTGACCTGCCTTGACGGCGAATACAAGACAGCCGGCGGCGCGGACTGCCGCAACTACGGCGTTCTTGACGGCATACCCGAGGCAAAGGCGCTGTTCGCCGATATTCTCGGCGTTAAGCCCGAAAACATCATTGTCGGCGGAAACTCCTCTCTCCAGCTCATGTATGACACCATTATCCGCGCGCTTCAGCTCGGCGTTCTCGGAAGCGAGAAGCCGTGGTGCAAGTACGACAAGGTAAAATTCCTCTGCCCCGTGCCCGGCTATGACCGCCATTTTGCAATATGTCAGTCGCTCGGCATTGAAATGATAAACATTGAATACAAGGAAAACGGCCCCGACATGGACGAGGTAGAACGCCTTGTTTCCTCCGACGAGTCCATAAAGGGCATCTGGTGCGTTCCCATGTATTCCAACCCGACCGGCATAACCTATTCCGACGAAACGGTTAAGCGCTTCGCAAGCCTTAAACCCGCCGCAAAGGATTTCCGTATTTTCTGGGACAACGCATACTGCGTTCACCACCTCTCCGACGACTGCGACAAGCTGCTCAACATCATCGACGAGTGCGAAAAGGCGGGCAATCCCGATATGGTGTTCGAGTTCACCTCTACTTCTAAAATATCCTTCCCGGGAAGCGGTCTTGCAGCAATGGCGGCAAGCAAGGCGAACATTGATTTCGTAAAGAGCCAGATGACCTATCAGACCATCGGCTTCGACAAGCTGAATCAGCTCCGCCATGTAAAGTACTTCAAGGACTTTGACGGAATAAAGGCACAGATGAAGCGTCATGCTGACATAATCCGTCCCAAATTCGAGGTCGTTCTCGAAATGCTTGGTAAGGAGATCACCCCTGTCGGCGCGGGAAGCTGGAACAGCCCCAAGGGCGGCTATTTCGTAAGTTTTGACGGCATCGACGGCACCGCAAAGAGAATAGTATCCCTCGCGAAGGAAGCGGGCGTTGTAATGACTGGCGCAGGCGCGACTTACCCCTACGGAAACGATCCCCGCGACCGCAACATAAGAATTGCCCCCACCTTCCCCACAGTCGAGGAGCTGCGCGCGGCAATGGAGATATTCTGTGTATGCGTTAAGCTCGCGACGGTCGAGAAGCTGCTTGCCGAATAAATGATCCGGATAACCCGATAAACATTTTACCCGCTCGTTACACGCGAGCGGGTATTTTAGTTGTTATATCAAGGGTTTGAGTGATGACATACATGACTTTTAAAAAAGCATAAATTCAGACAATAGATTTTTATTGCATATCTGCGCAGTGAACATTTTGTACCAAGCTTGCAGATTGTGTTAAGGCGCTCCTATGCCGAAACATACATATTTATCCTTGGCAAACGCATAGACAAGCTACACTGCTATCACCGCTGCGAGCATCACGGCAATGATGTTATTAACGATTCATTGGAATCTTAATTTCCATATATAAACCGAACAAACCTCAGACAAATCACATGTCCGCTCGTTTTATTGTGACCTTTTTTATGCTGACGCTGTTTCCCGCGGTCTTTCCGTGAATTCCCGCAAAAATGCAGAGTCCGAGATTAATGTGCTCCTTGCCGACAGAGAAGCAGAACTCCCCATCGCGGCTGACATTCGCACCACAAAGCTTATAAAATCTCCTGCTGGTGATATTGAACAGACCGATAGAATACTCGCTGATACCGTTCTTGGATGAAAATCCGCTCACGGTCACGCTGTACATTGAGTTCGGCTTTATATCGGTGTACATATAATTCTTGTACTTGTCACCGCCGGCTTCAATGACGATATTTTCAATGGAATTAGTTTCCGCAACGGATTCAGCCTTCAGCGCTACCAATCTCGGGTCATAAACCGTAACCCCGCCCGCAGGGTCAATAAGCTTCTCCGGAGTGTTTTTCATGGCGCTGTATGCCTCGCCCATTACAATCTCATCGCTCCATATCTCGCCGAAAAGCATGAACAGAGAACGGTATTTCTCAACATCCTCGCCGCGCGCCGCTATCTCGGTCAGCAGGTTTATCGCGAAGAAAGTGTTCTTGTTTTCAAAGGCTGTGTGGGGGGATTTTCCCGCCGCGTCGTAAAGGTAGGTGTATATATTGCCGAAGCGCGATACGCCATATTTTGGCTCTATGCCGAGCTTCTTTGAAAAATATCTCGCATGGTCCACAAGATCCCATTCGGAGCGGCAGTTTTCTATAAGCACATATTTTGTGTCGGTATATCTTTTCATTATGCCGCAGATATCGTTGCGCTCGAATTTATCGGGCTTGCGGATATCCATGCCCGTGTATTTTATAAAATTGTCGATATCTTTATGACCGTACTCGAAATTGACCTGACCGTTTATCGAAACCGCAACTCCGCCGCCGAACAGTGCCGCGGAATGTATCGCCGCCGTGCCGCCGCCCGAACCGCCGTAGAACACAACGCTCTGTTTCGGAACACCGAGGTGCTCCGCTATTGCCGCCGCAAGCTGCGCGGTATACTGTCGGAAATTCTCCTTCTGCGTGCCCCAGAACCAGCCGAGGGTTATGTCGTCGTTGACGAAATACATCGGATCCTCTACGCTTATCCAGCTGCAATCGGAATACGGGTACCAGCTCCATCTGTTGAAGATGGGAACGCTGCGCTTTCTTCCGCCGCTGTGTGTTCTCGCACCGTCGAGAATCAGGAAGAGCTTCTTTTTCTTTCCCCTGTGAAACATACATTCAAACTTTGCGCTGCCGATTTTGAATGTCACCCTTCCCTCGGGAATGTCCTTTATATTGTTTACGTCTATAACGACCCCTGTATTATCCAACATTTTTTTGTCGGCAGTAAAGCGACGCCTGCGCATTGCCTCCACCTCTGCGGTGATGTTGGAAAAAACTGAGATATCCTTCTCCTCAGGGAATATGCTGCTTATAAGTTCCTCTGCCATCTGATGCCCTTTCTGTAATACATTATAATTAAATTTATTATACTATATAACGGTAATTTTGTCAACCCAAATTCAAACTTTCAAAAATTAAAAAATTTTCCCCGATGCATACTATCTGCGGCGGGGAAAGAAAATATTTACTTATTTAATATATGCTTAACAAAATCTCTGAGTTTTCTCGGTATGAATGTAATGACCCTGCCTACCTTAAACGACAGCGAATTTTTAATATCGTTCAGCTCGTTCTTCTTGGCGCTGAGCGTTCTCGACATACGTCCAAACTGAATTATGCCGTCATAATAATCACGGACGATGGTTTCTGACATAAGGCAGTCTGGATCTGCGGAAGGATCGGTAGGTGCGCCGACCGAATCGAACACCGCTTTCCACTGCGCCGCGATATCGGTTGAGTACAATTTTTCAAGGAACCTGCGGCCGTCCGCGCCGACTGCTTTAAGGCGGTCATTGTCCTCCAACAGTGAACATATCGCGTCCGCTGCCGCCTCGACATCGCGCTGCGGTACGGAGATTATGCCGTCATTGCCGATAACGGTGGGGAGATACGGCAGATCATACATGACGATAGGCAGGCTGTGCGACATTGCCTCGCACAGCGTCAGCATGAACCCCTCATGCGAGGAACAGCTAAGAAAGATGCTGCAGCTTTCGTAGTATTTTTCAACTTCCTTGTCAAAGCCGCACATGATCACGTTATTGAGCATTCCGCGCGCCATTCTGAACTTTGTCAGTTCGTTAAGATATTTTTCGTTGCCGCTTCCTACCACAAAAAGCTGCGCATCCGGAAAGCGCTTTGTAACCTCCGTCATTATGCGCACTGCATCTTTCGGGTGCTTCGCTTCTTCCTCAAGCCTGCACAGGAAGAGGATATTATGATTATCGCGCGGAGCGGGGGGAATATTTGAAAAATCAAAGGTGAATGGGTTGAGAACAAGGTGCGTGTTGGCATTGAAGCATTTCCACCAGCGGCAGCTTGTTTTGTCCAGGGCAAGCATTGCGTCGGCATTGCGGCAAAACAGCGGCAGCAGCGCGAATCGCTTATCATTGTATCTTATGAACCTCGTGAACACATTGTGCACATATATCATGAACGGAACATTCAGTGCCTTGCAAATTCCCATGTCATACAAAATAACTTCCGAGAAGTAGGAATGGTACACCATGCAGTCAACATTGTTTTCGGCAAGCAGGCGTGCAAGACTCATGCCACGCTCATGGTAGTTGCTGTTTCTGCACTTAGAAAACGGCCGCGCTATCGTAACGCGCTTGACATAATCGGGCAGCGGATAATCGTTCTCGGTGGGTTCGCAGTCGGTGAACAGCACCACATTATACCCCATATCGTGCCAGCAGCTCACCAGCTGAGAAATAACACGCTGTATTCCGCCGTTGTCCATGCGGTGGTAGTAGGTGCCGATGGTATGTATATCACTGACGCTTTTGTGGGTCTTGAAGAAATCTGCCTTCTCCATCATGGCGGAGGTTTTTAGCTGATCATCCCATGTGTATTCTGCCAGCGCACAGGTTATCATTGCCCTGTCGAGCGGTCTGTTCCAGTATTCCACAACGGTATTAAGTTCCTTGGGGCGGACCTTTTCCGGCAGCCTCAGGAAGTTTCTTATGCTGTGTCGGATAAGATTGAACCGCGAAAGCTCTATGGTGTCGGCGTATTCTGCTGCGGCTTCGGGGTGCTCTGCCATTATCTCCGAGATGGTATCCTCCGTCCATGCCTGGCAAAGATACTGCTTGAATTTCTGCGGGTCGAGCTTTTCATTGCTGCCCTCCACGCCAAGGCCGTAGCTGTAATTATACAGCCTGTCGGGCACGCCGCGGTAGGTCAGGTCATCCTTATGCCAGCACACCGCCCAGTACAGTACCTTGTCCTGCGCCTTTGGAAGCACCCTGTCCACGCCCCACTTCTCGATAACCTCCCGCAGAAGCTGCGCGTTGAACATCTTGTTCCACAGATGTCCCTCAAAATTTCGCTCGACGAAGCTGTCGAATATCTGCCTGCCGCAAAGCTTCTCCATGACGGGTTTGAGATAGTCATTGTATGATTTAAGGCGGTTTCCGGATATTTCGGCGCAGTTTATTACATTTGTGCCGAAATGAAGTATATCCACGGGATCACCTTCCATCAGCGCGTATGCTTTCCCCACTGCCTGCGGGGTGAGCGTGTCGTCCGCGTCGGCAAACATAATATACTTTACCGACGGCTGCGTCGCAAGTATGCCCTTAGCGCGGCAAACCCATGCACTGCTGTTCACATCATTGTAATAAAGCCTGAAACGGCTGTCCTTAGCGCAGTATTCCGCTGCGATATCCACACTGTCGTCGGTGGAGCAGTCATTTACCATTATAGCCTCCCAGAACGGCACGGTCTGCGCAAGTATGCTGTCAAGGCAGTTTCGCAGAAACTCCGCGTCGTTATATAAAGGAATAACGATCGCGACCTGCGGCTGCCGGTTCTTTTCTTCTGACATATTGTTACCTTTCTTTTTTACTGCGGCGATGTGCCGCTTTATTTCATAATAATCCGTCAACCGCCTGCCAGCTTTTCAAAAACCCTTTTTATCGATCTTTTCAAACCGAACTGCCTGTAATACCTCTTTATTCTGAACATAAGCGGGGGTTTTTCCGCTCCGCGGTTCTTGGTACCGTCGAGATAATCGCTCACCATAGTCTGCGCCATGATACGCCTTTCCTCGGGCACACCCAAATGTGCTTCCGCTGTCAGCGAATCGAACACGCTGCGCCACTGCACCGCAATATCCGTACTGTACATATCACCGAGGCGTTCTCTGCCCGCCGCTCCTACGCTGCGCAGAAGTTCCCCGTCCGAAAACAGCCTGCATACCGCGTCTGCGGCGGCACTTATACTGTTCTGGGGCACCGAGATTATACCACCGTTTCCCTGCACCGGCGCAAGATACGGCAGGTCATACATCACCACCGGGATACTGTACGACATTGCCTCGCACAGCGTCAGCATGAAACCTTCGTGCGAGGAACAGCTGAGGAACACGCTGCTCTGCCGATAAAACTCCTCAACATCGCGGTGGAAGCCGCAAAGCGTTACATGCTCCTCCATGTCGAGGGATGATATCTTTTTTTTAAGCAGCTTTATATAGTCCTTATTGCCGGTGCTGCCGACGATAAGCAGCTTTGCGTCGGGCACACGCTTAACCACCCGCGCCGCTATCTCAACTGCATGGAGCGGGTGCTTTGCTTCCTCCTCAAGGCGTCCGAGAAAAAGCATAGTATGATTATTGCGTTCCGCCGCAGATACATTTTCGGGGTCGAAGGTCAGCGGATTAAGTACCTCAAAAGTACGCGGGTTGAAGCAGCTCCACCACTCCCTGTCCGCGCCGCTTAGGCACACCACCGCGTCGGCAAGCTCGGCACAAAGCGGTATTGATGAAAACTTCGCGTCATTATACCGCAGGTAGCGCGAAAATACATTGTGCTGATGAAGCACAAACCTGACGCCCTCCGCCCTGCACACGCAGGTGTCATATAAAAGCACATCCGAGAAGTAGGAATGATACACCATGCAGTCAACATTATATTGTTTCAGCAGCTTCGCAAGGCTCATGCCGCGTTCGCGGTAGTTCTGTGCATTGCAGTGCGAGAACGGTCTTGCCGTCTTTACCCTTGTTACATAATCGGGCAGCGGATAATCGTCCGGCGTCGGGTCAAAATCCGTAAACAGCACCACTTCAAGCCCGAGATTGTGCCAATGCTCTATCACGCGGGCGATAACGCGCTGAATACCGCCGTTATCCATACGGTGGTAATATGTTCCGACAACGCGGACGGGTCTGTTCCCTCGGGTGTCCAAAAAAGCACCGCACCGCGACAGCATACCGGCGGTTTCGGGTTTATTCTCCCATGTATATTCCGCAAGTGCGCAGACCAGCCTTGCCCCGTCTAAGGGTCTGTCCCAGTAGCCGCACGATAGATCAAGTCCCTGAGGACGCTCATTCTCCGGCAGCCTGAGCAGGTTTCTGACGCTGTGCTTTATCAGATTATACCGCGAGCGTTCCATAACATCCGCGTATTTTATGTTATCATCCTCGGATATCGCGGCGATGGTGTTCTCGCTCCATGCCTGTGAAAGATACTGACGGCAGCGATCCATCGTCAGTTCATCCGTGCCACCCTCCGTACCGAAGCCGTAGTTGTAATTGTACAGCCGCCTGCTTATTCCTCGGTAGGATATATCCCCAAAACGGCAGACCGCCCAGTACAGCACCTTGTCCTGTGCCTTTGGCAGAAACAGCTCCGCGCCCATGCGGGAAATAACATCCTTCAAAAGCTCCGCGCGAAACATCTTGTTCCAGAGATGTCCCTCGAAATCCCGCTTTACAAAGCTTTCAAACACCTCGTCGCCGCTGAGCGTGCATATCGGCGGCATGATGTATTTTTTATAGTTTTTTATTCTTCCGCGGGACACTCCGCTTCGGTTGATTATATTCGTGCCGAAATGAAGAATATCCACCGGTGACTTTTTCATTTCTTCGTAAGCCGTGCCCACCGCGCCGCGGGTAAGCGAGTCGTCCGCGTCGGCAAACATGATATACTCCACCGATGGCGATACTGCCATTATACCACGAGCGCGGCAAGCCCATGCGCTGCCGTTCTTCCCGCTTCTTATAAGGTGAAAACGGCTGTCCCTGCAGCAGTATTCCTCACATATTTCAACGCTGCGATCGTCGGAACAGTCGTCCGCGAGCCACGCCTCCCAGTACGGAACGGTCTGTGCGACGAGGCTGTCAAGGCACTCCGCAATGTATTTTTCGTCATTATAGACGGGAATGACCACGGCAACTAGCGGCTCTGCGCCGCGATATGTCCTGCTCAATTTATACAACGCTCCTTACAGCCGCAGACGCGGTTATTTTTCATTTTTTCCGACGATGGCGGTCAGCCTGTCGATCTCCTCTCGCAGCCGTTTGTTTTCTGCGGCAAGTTCCGCAAGCTTCATGTCATGCGCGCAAAGTCCTGCGGAAAGCCGGCTCCTCAGCGCGGCAATATTGTCGGCGGTGATGCGGTTTTCTCGGTCAAAGGCGCTCTTGGGCGGAGGAAGTATTTTTTTCAGTGCATTCTTTATTTTCTTTGACATTATATATTTCCGATATGAACTGCGCATAACGGTGGTATATTCATTAAAGTCATTTTCATTGCAGGTTTCACGTGTTAATTCATCGAATCCAAGTTCACGCGACCACTCGCGGCGGAAAAGTCGGTATACCTGCTTCTGCGGCTCGCCGCAGAGCGTTCTCAAATGCCACAAAAGGAAGTTAAGCGACCATCTGTCCAGCGAATGCTTGAAGATATCGTAAACTCCGTCAGCCCTGAGATCGTCCATCAGTATTCTGACCGCATTATACGGTGACTCAAACGAAGCCGCCCGCGAGTTTGAAATGGACCCGGAACGATTTACGCGCCTGTGCACAAGTATCCTGTCGACAAAGCAGACGCGCTGCGACAGCGCCATCGCGCGCAGGGTAAATACAAGATCCTGCGAATTCGGCAGGTTCGGGTATTCTATGCCATGCCGCCTGATGAAATCTGCGCGGAACATCTTGTCCCACGGCCATCCCTGCATTGTCTGAAAGAAAACCCCGCTTTTGTCCGCGGGTGAGAAAACATCGTCCCCGCCGAGCAGCTCCCGCGGCATTGTCCATCCGCCCGAGCATATCTGTCCCGTAGCGTCGTCAAACGAATCGGCAAGGCACATTGCGGAATCAGCCGAGGTGCTCTCAAGCTTGTCTGACATCAGCTCCAGCATATTTTTCTCGAAAACATCGTCCGAGTCAAGGAAGATGATGTACCTTCCGGACGCCTTGTGCATTCCGTTGTTTCGAGCCTCACCCGCACCTGCATTCTCCTGCGATATTCCGATGATCCTTTCGTCCCGCGCGGAATACTCTCGTATGATATCCCACGAACCGTCCGCAGAGCCGTCGTTGACGCATATTATCTCTATGTTTTTAAGCGACTGCCCGCAAAGGCTGTCAAGGCAGCCCCGCAGACATTTATCTGAATTATACACGGGAATGACCACGGAAACTGTTGCACTCATCGGCAGCTCACCTCTTTTGATACATAGCAATACATTTTCATTATACATCCGTACCGCTTGTTTGTCAAGGAATTATGCTGCTGTGGCTGAAAAAATCAAAATATTACAAAAAAGCGGGAGCTTTCGCTCCCGCCCGGATATTTGCGATCAACCGCTGACGATGTCGTCCGCGTCCATAGGTGTGTACTTGTTCTTTGCGTTAAGACCGCGTACAAGGAATTCGTATTCCTTGTTCGGATCAAGCTCTACCGTTATACGGCAGCGGCTTCTTGTCGCGCCGATAAGTTCCCAGTTGTCGGTACCCTTTTCGCGTGCCATTACCTTATAACGCACGGAGGTAGGAACGCTGCTCCAGATCAGATAGTAGCTGCCGTTGCCCTTGGGGTTTACGCAAAGGTAGGGCTTTACTGCATCAAGCGGAACAACATACACGATGTCGTCCTCGGTGTACTTTGTCCACTTGCCGTTAGCGTACTGTGCAAGGACGATAATACCGGTTTTTTCGCCGCCCTTCAGACCCTTTACAGTCATGGAAGTTTCGGTGGTGTCCGAGCCGAACTGTCTTATTTTACCACCGGGTACGAATGTATAAACTCTGTAATTTACAGCGCCCTCAACTTCTCCCCATGTTACCTCTGCACCGCCGTAGGTGGGTTCTGCGGTTACCACGGGCTTGTCGCTCTTGGAAGACTTGGGTGTTACATATACGATATCCGAGTTAGTGTAGGTACTCCACTCGCCGTTGACCTTGGACAGGACAAGGAATCCTGCCTCCTTACCGTTGGTAAGCCCCTCAGCCGTATATGCGGTGTCTTTGATCTCATCTAGAAGTTTGTATTTGCCGTTGATAACGGAGAATACACGGTAGCTTTCCGCGCCTTCGACTTCCTGCCATGTAATGACTGCCATGCTGTCGCCCGCTTCTACTAGGATCTTCGGGGTAACAGGCTTAAGGATCTTTTCTTCCTCAATGGTAAAGCATGTGTCCTCGTATTCATAAACGGAGTTGGAATAATCACGGAACTTGTTGCATGCTGCAACAGTTACCACGTAACTCCCGGGGGCAAGATCATTGATGGTAGCCGACGTACTTGTTCCGTCAAAATAATAATAACTGTAACGTTCTTCAGGCAAAGATTTGATCCTAACACTATAACCGTCGGCATTCTTTGCGGCTGTCCATTTAACGGAAAGAGAATTATCCTTTACAACAGCGCTTGTAACCTTGGAGGTGCCGACAAGAGCATCGGGGTCGTAGGAAAGAGATATAGGCTCGGAGAATGCGCTGATATTTCCTTCTGCGTCAATATAAGCCATGGTTACTTCGAAATCACCGTAGAAAGAATAGAAATCAATTTCGGGAGATACACTGCTTACATAATCAATCCCATATTTGGAAACGATTTTAAAGATATAGCTTTCTGCTCCGTCGATATCATCAAAATATGCGGTCTCATAGTCGGTGTAATACGGATCATAATAATCGAGATAGGACTCGAAGCCGGTAAGCTCATATTTAACGTTCTCAGGTGCCTTTACTTTCCCCACGGACTTAGGGCCGTAGTAAGATATTACGGTGCTGTCCTCCGATATCGGGTAGAAGCCTAACGAACTGTATGCTGCGCCTCCAAAATCGAAAGCCTTTACCTCGTTCTTGCCATAGAAAGGTGTTTCTTTGAAATAAGAGGAGTTGAACCAACCGGTAAGATCGATCTCCAGATGACCTGTGCCATTAAAGTCATAGCTATGTCCCATCCATTTTTCGGTAGGAGAAGCAAGCGAATAGTTCTCAATACTATTGGGATACATTGCAGCCATTTCATCGGTTACGGGATATCCGTCAAACGAAACAACGTCGGTATCCTCATCAAACGCGATATTGGACTTCCATGTTGCGGGACCTTCAATATAATCGGGATCTTCATGATTGTTATCTTCATGAAGAGCATCTATCGTTTCCTCCAGGCAGGTTTTGCTGAGGTCGCCGTTGGAGTTGACCGCGTAAATAGATATATGTGTCATATATCCCTTAATAATCTTCAGCTTGTTGTATTCGCTAGTATAACTTTCTTCGGTGGTTGTTCCCTTTTCGTCGACTCTTTCTGTGATAATATAATAGCCAATGCAGTCATCAGAAGCCTTATCCCATGTTACGATATTGCTGTTAACACCGGAGCGTCTGAGATTTGTTGGTGCGGGTATGCTGTCATCAAAATCAACACCATCATAGGTTATGTACGGCTCATCGTCCTGATACTCGGAATATGCCGCAATATAATCAATGTAATCATAGACACCTTTATCGATATAGGCGTGTGCATACTTGCGACCGCTTATGCGGAATATCTGATCTTTGCCTTCATACTTCTTGCCGCACTCATAAATATCCGAATAACTTGCGTTTCCGATAGATTGCTCGACAAGCCTAAGCATAAGCGCTGTTTTCGGTATATAATATCTTCCGTCGGAAGCTTTTTCAGAATAAAAGCTTGCTCTTGCGCCGCTGCCATTTGACGCAGTTATCCTATAATCGCCGAGCACAAAAGATTCGTTCGGCAGTTCAACATCGGCATCATCAAGGCCGTAAAGACCCGTTCTCTTGCTGTAAGAAACATTTGCGTCGTATTCCTTGCTCAGATCAACAGGCTTAATTGTTGCAAACTCGCCCGGGACGCCGTCTTCATCAATGGAACAAATGATCACTTCCGAAACGTCGTATCCATAAAAAGAACAATCATTAGTGTATGAAAAATAATCTCCTGTTGAGTAATAATACTTCGTTGCACCCTTTACACCATCAATGATGTATTCATCATCGACTTTGTATATTTTTGAAGGTGCAGGTATCGAGCTTTTCTCACTCCAGCCTGTAAAGTCGCACTCATATTCGTTTGATACGGCAACTAACGTATCTGTCCAATCATGCGTAGCATAAACATTAATTGATACGGTCACTTTGCCGCCATTATCGACATATTCCTTGAACGAAACATCAGTCATATAAAGTTCAGAAAGACCGGATCTAAGATCAAATGACGGTGTGGGAGAAGACCCTGTATATATATCACTTGAAGCAATCGGGTAACTGCACTCACCGCAATTTACATAAAAGTTATAATAGCCATACCGCTTCCATGAATTATCTTTGAAATCCTCGTCACCATACTCAAACGGGTACGCATCCGCCATAAGTATACCGGTGGCGGAATTGTAATTGAATGTGGTCTGCCACTCTGCTACGTAGCCGTCGTCCATA
Source organism: uncultured Clostridia bacterium (assembly GCA_945935925.1). GTDB lineage: Bacteria > Bacillota > Clostridia > Oscillospirales > Ruminococcaceae > CAG-115. The sequence continues at coordinate 407 of CAMERU010000060.1, read as the reverse complement.
AGCTCGGCTGCTCCGTAAACACCTTCCTCTTTGGCCAGCGACATTACAGCGCCAACATTGCTTCCCTTGTTATCATGGGTTAAAGCCGGTTCGTCAGTCTTGCTGTCCTCTCTGACAATGCTGTACTGCCCGATCACAACATCGGGTTCCTCGGCTAACGCAGTATTTGGCAGAACAATATAGCCTGCCGCCATCACCACTGACAGCGCCGATGCCAGAATGCGCTTTGATGAATGCATATAATTACCTCCTGTGTCGTTAAAACGACAAATTTGAAATTAAATGATTGACCTCATTCATTATACCATATATCGGATAAATTTGTCAAGCAATTATATTCAAAATTCAATATCTGACATTGAATTTTTCTCCCAACCGCCTTATTATAACATGTATTGACAAAAATT
>CAMERU010000059.1 GCA_945935925.1 uncultured Clostridia bacterium | reverse complement strand
CTGTACGCCGACTGCCGCAAGGGCAACCGCCCGAATTTCCTCATGGCAAAGGAACCTAAGGAGGCGGAGCGGCTGTATGAATATTTCACCGAGCTGTGCCGACGCGAGGTCGCGGTTGTGGAAAAGGGCGTTTTCGGCGCGGATATGAAGGTCGACCTGCTGAACGACGGTCCGTTCACGATAATTCTGGAGTAAGTATGATATACCTTGACAACGCCGCGACTGCCCGTCCTTTGCCCGCTGCCCTTGCGACGGCTATGCCGTTTCTTTCCGAGGGGGGAAATCCCGCCGCCGCGCATTCGCTCGGAAGAAAGGCGGCTCTGGCGGTGATGAAAGCGCGGGAGCAGTGCGCCGCAGCATTCGGTGCGGAGCCGAACGAAATTTATTTCACGAGCGGCGGCACCGAAAGCGACAACTGGGCGGTGTTTTCCGCGCTGAACGCGACGGGTAAGCGCAGGATAATAACCACCGCGATAGAGCACCCCGCCGTGCTTAACGCCTGCCGCGAAGCACAGCGGCGCGGCGCGGAGGTGATATATCTTCCCCCCGACAAAAACGGACTGATTTCCCCCGAACAGGTCGAAAGGGCGCTCACGCCCGACACCGCCCTTGTTTCCGTCATGGCGGCGAACAACGAGGTGGGTACATTGCAGCCTGTCGCGGAGATTGGCGAGATTTGCCGCCGCGCGGGCGTTCTGTTTCACACCGACGCGGTGCAGGCGGCGGGAAATATTCCGCTCAATATGCGGGAGCTGAATGTCGATATGATGTCCGTTTCGGCGCACAAGGTCGGCGGGATCTGCGGCTGCGGGCTGCTTTACGTCAGGAAAGGTACGCCGCTCTCGCCGCTTATTTTCGGCGGCGGTCAGCAGCGGGGAATGCGCTCGGGAACGGAAAACGCCGCCCTCGCCGCCGCTTTCGGTGCGGCGCTGGAATGCGTTTGCGCCGATATTCCCGCAAGGCAGAAAAGGCTCGCCGCAATGCGGGATCTCCTCATAAGGGAGCTTTCGGCGATACCGCGCTCGCAGCTCAACGGGAGCATTGACAGGCGGCTTTGCGGGAATGTTAATTTTTCTTTCGAGGGAATAGAGGGCGAGGCGCTGGTGCTGAACCTTGATTTAGCAGGGGTGTGCGCTTCCTCCGCTTCCGCCTGCGCAAGCGGCAGCGGCGCGCCCTCTCATGTGCTGCGCGCTATGGGCTTGGAGGAAAAATGGTTAGCCTGCCCGCTGCGGCTCAGCCTTTCCGACGGCAATACTCCCGAGGAAATACGGGATGCTGCGCGCATAATTACCGAATGCGTCGAAAGGCTGCGCGCACTTACAGGCAGGTGACATTATGAAAAAATTCATCAAAGCGGCTTGGGTATTCCTCCCGCTTATTATTGCGGCGGCAATGTATTTTCTGCTGCCGATGTTCCCCAAATTTACCGAGTATGTTTTTTCAAGGGGACTGTTTCGTATAGTGACAGTGCCGCTCGGATTTGTGACAAGCATTATCCCGATATCGCTGACGGAGCTGCTTGTCGTGCTTGCGCTGCCGCTTTTCGTTTTTCTTGTGATACTGCTCATAATAAAGCTTAAAAAGTCGCCGCACCGCATGAAAACCGCCCTTAAAGCAGGTCGCGGAACGGTCTGCGCGGCAGGCTTTGTCTGCCTGATGTATATGATATGCCACGGCACGAATTACTACCGCCTGCCTGTGGAGCAGCTCATGGAGCTTGACACCTCGGACAAGACCGCCGAGCAGCTGCTTGAGGTCTGCATTATCCTTGCAGACGGAGCCGCCGCAGCCCGCGAGGGGCTTGAAACCGACGAAAACGGCTGTGTTGTTTTTTCGGAGAATGTTTTTACGGAGCTTACCCGCGCGGGGAGCGGCTATGACGCGCTGGACGACCAATATCCGTTCCTGTGGGGAGCGGTTTGGCGGCAGAAGCCCGTCATGCTTTCCGAGGCGTGGTCGTACACGGGAATAACGGGTATGTATTTCCCGTTCTTCGTGGAATGCAACGTCAATATCGCGCAGCCCGATTTTTCCGTGCCGTTCACCGCCGCGCACGAGAGCGCGCATTCGCGGGGTATCGCGTTCGAGAACGAATGCAACTTCCTTGCGTTTCTTTCCTGCATAAACAGTGAGTATGCGGAGTACCGCTATTCGGGGTATATGGAGGCGTTCAAGTTCTGCTCCAACGCGCTGTACGCTTATGATAAGGATATGTGGGCGCAGGCTCGCGCGCACTGCACTGAGGGCATGATCGCCGACTTCTCGGCGGAGAATGAGTATATCAACTCGCACAAGGGCGCGGTAAGGGAGGTGTCCCACGCGGTCAACGACGGGTTCATCAAGGCGCAGGGCGTGTCGGACGGCGCGCTCAGCTATGACAGGGTGACAGAGCTTATTCTTGCGTATTATTTTTCATAAAAAACTGCCCGAAAGCAGGCGCTTAACGCTCCCGTTTCGGGCAGTATTCTATTATTTCGCAAATCAGCCGTTATTCCTCCATAACGAACGCATTTTCGCCTATCGTGACCTTTGTCCCCACGAAAACGGGCGCCGCACTGTTTGGAGGCACTTCCTTTTCGGTACCGTTCGGGAGGGTGCACTCCCACGCCTGCGACGAAAGATTTTTAAGCCCCCAGAGCCCGGGGTTGAGTTTGTTTCTGACCACCTCGCCGATAACATTGACGTCATCGTCGAACAGCCTTGCCCCGTCGAACAGCAGCACTCCGCTCTTCCCTCCGCTCAGGACAAGCGGCTTGGGGTAGTGCTTCCCGCAGGGGCAGACAAGCTTTCCCTCGTCGTCCGTTTCCGCCGTTGAGAAGAAGCCCTGCGCGCCGCAGGGGCACGCCGTGATATCCCCGCGCAGCCGTATCAGCAGATCCAGCCACTGCTTCTCAATAAGCCGCTTCTGCGGCTCGAAAAGCCCCGTTGTGAATGAATAAATGAACGCCTCGCGTATGTAATCGGGCATTATTTTCCAGAATTTAATGATGTTATTGTGCACTCCGCGCACGGGGCGGTTGCTGTCGTCGTTCGGGTCGTAAACGAAGATCGGCTCGAAGCCGTAATGCCGACGCTCCGCCTCCTCGGTGAGGCAGACGCTTTTAAGTACGCGGCTCCCCTCCAGCGGGTCTCCCCTTAAAAGAAGCCTGAATAACACTACCGCCAGCGAATAGCGGTCGGTGTATTTATCGGGAGCCTTTTCCCCGCGCACTACCTCGGGCGCCATGTAGCCGGGCTTGCCCGCGATGCCGAGATGCTCGCCGTAGGGCGCGATGTTGTCGCAGTCACAGATGAGCACGTCGCCGTCCTCGGGGCGGATAAAGAACCCGCCGTCGTTCATGTCCTGATAGCTCTTTCCGTTGTTGTGGAGCGAGCGGAACGCCTTTGTTATCCTTATCGCGGAATTTACTACCGAATAAAGCCCCGAAAACCTTACCCGCGCGTTGAGTATATCGGAAAACGGCTTGTATTCGGGCGGGATAATATCCATGAGAAAGCCGAAGCCGCTCTCTGTTTTCGCGGTCAGCAGGCGCGGCATGAGGAACGCCGCGTCCTCGTTTTTCTCCTCGGTCAGCCGCGCGAGATTTTCACGGAATATGTCGGGTCTGCGCAGCTTGTTCGGGAAGTACATTTTAAGCGCGTATTCCTTCCCCGCGAACTCCGCGCGGTAGACGGTACCCTGTCCGCCCGAGCCGAGAACGGCGGTCACGCGCGCCTCTCCGCCAAGCTCAAGCGGAACGCTGTCCCCTGCCCTCAGCATCAGAACCCGCCTCCCGCAAGGGACTCGAAGCTCTCCTCCGCAGAGGTTTCCGCCGCGTTCCCGCACCATTCGCATATCGTTTCGTTCTCGCCGTCCCAGCAGGTAGTCCTACCGCATTCGGCGCACTGGAAAAAGCCCTTTGCGCCGCAGTAGGGGCAGGACGGGTATTCCGAGGTGACATAAACGCTGCCGCTTATCTCGGTGTCGCCGAACTTTTCGCGCGCGGCGGTGTGCTCCGAAACCTTAAAAGCCCATGTAGCGTACCACGCGCCGTCCTCGCGCTGCTCCGAGCGTATGCCGAAAAGCGCGTGATCCTTTCTGCATTTTGTGAGAATAACTGCTGCCTTCATATTTTCCCTCCGTAATATCAACGTAATTTTTTGAGTATCTTAGCCGCGTCGGCGTGACCCGCTGCCGCCGCCTGTTCAAAGTAAGCCTTTGCCTGCGCCGCGTCCTTTTCGACGTAAACACCCTTGAGGTACATCACCCCGAGGTTATACTGCGCGATGTCGAGCCCCTGCTCCGCCGCCGCGCGGAACCACCTGTAAGCCTCCGCCGCGTCCTTTGCGACGCCGCTGCCGAGGTACAGGCACTTGCCGTAGGAGCACTGCGCCCGCGCGTGTCCCAGCTCCGCGGCGCGCTTGTAGAACATCGCCGCGCCCTCCGCGTCCTTTTCCGAAAGGCAGCGCCGCGCGCTCTGATACAGCGCTTCCCCGTCGTCGGCAAGCGGCTCGGGCGGCTCGTTTTCCTCGGGAATAAAGGGAACGCCGTTCTGCGCGGACTTGCGCCATTTCTTCGCGAGGGCGGGGTCCTTTTCGGTGTGAACTCCGTTTTCGTAGCACAGCGCGATGATGTTCGCCGCATCGGGGTCGCCCGCGCGAGCGGCTTTCATGAAGCGGGAGAACGCCGCGTCCTCGTCCATTTCGCAGGCTATTCCCTCCGCGAGGAAGTAGCCCGTCATATAATCCGCCGCCGCAACGCCGTTTTCCGCCGCGCGGAGGAACCATTCCCGCGCCTGCGGCAGGTCGCGCAGTCCTCCCCTGCCCTCCATGCGGTAAATGCCCATGTAATATTCCGCCTCGCCGCAGTCCTGCAATGCGGACAGCTCGAACCAGTAAAGCGCCTTGTCGTAGTCGCGCAGCCTGTCGAAATGCCGCCCGAGGGAATACTGCTCCGCCGCGTCGGTGATGTTCTTTTTGCTTTCGGAAGCCGCGGCGGGCGACGGCTCGGATCTCTTGAAAGCTATCTCGCAGCCTATCGCACAGCCGACAGCCTCGACCGCCTCCGCCGCGACCCTGCCGCGCAGACCGAGCTCGTCCCGCAGGGAGCAGACGCAGCGCGCCGCCGCCGCGCACCTGACCTCGAACGGCTTGTTCCTCACCGCCGCGAGCCTTGCCGCGCAGCCGTCGTACAGCGCGACATAAGCGAGCCGCCGCGCCGCTGTTTCTTTCGGGAATATGTCGGCGATGAGCGCGTCGGTCCTGCGCCTGTCGAGCAGCACGTCCCTGCCGTATTTTTCGGTTATGTAGGAAAGCACGGGCTTTATCCCGCGCACAGGCTCGCCCTGAGCGTTGTGAACGGTACGGCAGAAGCCGCAGTAGTCCTGCTTTGACTCGTCAAATGTTCTTCCGCAGCGCGCGCAGATCACGGTGATCCCCCCTCAAATGCTCAATATATATTTATTCTACCACAAAATCACCCGCCTGTCAATTACAGCGGGCATTTAATGTTATTTTTTTGAGGAAACAGCCGCGGCGCGGTTTTTCGTTGTTATTTACCGCCGACGGACATCGGACGGTGCATTCTTCCACGGATATTACGCCGCTAAACACCGATAATTAACGTGGGGGGTGAATTTATGTATCCGTATCCCGACGAGCGCACCGACCCGATCCCCGACGACGGGCTGATGCACGCAAGCTCCGCCGACGACTGCACGGGGCTTATTCCCGCAGCCACCGACGAAAGCGAGCTGATTAATTACAACGAGTTATACGATTTCCTGCCGCAGGCGGTCAGACCGCGCGGCGAGGAAGAAAATTACTGACAGTGATATTGCCCGCCGCTCGTTTTGACGGCGGGTATTTTCCCGATTTTTCGCTTCGCGGCAACGATTTCCGAGATATTTCGACGATATTTGCGGAAATATTTTTTTACTCTCTGTTGAAAACTCGGTTGAAATGGTTAAAAAACAGCCGTGATATGTCAACCGTCTGTTGAAAACTCTCCGAATATTACAATATTCCCGCCTGCGGTGTGAAGAACGGTGAATAATGCCGACGAACGGAAAAACCGCACAGCAGCGCGCGATATCCAAAGTATCTCCGTGATACGGACGCGGCGGTCGCGGCGGAAAAACACGCCGCTCTTTACGGTGAGTATTCCGCCGCAGGAATCGTATTCAAGCGCGCGGTAGTACGCCGTCCACCACGCCCCCGCCAGCGCCGCCGATACCGCAGCGACGGCCGGAATTGCCCCCCAAAGAACCGCCGCAACCCCCGCCGAGGAAATAAGCGCCGCTGCCGCAAAATACGCGCACCATGTCTTTTTCACCGTTTTCATCTCGTTTTCACCGTCTTTTCGGATTATACATCTATTATTCTGCCGACGGTGAAGTAAAATTATGCAATGCGCCGAAATTTCCCGCGGGATATTGACACGAAAACTTAACGGTGTTAAAATATTCTCATGTTAAATAACATTGTTAACGAAAGTCGGGTGAGGATATGGATTGTTTGCTTGAAGAACTGCTGAAAAATCCGCAGTTCATAGGAATGCGGCTGAACGCAGAGAAGTGCGCGCAGCTTATAAAAAGCATTCAGCGCTTCGGAAGTATCAATATGGCGAGCTTTTTTGAGGGAATAAGTATGTCGGAAATGTCGCTTATGTACTGCGCACAGTCATATGCGGACAGCGGAGCTGCCCTGACGGTCAACGAGGCGGCGGCGGAACTCAGCGTTTCCGTGCCTGCTGTGTCGCGGACGCTGAAAACCCTTTCGGAGCGCGGTCTGCTGGAGCGCAGAACGGACGACTCCGACCGCAGGAGCATACGGATATTCACAACGGAAAAAGGCTCGGCGCTGCTGAAGCGGAACATTGAAAAGTGCTTTATCGCATTAAACGCCGCGCTTGCCACGTTTTCGGAGGAGGAGCTCTCCGCTATGGTGGAGCTGCATTCTAAGTTCACCAATGCGCTTTCCGATTATGTTACGGGGCTGAAAATCGAACAGAATAAATGACGCAGGGCACAACGAAAGGAGATTTGACCCATGCTTGAGATAAAAGACATAACCAAGGACTATTCGGCGGGCGGCGAGACCGTCCACGCGCTGCGGGGCGTTTCAATACGCTTCCGCGAGAGCGAGCTGGTGTCGGTGCTGGGACATTCGGGCTGCGGCAAGACAACGCTGCTCAATATCATCGGCGGACTTGATCAGTACACCTCCGGCGACCTTATCATCAACGGAAAGTCCACAAAGAAATTCAAGGACCGCGACTGGGACACCTACCGCAATCATTCCGTCGGCTTCATTTTTCAGAGCTACAACCTTATCCCGCATCAGACGGTGCTTTCCAATGTTGAACTCGCGCTGACGCTATCGGGCGTATCCAAGGCGGAGCGCCGCGAGCGCGCAAGGGCTGCCCTCGAAAAGGTGGGGTTAGGCGATCAGATACATAAAAGACCCAATCAGATGTCTGGCGGTCAGATGCAGCGCGTAGCCATTGCCCGCGCCCTCGTCAACGACCCCGATATCCTGCTCGCGGACGAGCCGACAGGCGCGCTGGACAGCGAGACCTCGGTTCAGATAATGGAACTCATAAAGGAGATCGCAAGGGATCGCCTTGTAATAATGGTAACACACAACCCCGACCTTGCCGAGCAGTATTCCACCCGTATCGTAAGGCTTGTCGACGGGCAGATAATCTCCGACAGCGACCCGTTCACGGAGGAGGCGCCCGCGGAGCCTGTCCCCGAAAAAAAGAAACAGAGCAAGGGCAGCAAGAAGCGCACCTCCATGTCGTTCCTTACCGCGCTCGCGCTGTCGCGCAATAACCTGCTCACCAAAAAAGGCAGAACATTCCTCACCTCGTTTGCGGGCAGTATCGGTATCATCGGAATTGCGCTGATACTCTCGCTTTCAAACGGCGTTCAGACCTATATAGACACGGTGGAGCGCTCCACGCTTGCTTCCTACCCGATAACCATTCAGCAGGAAACGGTGGATTATTCCAGCCTTATGTCCTCAATGATGGGTATAAGAGAGGAAAGCCGCGACGACCGCGACCCCGACCGTATCTACACCAACGACATTTCGACAGAGATGATGAAAACCATGCTGTCGGAAATGCAGACGAACAACCTCTCCGAATTTAAGGAATACCTTGAAAGCGACCCCGACGGCATACTTGAAAATGTCAGGGAGATAAAGTACAGCTACTCCCCGAACCTCTACATCTACGGCACGGACGTCAACGGAGGCGTTGTCCGCGTCAACCCCTCGACTGTAATGGAGGCGATGATGGGCGAAAGCATGGCGAGCACCATGACGCAGATGTCGGGCACATATTCGTCAATGTTCGGCGGTCAATCCAACGGCGCGGACGTTTGGGAGGAGCTTCTTAACAACGAGATAACCGAAAATCAGTACGAGGTGCTTGCGGGACGGCTGCCCGAAAGCTGGGACGAGGTAGTCGTCCTTGTCAATCAGCACAACGAGCTGTCCGACGTGACGCTTTACGCGCTCGGTCTGCGCGATCAGAGCGAGCTTTCGGGAATGATGGAAAAGGTCATCGCGGGCGAAGCGTTCGACCTTGACACGGGCGACCTTTCATTCAGCTATGACGAGCTTCTCGGGCTGAGGTTCCGCCTGATCACTGCTTCCGACTTCTACAAGGAGAACGGCGAGGGCGGCTACGACGACATGAGCGGCGACGATGAATATATGCTTGAGGTCATGGAGAACTGCCCCGAAATAAAGGTCGTCGGCATACTCCGTCCCGACGGAGACAGCATAATCAGCACAGCAAGCAGCGGCGGTATCGGTTACACCCACGCCCTGACGGAATACATGATCGAGGCGGCAAATTCGAGCGCGCTTGTCGAGAAGCAGAAGGCTGACCCCGACACGGACGTTTTCACCGGAATAGCGTTCCCCGACGGCAGCGAGGAGGAAAAGCAGCCCATGTCTCAGGAGGAGGCAATGCAGGCTGTTATGGCAATGCTTGCTCCCGAGCAGATACAGACGCTCTCGCAGACGCTTATGAGCTCCCTAACACCCGAGCAGCTTCAGCAGCTTATGATGCTTCCCGCAGAGGAGCAGCAGACGGCAATGTTCGGCATGGTGGACAGCGCGGCGCTTTCGAGCGCGTTCATGGGCGTGCTCACGACAGAGCAGATACAGCAGATGATGACGATGACGCAGAAGCCCGCAACGACCGAGGCGACATACAGCGGCAACCTCGAAAAGCTTGGCGCGGGCAACCTCTCCAAGCCGAACGGAATGTCCATTTATGCAAAGGATTTTGAAAGCAAGGAGAAGCTCACGCAGTTCATCGCCGACTACAACAGCCGCATGGTATCCGAGGGCAGGCAGGAGAACGTCATAAACTACACCGATTACGTCGGGCTGATGATATCCTCCGTAAGCACTATCATCGACGCAATTTCCTACATACTGATCGCGTTCGTTGCGATATCCCTTGTTGTTTCCTCGATAATGATAGGAATAATCACCTATATTTCGGTTCTCGAGCGCACAAAGGAGATCGGCATACTGCGCGCTATCGGAGCCTCCAAGCATGACATCTCCAACGTATTCAACGCGGAAACGCTCATCGTTGGCTTTGTCGCGGGCGCAATCGGAATAGGCGTGACGGTGCTGCTGAATATCCCGATAACCGCTATCGTCCACAGCCTGACCGGCATCGACAACATCGCCTCCACGCTCCCGTGGCAGGGTGGAGTTATCCTTGTGGTGATAAGTATGCTGCTCACATTCATTGCGGGACTTTTCCCTGCGGGAATGGCGGCGAAGAAAGACCCTGTTGTCGCGCTGAGGACGGAATAATTTCAAATAGTTTTGTTAAGGCAACACCGCACAATTAACGGCTAACGCCTTTTCCCGGACCGACGCAGTCGTCCCGTCCGCTTGCTTGCATATTTTCCGCCATATTGCCCAAATTATCCTTGACGGGCGTAAGCCCGCCTGCGTCAAATTTGAACAATCTGACGAAAAATCTGCGGCGCAATCGAACGAAAATAATTATGCAGTGTTGCCTTAAAACTTGTAACAGCACCGCGCTGCGTTATTGCTGCGGTGCTGTTCGGCTATAATTGATATTGGAGGAATTTTACAATGTGTACTGCGGCGACCTACAAGACCGAGGGCTTTTACTTCGGGAGAACACTTGACTATGAATTTTCCTACGGCGACGAGGTGACGGTAACGCCGCGGAATTACCCGTTTTCGTTCCGCAGCACGGACGGGATCGGCAGCCATTACGCCATAGTGGGAATGGCGCACGTTGCGGAGGGATATCCGCTGTATTACGACGCGGTGAACGAGCGCGGGCTGTGTATCGCGGGGCTGAATTTCGTGGGGAATGCGGTCTACCGCGAGGTTGACCCCGAAAAGGAAAACGTGGCGCAGTTCGAGTTGATACCGTGGATACTGTCGCAGTGCGCGACGGTGCGCGAGGCACGGGAACGGCTGGCACGGATAAACATAACGAATATACCGTTCAGCGACAAGCTCCCCTGCGCGCAGCTGCACTGGATAATCGCGGACAGGGACGAGGCGATAACCGTCGAGTCGGTAAAGGACGGAATAAAGGTGTACGACAACCCCGTGGGGGTATTGACGAACAATCCGCCGTTCGACGAGCAGATGTTCGCGCTGAACGACTATATGCACCTGTCCCCGCGCGACCCCGTGAACACCTTTTCGGAAAAGCTGCCGCTCAGCCGTTACAGCCGCGGCATGGGCGGACTGGGACTCCCCGGCGACCTTTCGTCGAAGTCGAGATTTGTCCGCGCGGCGTTTGTAAAGATGAATTCCATTTCAGGAAGCTCCGAAAGCGAGAGCGTGAGCCAGTTCTTCCATATCCTCGGCGCAGTCGACCAGCAGCGCGGCTGCTGCGAGCTTGACGGCGGGAAGTACGAGATAACGATATACACCTCCTGCTGCAGCGCTGACAAGGGAATATACTACTACAACACCTACGGAAACCGACAGATATCCGCGGTGGATATGCACAGGGAAAACCTTGACGGTACGGAGCTTTCGCGGTTCGGGATTATTGACGAGGAGCAGATACTTTTCCGAAACTGACGAAAAAATTTGATTTTGCACTTGATTTTACGGAGAAAAAATGCTATAATATTATTTGTGACTTCATTATATGACCGCGGGGCACGAGAGTGTCATGAGGAAAGTCCGAGCATCACAGAGCAGGATAGCTGATAACGTCAGCCGAGGGCGACCTTAGGGCAAGTGCAACAGAAATATACCGCAGGCTCACTTTGTGGGCGCTGTAAGGGTGGAAAGGCGAGGTAAGAGCTCACCGGAGCGCAGGAGACTGCGCTGCCATGTAAACCCTATCCGATGCAACACCGATTGGTGCGGAGAGCAACGCGTCTGCTCGGCGCGCTTCGTTGAAAGGTGGCTTGATCCCGCCGGCGACGGCGGGGCTAGATAGATGGTCATACGCGACAGAACTCGGCTTATCGATGAAGTCATTATTTTCCGCAACATTTCGTTGCGGAAAACCTCCGATTTTTACTTCGCCGACGGAAGTCGGCGATTTTGCTGTGCGGTTATATATTTGCGGAGTTGATTAATGTCGACCGCAAAACCGTAAAAATCTCGCGGCGCCATTGCTAAGCATAGGTACGTTTTCCGCAACATTTCGTTGCGGAAAATTCCGATTTTTACTTCGCCGACGGAAGTCGGCGATTTTGCTGTGCGGTTATAAATTTGCAGCGTTGATCAATGTCGACCGCAAAACCGTAAAAATCTCGCGGCGCCATTGCTAAGCATAGTAATATTGACAAAATCAAGCCGTTAATTGTGCGGTGTTGCACTAGAACAGGCATTTATATCCTTATTGATACAGACAGTAAGAAAAGCACCTTTGTCAGCGAAAGCACAATGGATATGCTCGGCATTCAGGCGAACTCGCTTGTCGGCTGATCCGTCAGGAAGCTGCCCGACATCTTCGGCAACGACAAGCTTATAGAGCGCCTGAGGATCCCGTTCCGGCGGCGATACCGATCGCGGCTGTTCCCTAAAGATGCCGTAAGCTGCTGCCCGCGCCGTATTTTACAGCGGATATTTCCTGAGCACGCCCTCGTCTATCCTGCGCACAACGCTCCTCGTGTATGGCGTGAAATACTTTTCCCATGCGCCGAGGGCATTGGGGTTAAAGCTTTCGTAATCCACGCCGAGCAGCTCTGCGCCCTCGTTTCGCAGGCTGTTCAACACGAAACCGAGCAGCGCGACGAAAACTCCCGTCCCCCTGTATTCGGGAAGGCAGAACGCTCCGCAGATATTTTTCATACAAGCCGTATCGGTCACGAAATTCTCGCCGCTGTCCGTTACCTCAATGAAAGCAACGGGAGAGCTCCCTGTGGCGACTGCCTGCGCGGTATAAATTACCGACCCGCGCTTTTCCGCATTTTCAAGCCAACTGCGGAACTCGCTTTCGTCCGAATACATGAAGCATGGGCTGTCGCCTAGATGCTCGGAAAGCATTCGGCGCATTTCTCTCACGGAGGGCGCCTCCCCTGCCGAAATCCTGCGGAAAGATATGTTGTCGGGAGCGCCGCAGGCGACGCCTTCCGTGTGCCTTATTGCGTCGGAGCAGCGCACGCCGAAGCCGTACAGAAAGAAAGCCTGTAATGCCTTTTCGTCGTGGGCATACAGCGAAACGGCGTGATATGTGATGTGAGCTTTCACCCATTTTTCCGCCGCAGCCTTGTACATACTGCGATATACCCTTACCCTGTTTTCCGCGGCGGCACCGTGCGCGTGGAGCGGCGAAAACGTACCCCTTGCCGCCGTGCCGAAGGCATTGTCCCACGGCGAAAAGCAGCACAGAAACCCCGTCATTTTCCCGTTTTCAAACGCCGCGACGCCGAGCCCGTTTTCCGCGAACATGGTCATATCCGGCAGATCGTTTATTTCGGGCAGTTCCTTTACGAGCCGCCTTTCCTCGTTGTAATTCGACAGCGCGACGGCGCGCGCTTCATCAATATGCTTTTTCTCAAAGTCGACGATTATCATTTTTCTCCTTATATAAGCAGGTCAGCAATTTTTTAGGTATTGTAACATTTTTCGGCAATTTTGTCAAGGGCACAGGTCGGTAATGCTGTCGGCGTCACCCGAAAATCATGTTATGGTATTCTATTGTAAAAGACATATGTCGGCAAAGGAGATGTTGCCTTAAAACAGCTGCGCAGATATTGACAGCGTAATAATAACCACCCCGTCCCCCTGTT